>JBOHZR010000345.1:0-45907 GCA_050738595.1 Steroidobacteraceae bacterium | reverse complement strand
ATCGGATACAGCGTACCCGAGGCGAGGCCGCTGCGCTTCTGCACGTCCGTTCCAGCCAGCTCCTGCGCCGGCCTCTCCAGGAAGGCCTCCAGGACCCGAAGCGCCTGGAGCGAGATCCGCAAATCACGCTTCCGCTTACCCATTATAGAAAGTCTATATAGGTGGTCAGAGCATGTCCAGTGCGGCTGCAGCTGCTCCGTTCACGCGCCGTTGTTCGTACCGCGGCGCGCCAGCTGTTCACGCAGCCGCCGATTCTGGGCCACCAGCTGTTTGATCAACCGAGCCTGCCCGGCTCTCGGGTCCGTGAGCAACGTCGCAAGCTTGTTTCCGATCGGAGAACCGAGGCCAGTGCAAGGATCCGGACCAGGTCGAGCGCGATAAGCGCCGTTGTCACCCTGGGTGATATCGTTGAAGCAGACCTGGTTCTGCCAGAGCTCGGGCGTTACCCAACCCAGCTTCCGCCCGAATGAGGCAAAGAGGCCGGAGTAAAGCGGAGCGACGGCGCTCGTGCCGCCCACCATCTGGACCGCTCCGTCCACGACCATGTTGTATCCGGTGTTCGGATCGGCGTTGCCCGCAACGTCGGGGACCATTCGACCGGGGCCGTTGGGAGCGCCCACTTGCCAGCTGGGCACTGGCTGGAAAATCGTGGAGAAGCCACCACCGGTGCCCTCGCCGCTGGCACTTCCTGGATCGTTGTTCCAGACCGTCTCGCCCTCAGCTGTCTTGCTCGTGCCGCCGCAGCCGATGACGTGTGGACACGAGGCTGGCAAATCGACGTTTGCCGGATTGCTGCCGCCGTCGGAGGAATCATTGTCTCCGGAGGCGGCAAAGACGAGCATGCCCTTGTCGGCGGCTGCCGCCGCAACCTGCTCCATTTGCTCCCCGGCCGCCTCACCCCAATTCGCTTCATCGGATCCCCACGAAATCGAGCAGACATCGCAGCCGTCGGCAGCGGCGGCCTGGACGCCCGGGGCGATATCGTTCGCCCAGTAGATGCGTATTACGGCAGGATGTCCCGTCGCGACGGAGTAGGCTGCTGCGGCGACCTCGATATCCAATGCGACCTCGGTGTCGGAATCCAGATCCTTGCCCGGGGAGTTGGTGACGCCGCCGACGGAAACGTCGGTCACCGTCGCGGCTCGCTGACCCACGCGTTTGAAGAACGCATCGAGATCCGATTGCAGCCAGCCGCCGCCCAGCTCGACGATCGCGATCACCCCACCGCCTTCGAGGCCAGTGGGCCAGTCGTAGGCCGTGCACAGGGCCGGGACTTCCCACGCTCTGTCTCTGCGCGCGCCCGGACGTGGACGCTTGACGTACGGGCGATGTATCAAATGGCGGTGGACGTAAGGGTGCCGGGCCGCAGGGGTCGTTGCAGTCGCGCGGGAAGTCCTCTGCCGCTTCGGCCTGCGAGGGATGGTGGCCATAAATTCACAACCTCCGGGCGCCGCTCTCGAAACGTGCGCTCGCACAGAAGACCTCCCCGATCCGGGTGAGCCCCCGCAGGTCCGCATCGTCGAAGCGCCCGAGACTCCGGCTGTCGATGTCGAGCACACCGCGGACTGCGTCGCCTGTGATGAGGGGAATGACGATCTCGGGATCCGCACGCACGCCGGCTTGCCCTGGAACGGTCCGACGAGCAGATCGCTACCCCTCGAGAAATAGAATCCGGCCCAGCTGATATCCGGTAATGCATCGAAGATCAGCGCGGCGGTGTTCGCCGCATTCGCGACCCAATCGGATTCCTCCGCGAGGAGCGCGGTCAGGTCCCGCGCAAGCTCTGCGTACGCCGCCTCCTTGCGGCGGAAATCGTAGTGCTTGCTGGCGTACTCCATCGGGCGCTTCTCAGTGAGCGTGTTTGCCCGCCGGACGCTCGGTCGTCGGTACGCGGGTCAGGGTGGATCTCAGCCGTGGCAACACGTCTCGACCGTCCTTCCAGCCCAGCTGAAGCACAGTGCGCTCCTCGAGCGAAATGGGGCGGTCGAGCAGAAGTCGTGCCGCGGCCGCGGGCGGCACTTGAATCCTGCAACTCCGGCGGCACATCATGGGCGCGGCTCGGCCACATCGGATACCCACATGCTGCGCTTGCTCAGGCTCTGGCGGCTCATTGCGGGGGACATGCGCCTCGTCCTGTTCGCGCTGCGGCATCCGCGCCGGCCGTTCTGGCTCGCGCCGGCGCTCGTCCTGCTCGGGCTCTACGCGTTCGATCCCTTCAATTTCGCCGTCCCGATCGCCGGAGTGGTCGACGACTTCGTCCTCATTCCGCTCGTGCTGCACTTCATTCTGCGGCTGCTTCCCGCCGAGATTCGAGCCGGGTACGCTGGGGGCTCGCCTGCCCGGTGAAGCGACGCGGCGGGCCGTCCGGCCACCGCGGGGCGAAGGGGAGAAACTGCGCCGTGTACTACAATGGTCTGTGGGGAATCCTCGTCCTCATCGCCGATGTGTGGGCGATCGTCAACGTCAGTCAGAGCGGCGCAAGCACTGGGAACAAGGTCCTATGGATCGTGATCGTGATCGTGTTGCCCGTGATCGGCTTCCTCTTGTGGTTGCTGCTCGGTCCGAAGACCCGGAGGTAACCGGCGCTCCCGACCCCAAGCGCTTCCGATTCGAGGAGGGCCGCTGGTGAGTCGTTCTTCAACTGCAGCGCCCGAGTCGGCGATCCTCGATCTCGTCGTCGGCTTCTGGAGCGCCTGTGCCGTCGCGACGGTGGCGCGGCTCGGAATTGCGGATCGGCTGGCGCACGGGCCGCGTAGCGCCGAGGACCTCGCCGGCGATCTGGGTGCCGATGCGGATGCGCTGTTCCGGCTGCTGCGCGCCACCGCAAGTCTCGGCGTGTTCTCCCGCGACACCGAGGGCCGCTTCGCCCTCACTCCGATCGGTGAGCGTCTGCGCTCGGATGTGCCGGGCTCACAGCGCGCTCTGATCGCCTCCGAGCTCGACACCGCGCATTACCTGCCCTGGGGACGGCTCGAGGAGAGCGTGCGCAGCGGGGGACCCGTATTCGAGAAGGTCTTCTCGATGAAGGCGTGGGAGTACTACCGCGACCGCAATCCCGAGGAGGGGCGCCTGTTCTCGGCGAACATGACCGCGATGTCGCAGATCGAGACGCAAGGGATCCTCGCGGCGTACTCGTTCGCGGATGCCCACCGCATCGTCGATGTCGGCGGGGCACACGGCGCATTCCTCGCAGCGGCACTGCGGCAGGCGCCGAGCGCGCACGGCATTCTTTTCGATCAGGCGCAGGTCATTGCCGGCGCGGGCGAGGTGCTCGAGCGCTTCGGTGTGACAGCGCGAGTTCAGTGCGTGGCCGGGGATTTCTTCGGCGAGCTTCCGCGGGACGGGGACGTCTATCTGCTCAAGCACATCCTGCACGACTGGAGCGACGCGGACTGCGTGCGGATCCTGCGCCGCGTACGCGAGGCGATGGCCCCGCAAGGTCGGCTCGTCGCTGCGGAGCTGCCGCTGCCCGAGGTAGGCAATGCCGAACCCATTGGCGTGATGCTCGATCTCAACATGCTTCTCATGCTCGGAGGCCGCGAGCGCACTGCGGCCGACTATGCGTCGCTGTTCGGGAAGGCAGACCTGCGCCTGGAGCGCGTGGTGCCGACCACCGCGCCGATCGCAGTGATCGAGGCACGCCCGCGATGATGAGAGACGCCGCTGCTTTGCTCGCTGCATTGCTCGCCGCCGCGCTCGCCGCGCTGCCAGCGAGCGCCATTGCCGATACCGTACTCATCACGGGCGCGAACTCGGGCATCGGTCTGGAGTTCGCCAGGGAGTACGCCGCGCAGGGCTGGACGGTCATTGCGACGGATCGCCGCGCGACGACGCCACGGACTCTCGCCGATCTGGCGGCGCGTTACCCGAAAGTTCGCATCGAGCGGCTCGATGTAACGAGCGTCGATGAGGCACGGGCGCTCGCCCACAAGCTCGCGGGCGTGCCGATCGACGTGCTCATCAACAACGCCGGCGTCTACAACGACCGCAGCCGTTGCCGGCCGAGCGATGCGGAGTGTCCGGGGGACTGGAGCGTCGAGTCGTTCGGCCGCCTCAAATACTCCCTCCTCGATACGATCATGGCCGTCAACATCAAGGGCCCTCTGATCGTCTCCGAGGCGTTCTATGCGAACGTGAAGGCGAGCCGGCAGAAGAAGATCATCGCGGTCAGCTCGAGCAACGGCACGCTCACGGGGGAGAAGTCCCCGCGCCCCGGCGCGATCTTCTACCGGATGAGCAAGGCCGCGCTCAACCGGGAAATGCAGATCGTCGCGGCCTCGACGCGCAAGGACGGCGTCACGGTCATCATGCTCAATCCGGGTCCGGTGCTTACCGAGCACCAGGAATATTTGAAACGCTTTCCCGGGATGCTCACGACGCCCTTCACCGTGTCGCACATGATCGCGACCATCGCGAAGGCGACGCTCGTCGACACGGGGCGCTTCCTGCGATACGACGGCGCGACCGAGCCCTGGTGAAGGGGCCGAGTGATCGGCGAATCGCCGTTCCTCAACGGCACACCGGCGTCAGCCGTGAAGCGAGCCGACGAGAGTGTCGAGCTGATCGAAAGTCTCGCGCATGCCGCGTTCCATCCCGGAGGCGACGGCGCCATCCAACGCTTCCTTGCTAGGGAACAGCTGGTGCACCGTAAGGTGCGCTTTGCCTTGGCTTTCCTCGAATGTGATGGTGACGATCGCCTCACCGGCCTCCCGCGCGCGCTCGTAGAGCTGTGTGAGGACCAGGCGAACCGGACGGTCGACTTCCAGGAACCGTCCGGAAAACACCTCTGGGTTGGCGGGGTCGCGCCCGAACGCATAGCGGTAAGTTCCTCCCACGCGCAACTGCGAATCGCACTCGAAGAGTGTCACCCCGAGTGACTTCGGTGCCCACCATCGCTTCAGAAGCTCCGGCTTCGTCCACGCATCGAAGACGATACGTGCCGGTGCGTTGAACGTGCGCCCGACGACCAACTCGCGCCCGGACCGTCGCTCCACGGTTGTCGTGCCCTTCATCGCGTCCTCACTTGGTTTTGCCCGCGGCATCCGCTTCCTCCGTTTCCTTGAGTTCCTCCACCAGTTCGTCGAGCTGCTCGAAACGCTCTTCCCAAATGCGCCGGTAGCGATCGAGCCAGTCGTGAAATTGCTTCAGCGGCTGCGCGCGGAGCGCGTAAAGCCGCTGCTGTGCACGGGGCTCCACCTCCACCAGGCCCGCGCGCTTGAGGACCTTCAGGTGCTGGGAAACCTGTGATTGTCTGAGCTTCAGCCGGCTCCCGATGTCGTTCACGGACCGCGCTCCGGTCCGAAGGAGCTCTACGATTCGAAATCGAGTAGGCTCGCCAAGCGCTGCGAACATGTCGGGGGTCATGCCGATTAGATTACACGATGTGCATATACGTGTCAACGAATATATAATCTGAAGCGCCAGCGCGGACCGCGGCCCCGAAGTATATTCGTGCGGTCCGCTTCGCGATGAGAATGCCATGACCACTTTAACGAGCGATCCGTGCGCTGCGGTGATAGCCCGGCTCTTTGCGCAAGCCGATGCAAGTGATGCGAGACTCCACGAGCGAAGGCGCGCCCTTCCCGCGGCGGAGCGTGCGCAGCTGATGGCGAGCAACGACGACTATCACGCGCTCTACGCGAGCCTCAAGGACTTTTACTTGGCGGTGTCGCGTGAAACCGCGACTCTGCTCTACATCCTCGCCCGATCGTGCCGCGCCACCTCGATCGTCGAGTTCGGTACATCCTTCGGCATCTCCACACTGCACCTCGCCGCGGCATTGCGCGACAACGGCGGCGGACGACTCATCGGGACGGAGTTCGAGCGCGCGAAGCTCGCGCAGGCACGCGCGAACGCCGCGGCGGCCGGCCTCGATGATCTCGTCGAGATTCGCGAGGGCGATGCCCTGGAGACGCTGGCGCGCACCATGCCGGACACGGTCGATCTCGTGCTGCTCGACGGAGCAAAGGGTCTGTATCCGCGAGTGCTTGCGCTGCTCGAGCCCCGGTTGCGGCCCGGGGCCCTGATCGTGGCGGACAACGCCGATCGGTGCGCCGAGTACCTCGAGCGGGTCCGCGACCCCTCAAGCGGTTATGCCTCCGTCCCGTTCGCCGGGGACGTCGAGCTCAGCATGAGGGCGTAGCGGAGGGCACGCGGCACCGACGTCGCCGAGAGGCTACGTGCGGGCCCGCCCCTTCAGGGCAGCGTCAAGGCGACGAGCTCGCCGGGGACGTTGCGGGCGCCGACCGCGACCACGATGTACTGCCGCCCGTCGACTTCGTAGGTCATCGGCACGCCGGATTGATTCGCCGGCAGGGTGAGCTGGTGGATGATGGCGCCAGTCGTTTTGTCGTACGCGTAGAACTGGTTGCCGCCGCCCCCGGCGCGGTAGAGCCCGCTCCCCTCGCCGGCGAAGAGCAGCGTCTTCGTCACGAGCAGGCCCACTTGATCGAACGCGCCGGTGCGCGTCAGCTTGATTCCGGCGAGCGCGGGATTGTTGCGCGCCCACGATGGGGTCTCGCTGCTCGGGATCGCCCAGAGTGTGTCGCCCGTGTTCAGAGCGATCGCCGTGATCCGGCCCCAGGGGGGCTTGATGAGCGGCAGGCCGTCGGGACCGCCGAGCGAGCCCTTCGGAAAGCCCTCGCCGTACGCGCCGATGTAGCGCAGTTTCGAGATCGACGGGTCCTGGCGCAGACCGACCGGACAGACCGAGGAGATCGAGCTCACGTAAAGAATGTCGGTCGCCGGATCGAGCGCGGCGCCCTGCCAGTTGGCGCCGCCGGACAGACACGGCCGAAGGAGCGTTCCGAGGTTCTTCTTCGCGTCGACGATCGATGGCGGGATGTAGGGCTGCCCGTAGCGATAGTGGCTCACGATCTCGAGCGCCTGACGCTTGAGCGCAGGCGTGAAGTCGATGAGGTCGTCGTCGTGCAGCCCTTGCGGCTCGAACGGCGCCGGCTTCGTCGGAAAGGGCTGCGTCGCGGAAGTTCGTTCGCCGGGCACGTCCGACTGCGGAACGGGCCGCTCCTCGATCGGCCAGACCGGCTTGCCGGTCACTCGATTGAAGACGAACGCGAGGCCCATCTTCGTGACCTGCACGACTGCCGGAATCTTCTTTCCGTCGACGGTGATGTCCGCAAGCACCGGAGGGGCGGGCAGATCGTAGTCCCAGATATCGTGATGGACGATCTGGTAATGCCAGACGCGCTTGCCCGTGCGCGCATCGACGCACACGAGCGAGTCGGAGAACAGATCGTCGCCCGGCCGCTCGGCCCCGTAGAAGTCGGATTCCGCCGGCTCGACCGGCAGATAGATGTAGCCCCGCCGGATATCGGCGGAGAAGGGCGACCACACTCCCGTGTTGCCCGTGTATTGCCAGCTCCCCTTGAGCCAGCTCTTCACGCCGAGGTCATGCGCCTGCGGAACGGTGTGGAAGCTCCATTTGAGCGCCCCCGTCCGCACATCGTAGCCGCGCACCCAGCCCGGCACGCCACGCTTCGAGGGCGGGGCCGCACTCGCGGCGAACGCGACGCCAGCCACCACCACATCGCCCACGACGACCGGCGGGGAGCTCGATCCCGGGGACATCTTCGGCAGCTCGTTGACGTGCGGCAAGCCGACTTTCAGATCGACGATGCCCCGGTGGCCGAACGTCGGGATCGGCCGTCCGGTGCGGGCATCGAGCCCGACCAGTTGAAACCCTGGCGTGATCGTGAACACCCGGCTCGGCTCCCCGCGCCTGCGGCTGCGCCAGTACGCGACGCCGCGCCCCGAGCTCCTGCGCGGAGCCCTGGCGCCGCGCTCTCCCTCGTCGAGTCGGTACATCCAGAGCGTCTCGCCCGTCTCCGCATCGATCGCCACCACGTCGCGGCGGATCCCGGCGCTCGTGTAGAGGACGCCGCCCGCCATGAGCGGTGTGGCGCGGTAGTAGTACTCGGGCGTCGGGCCGAAGTTGTCGGATTTCCAGACCCAGGCGATCCGCAGCTTCGAGACGTTCTCGCGGTTGATCTGGTCGAGCGCGGAGTAGCTCGTGCTCGCGAGGTTGCCGCGATTGTCGAGCCACTCGGCGAGTCCCGAGCCCGTGCGAGCCTCCTCGGACTGCGGCACGAACCAGCCGTTTGCGCGGCGGATGTGCGCCAGAGCCGCGTCATAGTCTGCGGGATTCAGCTTTCCGGGATTCGAGGGCGGCATCGTGCTGCGAACGAATGCGTCGAGCGCCCCAGGAGATACCGATGACCAGCGCCGCTGAAAGGCCCTGCCGATCAGCGCCGGGCCGGTCTCTCCGCCGCGCATTTCCGGTCCGTGGCACGGCGCGCAGCTGCGCAGATAGGCGTCATCTGATCGCGCGAGCGCCTGCGGCGCGGGCACTTGCAGCGCTGCAATCAGCAGCGCTGCAAGTCCCGCGCACCGGACAGGCGATCGCCCGAGGACAAAGTCGCTGAGGAGGCTCTTGGCGTCGCGCGTTCCCAAGCTGCCGATGATCTCAGAAGGCGTACCGGATGCCCAGCACGTACCGGCGCCCGATCGTGTCGTACAGCTGCGGATTCAATTCCGCCGAACCGGCGCGTCCGTAGGCGGCCGCCGTGGCCGGCGGTGCGCGATCGAACACGTTCTGGACCTCGCCCCAGACCTGCAGCGTGCCCGGCACGGGCAGCGTGTACGTGAGATTCACGTCCGTGTAGAAGACGCTGCCGACGTGATTGTCGTTGATCGTCTGCACGCCGGGAATCGCAACGGGGCTCTGGAGGAGCGTGTGATCCAGGATACCCGCCGAGATGTACCGCTCCTGCACGAACAAGGCGACCGGCCCGTTGTCGTAATTGAAGTTGGCCGTGACCTTCTGCTTCGGGAGGCTCAGGGCCGTTCCGACCTGGCCGGCCATCTCGTTGTAGGTGCCGAACTGGGTGAGCGTCGCATTCTTCATCATGTCCGTGGCGTACGCTCGGAGCGCGATGTCCTCGGCACCGCCGCCGAGCAGCCGGATGCCGCGGTGGTACGCGGCTTCGAAGTCGACGCCCTGGATGTACTGCTTCGCGAAGTTGATGAAGTACTGATCGACCTCGACGATGTTGTTGCTGGCGTCGAGCTTCACCAGGGCTTGGTACTGCGGATCGCCGGCGAATGCCGCATTGACGATGTCCTGCGATGCCGGCTTGTCGATCGCATCCTGAATGTCGATGCTGTACCAATCGACGGAGGTCGAGAATCCCTGCACCAAAGTCGGCGTGAACACGATACCGGCCGTCCAGGTGTCGGCGAGCTCCGGCTTGAGATTCGAATTGCCTCCGGAGTAGCTCGCGCCCGACTGCGTCGTCGGTGCGCCGTTGGTCAGGACCCAGGGGTTGTTGACCGTGACGCCGCCGCGCGTCGTATCGAATCGCTCCTCGAGCGAGGCGGCTCGCACGTCTCGGGAGCGCGTCGCCCTTACGCGGACACTGTCATTGAGCGCCCAGTCGAGGCCGCCCTTCCAAGCCCACACGTGCCCCGGGCCGGAATAGTTGGCCCAGCGCGCCGCGAGGTCCGTGGAGAGGCTCTCGACGAACGGCTTGTCCTTGAGCAGCGGTACGTTGAGCTCGGTGAAGGCTTCGCCGACTCTGGTCTGTCCGCCGAAGGTGCGCTCGGAGCTGAACATGATCGTGCTCGAGTTCGCATCGCCGAGGAATCCCGTCGGCACGTAGTACAGGCCCGGGATGCCGCCGGTCGGCTTGCCGTTCACGTCCGTCACGGTCGGCGCTCCCGCCGGCCAAGGCTGCGTGTACCCGTACTGGTTGATGTAGAAGCCCTGCGGGATGTCACCGCGGAAATAGGTCGGCTGAGTCGGGATCACCGTGCCGATCAGCGTTCCGTCGAGGAACGACGGGTACTCGTTCGATGGATCAGGCGTCGTTTGGAATACCGACTCCCGCCGCCAGGAGGCGCCGATGGCAGCCTTGATCGGACCCGCCCATCCCTCGAACAGCGTGCCGTTCGCGGCCAGCTCGCCGTTGGTGAGGTCGTAATCCTGTGTCGCGAGCTTCTGCGGACCGCTCACGTACGCGGCAGCCTGCGGGGAGATGTTCGCCCACCCGCCGAAGAGGTTGATCGGCGCGCAGTTCGCGAAGCTCTGATAGTACTGCGGATTGTAGTAAGGCGAGGCCACGCGGCAGATCGGGCCAGCGTTGGGTATCGGTTTGCCGGTCGCATCGACGGGCGTGATGGCGTCCATCGCGAAGAACAGCCGGTCGACACGCGTTCCGTTGTTGTCGAAGTAGCTCTCACGGGTCGAGCCGGTCTGGGCGTAGCCGTCGAGCTGCCAGTCTCCCGCGATGTTGGCTTTGAAGCCGAGCGTGCCCTCGTGAGTCGCGTTTTCGGTGATCTGCCGTGTCTCTCCGAGCGGGTTGCCCGGCACGTTGTTGAGGAAGACGCCGTACGAGAAGTACTGGGTCGATAGCGCGTCGCGGCCGGGGTAAACAGGGCGATAGCCCGCGCCATTGGGGCCGGTGGTGGTGCCCGGGAGAGTCGCGAGCGCGGCCCCGATCTGCCCGGCAACTGCCGGGGAGAGGAACGGGTTGTCGAGACCGATCGTTGCCCCCCAGGGGCCGAGCAGCGCCGCCGACTGCCAGCGGACGTTCGATGAATCGTCGGACCACATGCCCTGCGCGTAGATCTGGACCTTGTCGTTCAGGTCGTAGGTCGCGTGCAGGAACGCATTCTTGCGCCGATAGGAGGGAAGCACCTCATCCATGGAGTTGACGCCGTAGGTCTCATTGGCCGTGGCGAGGCAGTTGCACGCGTCGCCTACCGAGCCCAGCACGCCGGTCGGCGCCGGCAGCAACGACTGGCCGTTCGGGCTGAACTGCATCCCGTTGACGCTCGTACCCGGTAAAACGACCGTTCCGTTGTAGCTGAAATTGGTTGGAATCACGTAAGGGGCAACTACCCACGTGGGCCCGCCCTTCGGGCCCGGCACGCGCGAGGCCTGATTGAACCATGGCCGGGATTGGAGCGATGAGAAGTCATCGATCGCGTCCTGATTGAATTCCGAGACCGAGCCGATGATGTGAAGCTTCTCGCCGAACTGGTGCCCAAACGTGAACGAGAATTTATCGCTCGGCCCGTCGTTGCGCGCCGTGATGCCGCCCTGCGCCTCGAGTTTGACGCCCTCGAACTTCGTATCCAGGATGAAGTTCACGACGCCCGCCACCGCATCGGTGCCATAGGTCGCCGACGCGCCGCCCGTCACGACATCGACGCGGCTGATCAGCTGGTCGGGGAATTGACCGATATCCACTGCGCCGAAGCGGCTGTTCGCGACGGTGCGCCGGCCATCGAGCAGCACGAGCGTCCGGGAGATTCCCGAGCTCGTATTCGCACCGCGGAGGTTCACCTCCGAGCCGCTCGGACTCTGCCCGCCGAGAGCCTGCTGGTACGTGCTGTTGCCGTAGAACTGGGGCAGGTCGGTCAGGCTGTCGATGATGTTCGTCGGCGCCATCTTGACGAGCTCGGCCTGCGTGACCGCCGTCACCGGCGTCGGGGTGAACATGCCCGGCGACTGTGTGATGCGCGAGCCGGTGACGGTGACTTCCTGCAATGGCGGCGAGGGGTCGGCGGCCCTCGCGCCGGCAGCCGCGAGCGCGAATGCCACTGCCGCAGCAAGTGAGGCGGCAGCATCGGACGATCGGATCGAATGTGTCATGAATTCCCCCTGCGTTCTTCTGGAATCGGGAAGGAAATGACGGGGAGCCGCGTCCAATGCGGCGGCAGCGAGCGTTGTGCGCTCGCGAGTATCACAGCGTCTCCGGCTGGTCCTGGTGAGCACGCGGGGCAGGTGTGCCGGGATGAGACCGCATTCCCGCCACTCCGCGGCTTCGCGCCGCCGGATCGTGCCGCTTCGCCATGATTATCCCCCTCGATAATCGTGGTACCCGGTGTTCCCGTTATTCGCCTGCGCGGCCGGGTGAGCGCGCATTGGTCACAGTTGCTTTGACCTAGTTACAACTATTCCTATATGGTTACAATTGTTTATCGTTTTTGTCCATAGTGCGGCCAGGCAGGGGGAGCCCGACCGCCGCACGCGCTGCGGCCGACCACCGCGGCCGACCGTCGCGGCCGACCGTCGCGGCCGACCACCGCGGCCGACCACCGCGGCCGACCGTCGCGGCCGACCGTCGCGGCCGACCGCCGCGGCCGACCGCCGCGTCCGGCTACTTCACCGCCGCTTCCGTTGCTTTCATCGCCGCGGCTCGCTTGGCCGGGTTGTCCATGCAGATCTCCGCCGGCATCTCGTATCCCGGGCGCCGCACGTATTGCGCCGTGAAGCTCCAGGACTGGGTGTAGTCTTTGGGGTCTGCGATCGTAAACTCGGCGGCGAGGCGCTTGCCGTCGCGGCTCAGGGTGTAACGCTCGGTGAGATGCAGGTCCTCGGAGTGCGGCAGACCCGCATCATCCAGTACCGTCTCGTCGTTGAATCCCGCCGAGTCGATCACGAGCGTTCGACCCTCCCAGTGCGCGACCGAATAGCCGAGCCAGAGCGGGTCGGGATCGTCCGGCAGTTGTTCGTTGAGGTAGGCCCGCCGGGGCAGCCGGTTGTCCTGCGAGATGATGTAAACCACCTTCGGGCGCTGCAGGATCTCGAACGGTTGTTTCTCCACCATCAAGCGCGGAACCCCGGGCGGAAGGCAGCGCGTCGTTCCGTCGAACGCTGCGCGCTTGCCGCGCTTCGCTTCGGTCAGGTGCTGCTCATAGATCCGGCGCGCGCTCGGCGTGAGCGGCGGCAGTGACCCCTCGACCGTTTTCAATGCGTGCGGCGAATGGACGATGAACCACGCGCCCGTCAGATCGGGCTGGCCGGGCGCCGCATCCGGCGGTGGATCTGCCCAGACGGCACCGCCCGTCGCCAGCAGCCCTGCGAAGAGAAAGGCGACTCGTCTCATGGCGACCCGTCTCATTTTGCCACCGTGACGCCATTCACCGGCGCGTTGCGATTGTTCTCCTCGCAGATGTACTCCTGGGGGCGTATGTCAGGGCGCCAGTGATAGATCCGCTTGTAGCTGTAGGGGTGCTCGAGCGTGACGGGGTCCTCGACCGTGATGGTGAGCGCGATCTCGGCGCCGCCGTCGATCTTGCGATAGCGCTCGATCACGTGTTCCTTCCCGGAGTGGGAGCTGCCTTCGTCGTCGATGAACGAGCGGGGATCGATCGCGATCGTATCGACGACCATCGTGTCGCCTTCCCAGTGTCCGACGGAGTCGCCGTTGAAGCTCACGCGCGGATGCTTGGGATGGGGCCGGTTCATGTAGATACGGCGTATCTCGTGCGCGACCTCGTGCAGGAAAGTGATGCGCCCCGGGGTTTGCACGATCTCGATCGGGTAGGGGCTCTCCATCACGCGCGGCATGCCGTGCCCCAGGCATTGCGTCTCGGTGTCCGCCTCGGGCGTGCCGCGGTTCTTGGCACGGATGCGCTGCTCGAGGAGCTTCATGTATTTCGGCTTGAGCGGCGGGGGGACGCCCGGCTCGGGACCGAGTAGGTACTGGTAGCCTTGCACCTGCCAGACGCCCTCGAAGTCGTGCGGATCGGGATTCGGCGGCGCGGAGCCGGGTGGGGCAGAACGCGAGCCTCCGAGCGAGGGCGTGAGCGCGAGCGTCGGATCGCCGCTATTGAACAATGTTCGGATGGGGGGCGGGCCACGCCGCGGGCGGCCCGATTGCCGGCTCGGCGCGGCGCCGCTCGGGGCGGGGCCGTTCGGCCGGCTGGAAGCCGCTCCCTCGGGGGCCGGCGAGCCTGCGGCGAGCACCGCTGCACAACCGAGCGCGCCGGCGGCCGCTGTGACGGCCAGCCAGGCGCGAACCCTGCTTCGGATCGAGATGCAGTTGGACATGAGCCCCTTTGCCGACAGGCCTTGGTTTGCGCCCGCACGGTTCACGGATCGTACAGGGCGTTTGTCCTCATGAGAATCGCTTTCCCGCGATGAGATGCTGTAATCTCAACCTGCCTTGACGGTGAGGTCGAGTGAGGACCGTGATCGCCTCGGCGGTCGCGCTCAGGGGGCGTGCAACGACCATCTGAAGCCGCGTCACACCACGCGCTTCATGAGGTGCCAAGTTGACGTATTCGCAGGGGAAACAGGCACATCGGTTGCCCGGCTGGGCGTGGGGCGGCGTCGTTCTATTGCTCGTGGCGGCTTCGGCGCCGCAGGCCCGTGCGGGCGGTCCGACCCTGACGGTCGCTGCGGAGCAGCATCTGCTCGACAAGTATTGCCGCACGTGTCACAACTTCGTTGACTGGGCGGGGGGCATCGAGTTCGAGGATTTCGATCCCGGCAAGCCCTACCAGAGTGCCGAGCTGGCCGAGCACATGCTCATCAGGCTCCGCTCGGGGATGATGCCGCCCGTCGGTAAGCCCCGGCCCGACTGGGACGAGGTCCGCACGCTCGCGACGAACCTCGAAACCCAGCTCGACAGCCACGCGAAGCCGCACTACGCGATGCCGCGCCTGCACCGGCTCAATCGCAGCGAGTATCAGAACGCGATTCGCGATCTGCTCGACATCAACGTCGATGCGTCGAAGCTCCTGCCGACCGATGACTCGAGCCGCGGCTTCGACAATCAGGCCGGAACACTCACGCTCTCCCCGGCGCTGCTCGAGGCGTATCTGTCGGCCGCGGCGCGCATCAGCCGGCTCGCGGTCGGCACGGCGACCTCTCCGACCCAGGTCACCTACTCCGTCCCGGCGGACACGACTCAGCGCTATCGCGTCAACGGGCTGCCGTTCGGCACGCGCGGCGGCCTGCTGATCAAGCACGATTTCCCGGCCAATGGGTCGTATACGTTCCGCATCTATTCCGTGAATCTCGGCAACATGGGGAATTTCCGCCCCTTCGGCGAGATCACGGGGGAGCAGCTCCTCGTCTACGTGGACGATCAGCGCGTCGCGAAGATCGACTGGGACAAGGCGCTGCACGTCCACAATTTCTTTGCGAACCCGGCGGCGGTGAGGCCGGGCCAGAAGCCCGCGAAGCCGGGCGCGGCGGGAGCTCCCGCTGCGAGACGGACCGTGGCGAGGCCGGCTGCGACGGCCGCGGACCTGGAGGCGGAGGAGGCGGCTGACCCCGAGGCAGGCCAGCTGCGCACGATCGATGTGAAGCTGCCGATCACGGCGGGTCCGCACCGCATCGGGGTGACCTTCCTCGCGACGGACTATGCACCCGGTCTCGACATGAACCGTCACTTCGATCGGAGCACCATCGAGACGGGCGGACTCCCGGGCTACACGTTCTATCCCCACGTCGGGCGGGTGAGAATCGATGGGCCGGTGAACGGCACGGATGCCACGGACACCCCGAGCCGGGAGCGGGTCTTCATCTGTCATCCGAAGCGCCAGAGCGATGAGCAGCCCTGCGCGCTCAAGATCGCCACGACGCTCGCGCGCCGCGCCTATCGAGGCTTTCAGACGCCCGCCGACATCGCGACGCTGATGAAGTTCTACGCGCTCGGCCGGCAGGGCAGCACGTTCGATGAGGGCATCGAGACGCTCGTGCAGCGCACGCTTGCCGATCCGAAGTTCATCTTTCGCGTCGAGTCTGCGCCGAAGGGACTGCCGGCCGGCACGCCGTACCGCGTCAGCGATCTCGATCTCGCCTCGCGCCTATCGTTCTTCCTCTGGAGCACTATCCCGGACGATGAGCTGCTCACGCTCGCGGAGAAGGGCAAGTTGCATGAGGACCGGGTGCTTCGAGCGCAGATCGAGCGCATGCTCGTTGACCCACGCGCTGCGGCGCTCACGCGGAATTTTGCGGATCAGTGGCTCGGGCTCCGCGCGCTCACGGCCTTCGATCCGGTCGTCGATAACTACCCGAATTTCGATGACAACCTGCGCGAGGCCGAGCGGCGCGAGGTGGAGCTGTTCTTCACCAGCATCCTGGACGAGGATCGCAGCGTCCTCGACCTGCTCACGGCCAAGTACACGTTCCTCAACGGCCGGCTCGCGATGCTCTACGGCATCCCGGGCATCGAGGGCAGCGAATTCCGGCGCGTCGTGCTCGATGATGCGCACAGCGATCGCTGGGGACTGCTCGGCAAGGGCGGAATCCTGGCCATCACCTCCCACCCGGACCGCACCTCGCCCACCGTGCGCGGGAAGTGGGTGTTGAAGACGCTCCTCGGCTCCCCGCCCCCCGACCCGCCCGCCGTCGTTCCGCAGTTGAAGCCGACGCAGGTCGATGCCGCGGGCAACGAGCGGCCGCTCACGCTCAGGGAGCTGATGGAGCGGCACCGCGCGAACCCCGTTTGCGCGAGCTGCCACAAGTTCATGGATCCGATCGGCTTTGCCCTCGAGCCCTTCGATGCGATCGGCCACTTCCGAACCAACGAGGGCGGGACGCCGATCGATCCCGACAGCGTGCTGTATGACGGCGGGAAGGTCGAGGGTCCGGCCGGCGTGCGCGCGTTCGTGCTTCGCCATCAGGATTCGTACGTGCGCAACGTCGTCGAGAATCTCGTGACCTACGCGCTCGGCCGCGGCGTCGAGTACTACGACATGCCCCTCGTGCGCACCGTGATGCGCGAGTCGTCGCACGATGACTATCGGCTGCGGAGCCTCATCGAGGCCGTCGCCTTGAGTGATCAGTTCCGCATGAACGCGACCTTGGGGCCCGCGGCGGGCCAGAAGACGGCCGCAACAGGAAGCAGTGCACCGGCGCGGCTCGCCGCGTCGAGTCCGTCTCGGGGTGCGCGAGCTCCAGGAGGAGGCTGATTATGCCGTTCATCACGAATCGAGCGCTTCCGCGCCGCACTTTCATCAAGGGCCTCGGGACCACTCTCGCGCTGCCGTTCCTCGAGTCGATGGTTCCGGCTCGCGGCGGCGACAAGGTCGCAGGCAAGATTCTGCCGACGCGGTTCGTCGGCGTGTTCATTCCGCACGGTGTGGCCCCGGGCTACTGGAATCCGAAGTCGAGTGCACCCGGATTCGACTTCCCGTACGTGTACGAGCCGTTGCAGCCCTTGCGCAAGTACGCCGTCCTGACCGGCGGGCTGTGGTCGCAGTCCTCCGAGAATCCGCCGGGCGTCACGGGAGCGGACCACTTCGTCGCCGCCGCGTATCTCACGGCCGTGAAGCCGAAGAAGACCGCGGGCCCCGACATCCACGTCGGCACCTCGGTAGACCAGGTGATTGCGAGCAAGATCGGCCGCGACACGCTGCTGTCGTCCTTGCAGCTCGCAGTGGAGGACCCGGGTGCGAACTCGAGCAGCTGCGGGGAGGGCTACAGCTGCGTGTACACCAACACGATCTCGTGGTCATCGCCCACCCAGCCGCTCCCGATGGAGATCGATCCGCAGACCGTTTTCGAGCGGATGTTCGGCGACGGCAGCTCCGCAGCGGTGCGGCTGCAGCGCCGCCAGCGCGAGGCGAGCATTCTCGACTCGGTGACCGGCAGCATCAAAGAGCTCATGCCGGAGGTGCCGCACGCCGACCGGGTACGCCTCGAGCAATATCTCGGTGACGTGCGCGAGATCGAGCGGCGCATTGCGATCGCCGCGCACGCTTCGCAGAAGGTGCCGGGCATGGCTGAGCCCACCGGCGTGCCGGAGTCATTCCAGGAGCACGTCGAGATCCAGTTCGATCTGCTCGCGCTCGCGTTTCAGGCGGACATCACCCGCGTCGGCACCATGCTCTTCGCGCGCGACCTCACGGGCCGCGTCTATCCGGAAAGCGGCACGACGATCAGCTTCCACCTGGGCTCGCACCACGGCGAGGACCCCGGCCAGATTGCTGTGTACTCAAAGCTCAACCGCTATCACGTGCAGATGTTCGGCTACCTGGCGAAGAAGCTCGAGGGGATCAAGGAGGGTGACGGGAACCTTCTCGATCACTCGCTGCTGCTTTACGGTTCGAACATGGGCGACTCCAACCAGCACATCCACTACGATGTGCCGCACGTGCTGGTCGGCGGGGCCTCGGGGCGGCTGAAGGGCGATCGGTACCTCGCGTTCTACCCGAACAAGACGGTGCCGACAGGCAACCTCCTGCTCAGCATTTGCGACATGTTCGACGTACACCTGGATCACTACGGCGACAGCACCGGGCGCTTGCCGGGCCTCGCCTGACGCCCGCAGCGCTACGGTGCGCCGCAATCCCTATTCGAATTCACTCATTGGGTCGGGGAGACATTACATGTACAAGAGAGTCCTCACCATGGGCCTCGCGGTCCTTGGGTCTACATGGCTCGGGATCGCTTTCGCGCATCATTCGTTCGCGACTTTCGACACGCATACGACGAAGACGCTGGTTGGCACCGTGAAGCAGATTCAGTGGACGAATCCCCACATCTGGGTGCAGGTGGTCGTGAAGGACCCGAGGACGGGCAAGATGACCGAGTGGTCGATCGAGGGGGGAAGCCCGAACGGCCTGCACCGCGCAGGCTGGAAGCGCACGACCATCAAGCAGGGTGATGCCATCGAGATGACCATTCATCCGCTCAAGGACCACTCGAACGGCGGCAGCATGATGCAAGTGAAGGTGAACGGCGTGCCGGTGGGGCGGCGGTTTTAGTCAATGCGCGGGTCGGACTCGCGGCCGCGCTTCGCCGGGGCGGTGATCGCCGGGATTGCGCTCGCCGCGTGCCAGCAGGTCGCCCTTGCGGCGAGTGCTCCGGGCGCGAGCTCCATAGCGGCGAGCCCGCTCGCGGATGCGGTCGCGCAGCAGGATACCGCTCGTGTCCGGACGCTCCTTGGCGACCACGCGGCGGTGAATGCGCCGCAGCCCGATGGCAGCACGGCGCTGCACTGGGCGGCTGACCACGGCGATGCCGTGGCGACCGCGCAGCTCCTCGCGGCGGGCGCGAAGCCGAACGCGACGACCGACACCGGCATGACCCCGCTCGTGCTCGCCTGCCAGGCGGGGAGCGCGCCGGTCGTCAAGCTGCTGCTCGAGCACGGGGCGGATGTGAACCAGACGCTCCGACACGGCGAGACGCCCCTCATGATGGCGGCGCGCACGGGCAGCGTGCCAGTGCTGAAGCTGCTCCTCGCGCACGGCGCGAAGATCGACGCGCGGGAGAAGCTGCGCGGCACCACCGCGCTCATGTGGGCGGCCGCGACCGCGAATGTCGATGCGGTGAAGTTTCTGATCGCCAAGGGCGCGGATATCAGCGCCCGCTCCGGCACGACCGCGCCGGGACGCAGGCCGTATCTAGCCGAGACGGGGCGCAGCCGCATCTCCCAGTTCGCGTACGGCTACGGCCTCGCGGGGGAGTTCGTTGCGAAGGACGCGGCACAGGCGACGGAGCACAAGCGGGAGCAGTCGATCTCGATCAAGCTTCTGGAGGAGTACCCCCTGGGGAAGCTGCCCGCGGCGAGCAAGGAGCGCTGGGGCGGTCTGACACCGCTGATCTTTGCGGCGCGCGAAGGCGGCATGGCGACCGTGAAGGCCCTTGTCGATGCAGGCGCCGACGTCAACGAGACGAGCTCGTACCAGTGGACGCCGCTGCTCGTCGCCACGCAGAACAAGTACTACCAGATCGGCAAGTACCTGCTCGAGCATGGCGCCAATCCCAACATCATGAACGGGGGTTGCTGGAGCCCGCTCTACATCGCAACGGATAACCGCAACATCGAGGCGGGCGACTATCCGGTGCGCAAGCCCGATATGGACCACCTCGATTTCATCAAGCTCCTGCTCGAGCATGGTGCGAATGTCAATTTGCGGATGTGTTCGAGCACCGAGACGCGCACGGTATTCACGAACCAGTGGCTCGATGAGTCGGGCGCGACACCATTCCTGCGCGCTGCGCAGTCAGGCGACCTGGTACTGATGAAGCTGCTGCTCAAGTACGGCGCGAACCCGCACATTCCGACATACATCAACGTCACGCCGCTGATGGTCGCGAGCGGAATCGGCTGGGTCGAGGGTGTGACGTACGAGTGGTCTCCGAAGGAGACGTACGAGACCGTGAAGTTCCTGCTGGACCACGGCGCCGACGTGAACGCGCAGGACCTCGTCGACCGGCGGACGGCTCTCATGGGCGCCGCGCACAAGGGCCGTAACGACGTAGTCCAATTGCTCGTCGATCACGGTGGGGACCTGTCGTTACACGACATCGGCAGCCGCGACACGGTGCATGCGCTCGCGGGTGTCGCGTGGCAGGCGATCGATTACGCCGACGGCCTGGTGCGCGTCGGCGTGCAGTCGGCGATCCCCCACCCGGCGACCTCGGCGCTCCTCCGCAAGCTCATGCAGGAGCGCGGGCTGCGCGTGCCCCCGGCCGGGCGGACGCTCGCCTCGATCTGCATCACGCCGATCTGCCAGCCGTCACAGGCGCAGTAGGACGTTGGGCCCTCGAGCGGTGGGGGCCTCTCTGCGCTGAATGGGAGCTGTGCGGCTCGCCGCGCGCACCGCCGGCGAGCTACATCCGGTGCGTGTCCATGCAGACGTTTTCGCGCAGGCTCATCCCCGGCTGCTTGGTGAGCGTAAAGCGCGTGGTCCAGGGCTTCGTGTAGAAGTCCGGGTCCGTGATGGTGACCGAGCCCTCGATCTTATTGCGGCCGGCGAGCGTGTAGCGCTCCTCCGTCCTCAGCTTCTCGCCGTGCGGGAGCCCCGAGTAGTCGAGCCATGTGATGTCGTTGAAGCCGATCGTGTCGACGATGAGCGCGCGCCCCTCGAAATGCGCGATCGACGAGCCCAGCCACAACGGATCGGGGTCCTCGGGCAGCGTCTTGTCCCAGTAGATGATGCGGAATGTGTGGTTGACCTCATGGACGAAGTCGACGCTGCGCGTCGTTTGCAGGATGAGGAACGGGTAGGGCGCGTAGAGCAAGCGCGGCACGCCGTGCATCCAGCAGTGGCTGAGCGGATCGATGCTGTGATCGCCGGCCTTGAGCGCCGCTTGCCGCTTCTCATACAGCGCCTTGCCTGCCGCATTGAGCGGTGGCTCGTGGCCTTGCGCGGTGAGCAGATGAGTGATGTGCTTCGACATCATCCATTTGCCGGTGAAATTGGGCGTTCCGGGAGGCGGCTGCTCGAAGAGCGGATCGGCGGCTCCCGAAGCGGAGGCTGAAGCGGGGAGGGTTCCGAGCGCGAATACCGCGGCGAACAGGATTGTGGCAGCGATGCCTGCTGCCGCCCGGGTTGAGACGCTCATTTCGCCACCGTGATGCCGTTTACCGGCGCGTTGCGATTGTTCTCCTCGCACGAGTATTCCTGGATGCGCACATCGCCGCGCCAGGGATAGGTCCGCTCGGTCGTCCAGGGCCGCGTGTAATGGTCGGGATCCTCGATCGTGATCAGATCCCGCAGCTCAGCGCCGCCGTATTTGTTCGTGAACTTCGTGAAGCGCTCGGTGACCTTCAGCTTCAAGCCGTGGGAGAGGGACTCCTCGTCGATCTGTGTCCGATCGTTGAAATGATCCGTGACCACGACGAGGGTATCGCCGTCCCAGTGGCCGACCGAGTAGCCGAGGAATGTTCGCGGCGTGCTGGGTGGCGGCGGCTTCCCGTCCATGTAGATGAAGCGGACGTTGTGCGCGACCTCGTGCAGGATCGTGATCAGGCCAGGCGAATAGATGAACTGGATCGGATAGGGCGAGGCCATGACTCTCGGCACGCCGTGCGGAAAGCACCGTGTCGGGGCGTCCGCGATGGGCTTGCCTATCGACTCCATGTAGAGGTGGTGCGCCCGGCTCTTGGCCTCGAGCGGCGTGAGCGGCAGGAGCGTGGCCGACTGATCCGGAGGCACGGGGGGATCGGTGATCGGGCGAAACGTGCGGTCGTAGCCGCGCGTCCACCAGACGCCGGAGAAGTCGCGAGGGTCCTTCGGCGCGGGATTCTTGTTCCACGCGATAGACTGCTCGGCGGCGCGCTTCTCGCGGGCCGCGATCTGATCGGGGGTCGGAGGGGTCCGCCCGGGCGGCCCTGCTTGCGCGTGTGCAGCGGGCGCCGTCGTGAGCAGCAGTCCGGAGGTTGCGAGCGGCAATCCGAGAGTCGCGAGCAGCAGACCCGGGACGAGTCGGGTGGTGATGGATTCCACGGCGGGCGCTCGAGCGGTGGGCAGCCGCAGTGCGCGCAACGCCGATAGGAGCCGTACGGCCATACGTCGTTCCCCCTGGTGTGAAGCCCATGTTACGACATCGGACCCCCGGCGCTCCATTGTCTCGTCAACAAGCAGTCGTGCCGCTCAGTGCGAGATATACTGAGCAGGCGCAAACCCTGCCGGTTCGCGGAGCATGAGGTATCCGTCATGCATCGCAGACTCGAGCTCGATATCGGCGCTCGCGTGCTGGTCTCATTGATCCTGAGCGGCGTGCCTGCATTCGCCCGCGGCCCGCTGGCGACCGATGCTCCCATCGCGCCTCACGCCATTGCGCCTCACGCCATTGCGACTGCGGCGCGTTCGACTCACGCGCCCTGCTTCTTCCGCCGCGACTGGCGCGGCGGCTTCCGAGTCACGCCCGATGCGCGCACGATCTACATTCGCGTATCGGGATCGGTCTACCGGCTCGATCTGCAATCCTCTTATTCGGTTCTGAAGGACCCCTTTGCGGTCCTCAGCAATCGCGACTCGTCGAATGCGATCTGCACGCCTCTGGATTTCCGTCTCACCGTATCGAACCGGGCGGGCGTGATTCAGTGGCCCATCGTCAAGCGGATGACGCGGCTCACGCCGGCTCAGGCGGCTGCGCTGCCGAAGAAGCTGAGGCCGTGATTGCGCGCGGGCGTGCCCCTATTCGTCGTCGCGCCTCGCCAAGGCGGCCTGCATCCTCTGCATGAGTTTCACGTTGCGGTCATACACTGACAGCGCCTCGATGGCGAGGTCGGCATACGCACGCGACTCGCGCTCGATGAGGCCAATCAGCCAGTCGAACGCCGCCTCGCTCCGATGCAGCGCGGCCGCTCGTATCAATGTCGCCCGCGCGTCGCGGGTCACGCACACGGCAGGCGATCGCCCTTGCGGCACCGGCGCGGACGCGCGCTTCGGTGTCCGCCAGCAAAGAGGCGAGCGCCGCGACCGTTCGCGAATAGCCCGTGGCCGCGAGACCCATGGCGCAGGTATAGCGGATGTCCACCGCCGCGTCCGCCTTGCCGCCCCACACCGGTTCCAGCTGTACGTAGCGGACGCCCTGCAGATAGAAATCGACGTCCTGGCAATCGAGTGTGACGAGAGCCCGGGCGATCGCCTGCTTGGCGAGGCATTTCGGGTCGCGCTTCACCGGGTCGTGCAGGAAGCGGGCATACGCGGCCAGCAGAGTCGGGATGACCTCGTGCAGGGAGCGCTGCTCGGAAATGGCCGCCGCCCGCGCGCTGATGTGAAAGGGAGCGTTGCCGAGCGCGCCGCGCACGGCCGCGATCTGCACGGTGCGCTCAGCCGTCGGCTCGAGTGCGTTGAGCACATCGAGCGCCTTCGAATCACCTGCTGGCGCTGCGCGACGAATGAGCCGCTACGGAGCCGGTCCGACGTAGCGCTTGTAAGCCGCGATCCAATCGTCTGACATCGCGCGCTGCGCTTCGGCGAGCGGGAGCCGCCCGCGGCAGATATCCGTATGCAGGCGATCCTCGAGCCTGTCCTTCGCATCCGAGCCCCAGCCGCCGATGACGTGGCGCGGCTCGGGCCAGAGATTCCTCGGGTCGTCGGGAGAGCCGCCGATCGCGAGGCTCACGACGTGGTCCTCCTCGTAATCGCGCACGCGCCGATCCGTGTAGCGGTACTGGCGGATCTGCCGCCGCTTCAAACGCTCGGTGTATTTCTCCGGCGGTCGAATCCTTTTCGAGTAGCCACGCCGGCAGATCGTCACGCGGATGTTCGCCTGCGTGACTGCGGGATTCGCGGCCCCCGGCGTCAGGTGCGGGTTGGGCCGCGCCTCCTCCAGCGGGAAGACCACGCTGTAGCGCCCTTCGGCGCCGTGGACCCCGCCGTGATCGTGATGCGAGCTCGCAAGCACAATCCCGGCCGCACCGGCCGAGACCGCTGCCGCGAGGAGCGCGCAAGAAACAATCGATCGGTACATGAAGGACAGAGGTTTGCCGGTGACTGCGCCGTGAGAAGGGTGGCACATCCGAGGCGCGCTGTGCTAGAAGAGTCAAATGGAACGCATTGAAATCAAGACCCGGGACGGCCGCTGCCCGAGCTACGTCTATCGACCGTCGGGGTCCGGTCCCTGGCCCGCAGTGCTCCTCTACATGGATGGCCTCGCCATTCGGCCCGCGATGCTCGAGATCGGCGAGCGGCTCGCGCCGCACGGCTACTTTGTCCTGCTGCCGGACCTGTTCTATCGCTCCGGGCCCTATGAGCCGATGGACCCGAAGACGGTCTTTTCCGACCCGGAGAAGCGCAAGGTGCTCATGGAGAAGTACTTCGCGCTCGCGACGTCTGCCAACATCATGTCAGACACGCAGGCGTTTCTCGATTATCTCGGCTTACAGCGCGATGTGCGGCCGGGGGCAATCGGCACGACCGGCTATTGCATGGGCGGACTGATGTCGCTCACCGCGGCCGGTACCTATCCCGACCGCATCGCCGCCGCTGCCTCGTATCACGGGGGCCGCCTCGCGACGGACGCGCCCGACAGTCCGCACCGGCTCGCACCACGGATGAAGGCGCGCGTGTACGTCGCGGGGGCGATCGAGGATCAGTCGTTTCCGGATGACATGAAGGCGCAGCTCGAGCAGGCGCTGAGCGATGCCGGCGTCGATCACCGGATCGAGACCTACCCGGCGAAGCATGGCTGGGTCTTTCGCGATACGCCCGTCTATGATGCGGCTGCCGCGGAGCGGCACTGGCAATCGATGCTCGCGCTGTTCGATGGAACTCTGAAGCAGCAGGCGCCGGCGGCGCGGAGACCCGCGCACTAGCGCCTGCATAATCGGAGGCCACCGCACCCTGTAGCCCCGCCGCAGTGCCGCCGCGCTCTCAGATGTACACACTTCACATCGCCAACAAGAATTATTCGTCCTGGTCGCTGCGCCCGTGGGTCCTGATGCGCGAGCTCGCGATCGATTTCACGGAGCGGCAGCTGATCTTCGGTGACGCCGCGAGCTGGCGGAGCTATCGGCGCATTTCCCCGACCGGCAAGGTTCCTTGCCTCGTCGATGAGGCGAACGGCGCCCTTGCGGTCTGGGACTCGCTCTCGATCGCCGAATACCTCGCCGAGCATCACGAGGAGATCTGGCCGCGGGACCCGAGCGCGCGCGCCTGGGCGCGCAGTGCGGCAGCCGAGATGCACTCCGGCTTCTCGGAGCTGCGCAACCGCTGCTCCATGAGCTGTGGCGTCCGCGTCCGCCTGCACGAGTTTCCTCTCGCGCTCGAGCGCGATGTGGCGCGGCTCCAGGAGCTCTGGACCGAGGGCCTGCGCCGCTTCGGCGGACCTTTCCTCGCGGGCCGCTCGTTCACCGCGGCCGACGCGTTCTTCGCACCTGTCGCGTTCCGGGTGCAGACCTACGGATTGCATCTCGACTCCGGGTCCGCTGCCTATGTCGCGCGCCTGCTCGAGCTGCGCGCGATGAAGGAGTGGTATGCCGCGGGCCTGCAGGAGCCGTTTCGCGACGAGCCGCACGATCAGGAGATTCGGCAAGCGGGCAGCGTGGTCGCAGACCACCGCGCGCCTGCCCGTAGCTGAGACCGTCGGGCGTCAGGCAATTCCGAGCCAGGCCGCGAGAGCGCGACCCACCCGCAGCATCATCACTCGACGAAGAGGTCAGGCATCAGCTCCGGGATTCCCGGCACGACGGCGTAGCGGTCGAAGTCGACGACGCCGTGCTCGGTGAGCACGTCCTCGTCGATGAAGAAGCGGCCCGTCACTTCCCGGGCATCGCTCGTCAGAATCCACCACGCCGCATCGGCCACGATCTCGGGCCGGCGGCAGCGATCCGGCTCGATGCCTGGAATCATCTGCAACGCCGCGGTCGCGATCGCCGTCCGGGGCCACAGGCTGTTGACACCGATGCCGTGCTGCTTGAGCTCCGCGGCGTGGCCGAGCGTGCAGAGGCTCATGCCGTATTTGGAGATGGCGTACGCGACATGCGGCGCAAACCACTCGGGGCGCAGCACGAGCGGGGGCGCGAGATTCAGAATGTGTGGGTTGCGGCCCGCAGCCGCACTCTTCGTGAGCTCCGGCAGGCAGCCCTGCGTGCAGCAAAACGTTCCGCGCACATTGACACCGAAGAGCAGATCGACCCGCCGCATCGGCGTCGCCGCCGTCGGCGTGAGGCTGATTGCGCTCGCGTTGTTGACGAGAATATCGATGCCGCCGAAGCGCTCTACCGCGGCACGCACCGCCGCGCCGACCGCATCCTCGTTGCGGATGTCCGTGGGAACGGGAAGCGCCGCGCCGCCCGCCGTCTCGATCTCGGCCGCCGCGCTGTAGAGCGTACCGGGAAGCGTCGGATGAGGCTCGGTGGTCTTCGCGACGAGCACGATTCGGGCACCCTCACGCGCGGCACGCGTTGCAATCGCGAGACCGATGCCGCGCGAGGCGCCGGTCACGAACAGGGTCTTGCCGGCGAGCGTCCGACGCGACGACGAAGTTTCCGCTTGCGGCATTGCGAGAGTCTCCTCTGCAGGTTGTCCAGGGCCGCACCGTATCAGAATGGACGCGCTGTGCCGGCCGGTGTCCCGCGGCACGCGGGAGCCGCAGCCGCTCCGCCTGCGCGGCCGAGGGCGGCGGCCGAGAGCAGAGGGCCGCGGGCCACGGGCAAGACCCTGAAATTAAATGGCAAGCTCGCGATCGGCAGCGCGACGGTCTACGGAATCGAGGTGACCCGGGTGCAGGTGGGGGGTGGATGCGCATGACGATGTGCTGCGCATCGCGCCGGCGACGGCTAAGCTCTACGGCGCGGCCTCTGCGGGCGTGGCGGGCGGAGGAGCGCTCGCCAGCATACCGCTGCTCGTCAGCGGAACGCTGAAGAGCCCGAGCGCGCGTCCGGACATGCAGGCCGTCGCGAAGTCGTTCGCGAAGCAGCAGTTGAGCAAGCTCAAGGGCCTGATTCACTGAAGAGCCGCGCGCTGCGCGGGAGGGGCAAACAATGTCCGAGCGGAGACCGATGCGATTCGCGGCGCTGTGTGCCGCTCAATTCCTGCTGGCGTGCGGACTGTCGCGCGCCGCGGGAACCGGTCAAACGTGCGATCGCGCATGCCTGCACGGCCTGATGGACGAGTACCTCGCGGCGCTCGTCGCGCACGATCCCACGCGTCTCGCCACGACTCCCGGCGTGAAATTCACCGAGAACACCAACCGGATGGCGCTCGGGGATGGGCTGTGGCACACCATCGATCGGCTCGGCAGCTTCAGGCTCTACGTCGAGGATCCCGAGACGCGGCAGGCGGCCTTCTACGGTACCGTGAAAGAGAACGGCGTCACGGCGCTTCTCGGAGTGCGGTTGCAGGAGAGCGGACGCCGGGTGGATCAGATCGAGACGTTCGTCATTCGCCAGGCGACCGGCATTCATGGCGAGTTCGACAACCTGGTTCGAGCCGAGCCGATCTGGGAGAAATCGATTCCGAGCCCGCAGCGCAGCTCGCGCCAGACGATGGTTCGAATCGCGAATCGATACTTCGAGGGGATCGTGCAGGGCAATGGCGCCATCGTGCCCTTCGCGGAGGACTTCTCGCGGATCGAGAACGGCCTTCAAACAGCCGGCGGACCGGCAAGTGCCGCTCATGCTGAGAGCGAGGCAGCGCAGTTCAGCTCGAAACGCTTCAACTACATCCACGAGATCACCGACCGCCGCTTCCTGCTCGTCGATCCCGAGCGCGGACTCGTCTACGCGGTCGTGATGTTCCAGCATCCCGGGAACATCAAGACAGACCTGTTCGCCCCGGCACGCCGCGGCACGGGGGCCGCATCGGGCCCGGGCACAGGCGCGGGTGCTCGTACCGGCGCGAATGGCGGCACGATCAGGCCTCGGGGCTTCAGCCTCGCCTCCTACCCGAACACCACGCAGATCATCGAGCTGTTCCGCATCCGCGGGGGCAAGATTCAGCGCATCTTCGCCTACGTCTCGCTGCTTCCCTACCGGCAGCGTCCCGGCTGGTCATCGGGAATGAGTCGGAAACAAGAATCCGCCGCGAGTGCCCTACGCCGCGGGAGATGATTGCCGCTCACGAGCGGTTGACAGCAAGCACCGGCGGCCGCTGCGGAGCAGCCGCCGGCTAGCAACGGCCAGCGCCGGCCGGCACGCCTCTACTTGAGGGCGCCGAGCTCGCTCTGGATCTTGCCTGCGTCCTCCTTGACCTTGTCGAGGCTGTGGCTCCGCAGGGCCATGCGCGCGTTCGCGGCGATGTGCTCGAGCGATTTCTTGGTCGTCGCATCCGCCTCGTCGGGAATCGCGCCGTCGCCCTGACTGGCGCAGGGATTCGCCGCCTTCTTGTCGAATCCATGGCCCTTCGGGCCCTCGAGGCAGTTGAGCGTGTGGTGCAGATGGGCGTGGGCCATCTTCAGGGACGTGGCTTGCGAGGCGAACTGGGCGTGCTGCGCGGCCGTTTGAATCTCGGTCGACGCATCGGCCCATGCCGCGAGCGGCAGCGCGATCAGACCTGCAGACAGCGCGAAGCCGATCCAGCTCTTATTCACGGTGTACCGAATCGTCATGGGAAGCTCCTCCGTACGGGGGTCCCGGTCAGCGGTGCTGCCCGGTTCGACAGCGCCGCTGTAACGGGGGCGAGCAAGCTTAGCCCCTCGCGCGCGCCCTGGCAAAAATGCCGGGCGGGCGGCCGCCCCACGGGCGACGCCCGCAGGATCATGCCGTATCCTGTGCCGCCATCGTGCCTGGTGGGGGTTGCACTCAGTGAATGTCACGGCTCAGCCGCCGCTCGCGGCCGCACCGGCTCGCCCGGCTCGCCCGGCCGGCCGGGCTTTCTCGCAAACGGGTGCCTTCTCGACGATCTTCCTGATCGAGATGTGGGAGCGCTTCGGCTACTACGGCATGCAGGTGCTGATGGTCACCTACATGATCAAGAAGCTCGGATTCGAGGATACGCACTCGAATCTCGTGTGGGGCGCGGCCGCCGCGCTCATCTACGCGACACCCGCGGTGGGGGGCTGGATCGGCGACAAGCTGATCGGTACCCGGCGCACGATGCTGACGGGAGCCGTCGTGCTCGCGTTCGGGTATGCGCTGCTTTGGATCCCCACCAACGACCCCTACGCTCTGTATTTCGCCCTCGGTGTCATCGTCGTCGGCAACGGGTTCTTCAAGCCGAACACCAGCAATCTCGTGCGCAAGATCTACGAGGGCGAGGAGAGCCGGATCGACAGCGCGTTCACCCTCTACTACATGGCCGTGAACGTCGGCTCGATGATCTCGATGACGCTCACGCCGTGGATTCGGGACTACGTAGGTGCGCACTTCGGGGATTCGGCCGGATGGCATACCGCCTTCGGCGTTTGTGCGATCGGCCTTCTGCTTGGGCTCGCCAACTACGCGCTGATGCGCCGCGCGCTCGAGCAGATCGGCTCGCCGCCCGACGCTGAGCCGATCCGCCTCGCGAGGGTCGGGGCAATCGCAGCGGGCTCCGTCGCGACCGTGCTCGTCTCGGCGCTCATCCTGCAAAACATCCTCGTCGCCCGCATCTGTGTGTACACCGCGGGGGTTGCGATTCTCGCGATCTTCGGCCATCTCATCCGCAACAGCCGGCCGGGCGAGCGCGCGGGTCTCGTCGCAGCCCTCGTGCTCGTGATCCAGACGATCTTCTTCTTCATTTTTTATCAGCAGATGTCCACGTCGCTGAACCTGTTTGCACAGCGCAACGTGATCCTCGACTTCCGGCTCTTCGGATGGCATCTGTTCACGTGGATTCCCGAGCAATACCAGAACCTCAACTCGATCTGGATCGTGATCCTGAGCCCGGTTCTGGTGTTCATCTACAACGGGCTCGGGCGGATCGGGAAGGACCCTTCGGTCGCCGCGAAATTCGCCTGGGGCTTCGCCGCCGTCGCGCTCGGGTATTTCATTTATGGAATAGGGGGGCGGTGGGCGGTCGGCGGCCAGGTGTCCTCCTGGGTCATGGTCTGGGGCTACGGGCTCTATTCGCTCGGCGAGCTGCTCGTGAGCGGCCTCGGACTTGCGATGATCGCCCGGTACGTACCGGCCCGCATGGGCGGCTTCATGATGGGCGCCTATTTCGTCGCAACGGGCGTCTCCCAGTATCTCGGCAGTGTCGTCGCGAACTTCGCGCACGTGCCGACGGGCATCACCGATCCCCTCGTGACGCTCCCCGTCTATACGCGCTTGTTCACGGAGCTCGGCTTCGCGGGCATCGCCTGCACGCTGATCGCGATTGCGATGCTGCCGCTGATGCGCAGGCTCTCGCTGCAGCACGCGGCGGCTGCCGACGCTCGAGTGACGTGAAGCGCATCGTCGTCTGGTACGCAGGGGGCGCACAGGCGCTCTGTGATGCGCTGAACCCTCTCGAGGCCCTGGAGATCGTGTGTGCGCGAGACCGCTCGCACGCGCTCGGTGCGATGGACGATGCGGACGCGCTGATCACGAACACCATCTACTGGGATGCCGAGTTTGCAGAACGGCTCCGGCGCTCCCGGCGGCTCGAGTGGGTGCAGATTCTCAACGCCGGTTTCGACAACATGGAGCGCCTCGGCGTGCCCGAGCGAGTCACCGTGAGCACGCTCGGGGACATCGGCTCGACCCTCGTGGCGGAGCACGCGCTCGCTCTGCTGCTCGCGCTGCTGCGCGGGCTGCCGGCCGCGCTCGAGGGCCAGCGCGCCGGTGCGTGGAACGCAGGACCTGTCATCCATGCCGCGCGCACGCTGCATGGACTCGCGGCCGCGGTCGTCGGCTTCGGCCACATCGGACGGCAGGTCGCCGCGCTCGGCCTCGCGTTCGGTGCCCGAATAGTCGCCTTCGCACGCACCGCGCGTACCGGTCCGGGTGGCATCGAAGTGCGCGCGCTCGCGACCTTTCGTGCGAGCCTCCCCGAGCTCGATGCCGTTGTGATCTGCGCGCCGCTCAACGAGGCGACCATACGTCTGGTCGATCGCGCCGCTTTCGCCGCGATGCGCCGGGGTGCGTATCTGGTGAACGTCTCCCGTGGCGGGATCGTCGACACGCCGGCCCTGGTCGAGGCGCTGCGCCGCGGCATCCTGGCGGGCGCCGCGCTCGATGTCGTCGATCCCGAGCCCCTGCCGGCAGCGCATCCGCTCTGGTCGCTTCCGAACGTCCTGCTCACGCCGCATACTGCGTGGGCCGGCGGCGGCGCGGAGCAGCTGCGCCGTATCGAGGAGCTCATCGTCGAGAACGTCCGGCGCTATGCCCGGGGAGAGCCCGTGCTGCACGTCGCCTCGATACGGCACGCCGGCTGAGGGGGGATCTAAGCATGCGGATCACCGAGCTCAGAGTATTCCGGGCCGACGGCGGCTGGCGCCCGTTCTCGTTTCTCAAGGTTCTCACGGACGACGGGCTCGCGGGCTGGGCGGAGTTCGCCGAGGGCCCCTGGAGTGCGGCGCTCGCCGAGGTGATTCTCGCGCTCGGGCGCTGGGTCATCGACCGCGATCCGCGCTGTTTCGCCCGCATTTCCGCCGAGCTGCACGCGATGACCCAGTTCGCCGCGGGCGGGCTCAACCATCAAGCGGCGGCGGCGATCGAGAACGCGTGCATCGACATTGCGGCCAAGGCTCGCGGTGTTCCGGTGCATGCGCTCTTCGGCGGCCCGGTGCGCGAGGAGATCGAGCTGTACTGGTCGCATTGCGGGAGCTTCCGTGTGCGCCATGCGCAGCTCTTCGACCGGGTGCTGCACCTGCCGCCCCTGCGGACGCTCGAGGACGTGCGCGGCCTCGGCGAGGAGGCCGTCCGGCGCGGCTTCAGGGCCGTCAAAACCAATCCGATCGTCTTCGGGTCGGCGGGTCCCCGTCTCGTCAATCCCGGCTTTCTTCCGCAGGGACTGTGCCTTGCGCGGACGGCCGACGAAGCGCTGATCCGCGCGATCTCCGAGCAGATCGCCGCACTGCGCGCCGGCCTCGGTCCGGATGCCGGTCTCATGCTCGATGTGAATTTCGCATTCCGTCCGGCCGCCTTGCGGCGGATCGCGCGAGCGCTCGAGCCGAGCGGGCTCGCCTGGCTCGAAGCCGATCTGCACGAGCCCGAAGCGCTCGCTGGCGTGCGCCGCGCGACCGTCGCGCCGATCGCCTCACTCGAGACATTGCACGGCCGACGCGCCTACCGGCCCTATCTGCAGGCGCGCGCGATCGATGTGGCCGTGATCGATGTGCCTTGGAATGGCTTTCAGGAGGCCGTGCGGATCGCCTCGCTCGCCGAAGCGTTCGAGGTGAACGTCGCGCCGCACAACTACTATGGTCCGCTCGCCGACCTCATGAGCGCGCAGTTCTGCGCGGTGGCCGCCAATGCCGCGATCATGGAGATCGAGGGCGACGACGTTCCCTGGAAATACGATCTGCTCAGCGAGCGCCCGCGGATCGAGGCCGGCCGGTTCCAGATGCCGACCGCACCCGGCTGGGGTGCGGAGCCGCGTGAGGAGGCGCTTGCAGCGCATCCCTGGACGGCCCAAGATCGATAGGCCTCGACCGATTCTCGCAAGGGGAGCAAGGGGAATGAGCGCCATCGTTCACGATCGAGCAGGCGCGATGCCGCACACTCGCGCGATGGCGCTGGCCTTCGCCGCGCTGTTCGCGTTCGCCGCGCTGCTCGCCGCGCGCCGCGCGCCTGCACAGGAGGACCCGAGCGGCAGCTGGTCCCCCCTTTTCATGGAGGACATGCCGGAGCGCATCCTCGGCGCCGAGATCGGCGACTACGCCGGCCTTCCCATCAACGATGCCGCGCGAGCACGCGCGGAGGCCTGGAGCGCCGCGATGGTTGAGCTGCCGGAGAACCAGTGCCGGCAGCACAGCTCGGACTACGGCTGGCGCGGCCCTTCAAATCTTCGGATCTGGACCGAGGTCGACCGGCCGACTCAGAAGGTGATCGCCTACCACACGCACCTCTCCGCGTATGGCGCGGAGCAGACGATCTGGATGGACGGTCGGCCACACCCCCCGCCGTACGCGGCGCACACGTATGCCGGGTTCTCGACGGGTGAGTGGGAAGGCGACACGCTCGTCGTCGCGACGACGCATCTCAAGGAGGACTGGCTCAGCTTGAACGACACGCCGCGCAGCGACCTCGCGACGGCACGGACGCACATCATGCGGCACGGCAATTATCTGACGGTCGCCGTCATCACGTATGACCCGGTCTATCTCAGCGAGCCGCTCATCCGCACGGTCGACTTCCTCTACAACCCGCAGTCGCAGATGGCGCCGTGGCCGTGCGAGCCGGTGGATGAAGTGGACCGGCCGCCGGGCGTCGTGCCGAATTACCTGCCGGGCCAGAACCCGTTCCTGCACGAGTACGCCGCCCGGTACGGCATCCCGCCCGAGGCGGCGCTCGGCGGAGCGCAGACCATCTACCCCGAGTACATGTTGAAGATGAAGACCATGAAGCGGCTCCCCCGGCTGCGGCGACGGCAAGGTCAGGGCGCGGGCCAGGGAGGGGGTCAGGCTGGGGGTCCGGGCGCACAGCGCTGAAGGACCGAGCGCGGCGGTCCCGCTCAAAAGCCCAGCGGCGGCACCTGCCCATTCGGCGGGTAAGCCGGCAGCGGTCGCGGCGGCGCCGGCAGTCCGCCCGGCTGCTTGGCGAGCTGCTTCATCAAATAGTCGACCGCCGCCTCGAGCTGCGCGTCGTGCCCGGCTTCGAGCTGCCCCGGATCGGTCTCGACTTCGATGTCCGGATCGACGCCGTGATTCTCGATCACCCACTGCGAATCGATCCCGTACACGCTCATCTCCGGCACGGTGATATAGCCGCCGTCGAGCAGCGCCCACGTCCCGCGTATGCCCCGCACCCCGCCCCACGTGCGCGTGCCGATCAGCGGCCCGACGCCGTATTTGCGGAAGAAGTACGGGAACAGATCGCCATCGGAGGCGGACATGTGATTGATCAGGCACACCTTGGGTCCCGTGCTGATCTGCTGCGGAATCGTCATGCGGGCGCGCTGGCGGTCGGTCGTCATGCCGACCAGCATGCGGCGCAGCCTGGCAAGCACGATCTGATCGATGAACCCGCCGCCATTCCAGCGGTCGTCCACGATGAGCGCGCGCCGATCGAGCTGCGGGTAGAACTGGCGCACGAACTGCTCCATGCCGAGCGCTTCCATATCTGAAAGATAGATGTAGCCGATGCGGCCTCCAGAGAGCCGATCGACGGTCTCGCGGTTATGGTCGATCCAGTCCCTCTCACGCAACGCGCGCTCGTTCGCGAGCGGCTGGACGGTCACCTCGCGCTGCCTGCCGCTCGGGCTCGCTGCGACGGTGAGCGTGACCGGCTGATTCTCGAGTCCGACGAAGAGGCTGTACGGGTTCGTCGGGGCGGCGAGCTCGCGACCATCGACGGCGAGCAGGTAGTCGCCCGCATGCACGTCCACGCCCGGCTCGGTGAGCGGGCTCCTGTACTCGGGCCGCGTGTTGTCGCCAGGGTAGATCTTGGCGAAGCGATAGCGGCCCGAGCCCCGATCGAGGCTCAAGTCGACGCCGAGCAGCGCCGTCGGCACACGCGGGGCTAGATTCCCGTCATCGCCGCCGCCGATGTACGTATGCGAGTTGCCGAGCTCCCCCTGCACCTCCCCGATCAGATAGTTGAGGTCCTCGCGCGAGCCGAGGAGGGGAAGCAGCTTCGCATAGGCATCGTGCACCTTCTGCCAGTCGACCCCGTTCATCTGCGGTATGACGAAGAGGTCCCGCTCCAGCCGCCACGCGTTATTGAACATCTGCGCCCACTCCTGCGTCGGGCGGATTCGCGTGCGCAGGTGCGCGAGATCGAGCGGCGAGGGTTTGCCGGGAGAGGCTTTCGCGTCGACGATCTGGTAGCTGCCGCCGTGGCTCTTGTAGAGCACCTTCTCGCCGTCGGCCGAGAGGCTGTAGTCATCGACGTTCTCGACGACGAGGCCGTCCTTGCGTGCCGCGAGATCGTAGACGCGCAACGCAGAGGGCGAGCGGGGCAGCGGCCCTTCGAGCATTTGCGGCGCACCGATCTGATAGAAGATGTTCTCACCGCGTGCATCGAGCGCGACGATATCCGCAGCGGGAATCGGCACGGGCACCGCCCGTGCCATGAGGCCGTCGAAGTCGATCTGCACCGGCGCCGATGCACCCGGTTTCCAGGGCCCGCTCTTCTGCGCCGTCTGCGGCTCGATCGCCCCCTCATCCGAACGAGGCGCAAACGGGGAAGGCTCGTTCTTGCGCAGCGTCGCGATGTAGATGCCCGATGTCTCGAGCGTCGCCACATCGAACTCCGATTCGCTCAGCGTGGGGTTCTCGTGCCGCGACGACACGAAGACCAGATATCTGCCATCCGGCGAGAACACCGGCCCGAAGTCGTTCGCGAGCGGCTCCGATACGCGCTGCGAGCGGCCCGACTCGAGGCTGTAGATGGAGATGCTGCGCTGCTGATTGGCGCCCGTCGTGCTGTAGGCGAGCCAGCGCCCGTCCGGCGAGAAGCTCTGGTCGTGGATCTCGTTGTACGGGTCCTCGGCGACCTGGGTCGTGCGGCCGCTCGCGATATCGAGCAGCCACAGCCGATGTTCGCCGTCGGCGAATGCGAGGTGCTTGCCGTCCGGTGACCAGACCGGCGTATAGAAGAAGCCGGTGCGGAAACGCGTCAGGATTCGCTGCGGGCCGCCCATCGCTGGGCGCGTCGCGATCTCCTGCTCGCCCGTTGAATCGGTCGTGTACGCGATCGTCTTGCCGTCGGGCGACCAGCTCGGGTGATCCTCGTCAGCGTTGCTCGTCTCCGTCAGGTTGCGCGTCGCGCCGTGCTCGGCCGGGACGGTGAACAGATCGCCCCGCGCGGAGAAGAGCGCGCGCTTGCCGTTCGGCGACAGGCCATAGTCAGTCTGCTGCGCCGTATCGTGCTCGCGGATGAGCTTCGAGGCGTCGACGAAGCGCGGTCCGGTGCGCACGCCGTCGTCGGGCACGCTCACTTCGAGCCGGTGCAGCTGCTCGGAGGGCAGGTCGAGCACCCAGAGCGAGCCGCCCTGCTGGAAGACGATCCCCGCGGCGCCGGCATTCGGGGTGTCCTCTGCCGGGCTCAGGCTCGGGAAATCAATGTCATAGTCGACGAAGTGAGTGACCTCGTGGAACTGCCTGGAGTCGAGATCGTACGCCCAGATGTTCCTGCGCCGGCGCGCGTCCCGATCGGAGAGGAAGTAGATCCGGTGTCCATACCACATGGGCGCTGTATCGGTGCCCTTCCAGTTCGTGATGCGCGTGAGCTTCTTCGCGGCGAGCTGGTACGTGTACACGTCCTGCGCCCAGCCGCCCTGGTAGCGCTTCCAGGTGCGGAAGTTGCGAAAGATTCGGTTGTACGCGATCGAGCGTCCGTCGGGGCTGAAAGTCATGAGCCCGCCGCTGTCGAGAGGGAGCGGCGTCGCGAGTCCCCCGCTCACGGGGATTTCAAACAGACGCGGCGCCAGGTTCATCGACATCCGCCGCGAGAGAAAGACGACATCCTTCGAGTCGCGCGTCCAGGTGACGACCATGTTGCTCGGTCCCCAGCGCGTCGGCGCCTGCGGGACGATGTCGGAGTGGAACGTCAGCCGGCGCGCCGTGCCGCCGCCCGCCGGGATCGCGTAGACGTCCTGATTGCCCTGGTACTCTGCCGTGAACGCGATCCAGCGTCCGTCGGGCGAGAAGCGGGGCATCAGATCGTAGCCGGAGTCCGCAGTCAGCCTCCGCGCGACACCTCCCGTGCGCGGCACGGCCCAGAGATTGCCGTGCGCCTCGAAGACGACCGTCCGATCGTACAGCGTGGGAAATCGCATCAGCGTGCGCCCGGCCGCCGCTGCAGCACCGGCATTTGAGAGCGCGTATGGCGCGAGCGCGAGCACGCCGCCGAGCGCCGAGAGCGCGCTGCGCCACGACTTCAGGACACCCATCGCCTTCTCCTCACGTGTCGAACAAAATCTGCTCACTGCGCTCACCACCGCGATGCGTCGACGCTCGCCGTTCCGCGCACGCGAGCTTTCTTTCCCCGATGCAGCGTGAGCGGCGGGCTCGCCCAGCGGAACCGTTGGCCTGCGACACCCACGAAGCGCTCGTCGGGATAGTTTCCACGAGCAATGACCGCGACGATCGGGTCCGAGCAGATGTACACGATGCCGCGCGCGGCCGCTGCGAGGTGCGCGATGCCGATGCGTAGCTCGAGTCGCATCTCATCCCCCGAACGGTGCTCCAGATCGCCGTCGCCGTCCACACGCGCCGAGGCGATCGCCGCATCGCGTCCACCCGCCTGAGCGAGCGCGGTGCAGAGCTCGTCGGCGTTCGCCGCGACCCGGATGCGCTGCGCGTACCGGCTGTGATCCGCATCGGGCACGAACGCGGCTGCCGCCCCCGGAATTCCCCAATGTTTGAGCGCCGGCCCGGTGACCGACACCTCGAGCGTCCCGTCGATCGCCGTCCCCCCGGAGCGTGCGAGCGCAGGCGACATCGCGAGCGACATCGCGAGCAGAGGCGCGAGCAGAAGCGGCGAAGGCGCTATTGCGTCCATCGAGCTCGCCATCGATTCACCTGCCGCGCGCTTTCAGCGCTTTCAGGATCACCGTGTTATTTTCCGCCGGAGTCGGCGTCCGCGCAATGTCGGCGCCGGGCGCTGCGCACTTCGCGCCGCCACACGAGCGTGCGGTTGTTCGCCGGCATCGCGCAATCTTCCGTGAGCTCGAGCCCGCTCGAGCGCGCGAGAGCGTCGACCGCTTCGAAATCCCGAATCCCACTCGCGGCCGAGCGCGCTTTCAGCCAGCCGTCAAAGGCCTCGTTGCTCGCGCTCGTGAAGCGGCCGAGATAGTTGAAAGGCCCGTACACCGCGAGCACTCCTTCGTGGGCCAGCACGCGCGGAAGCGCCGCGAACAAGGCGCGCACGTCATCCCAGCTCATGATGTGCAGCGTGTTCGCGGTGAAGACGGCATCGAACGGATCGCGAGGCCAAGGCCCCTGCCGCGCGTCGAGCGCGAGCGGCGGGGGCAGGTTCGGTCTCGCCGCCTCCGCGAGCCATCGCCTCATCCCGGGCAGGCTCGGTCCGAGGTCGGAGGTCTGCCATTCGAGCTGCGGCAAGGCCGCGGCGAAATGCACCGCGTGCTGGCCCGTACCGCTGCCGATCTCGAGCACGCGGCGCCGGTCAGCGAAATGTCGGCGAAGCACCTCGAGAATCGGGCCTTGGTTGCGGTCGCACGCCTCGGCGTAGGGCTTGAGCTCGTCCATCCGGCCCGATGATACCTGCTCGCGGCGGCGGCGCTATCGCGACGCCTGAGATCGCGCCGCCATTTTCGGTTATCGTTGAGGACTCATCGTGCCTGGTGCCCCGCGGACGGAGAACGTCAATGAAGCCGCAATCGATCATCCGACAGGCCCGGGGCGTACTGGCTCTTGCCGCCGTCGCGGCAGCAGCCGGCGCGGGGGGGCTTGCCACCACGGCGGGTGCCGGCGCGCCTGGCGCCGGGGCAGCCGCAGTCACCACCGCACGTCTCACCTATGCGAACTCCGAGCCCGGCGAATGGATGGCGGTCGGCCGCACTCACGATGAGGAGCGCTTCAGCCCGCTTACGCAGATCAACGCGGACAACGTGTCGAACCTCGGCCTCGCCTGGTATGCCGACTTCGACACGAACCGCGGGCAGGAGGCCACGCCGCTTGCCATCGACGGCGTACTGTATCTCTCGACGGCCTGGAGCAAGGTGAGAGCCTACGAGGCGCGCACGGGGCGCCTGCTGTGGTCTTTCGATCCGCAGGTTCCCGGCAAGTTCGCGGGCCGCGGCTGCTGCGATGTGGTCAATCGAGGGCTCGCCGCCTGGCACGGCAAGATCTACGTCGCGGCCTACGACGGGCGGCTCATCGCACTCGATGCGAAGAGCGGCCGGGTCGTTTGGAGCGTCCTCACGCTCGATCACGACAAGCCCGTGACCAGCACGGGCGCCCCGCGCGTCGTCAAGGGGCGCATCATCATCGGCAATGCGGGCGGAGAGTTCGGCGTGCGCGGGTACGTGTCGGCTTACGATGCCGAGACGGGGAAACTCGACTGGCGCTTCTATACGGTGCCCGGCAATCCCGCGAACGGCTTCGAGCAGCCGATTCTGAAGGCGGCCGCGAAGAGCTGGCACGGCAACTGGTGGCGCTACGGCGGCGGCGGCACCGTGTGGGATGCGATCGCCTACGATCCGGGATCGAATCTCCTCTACATCGGCACCGGGAACGGCTCGCCCTGGAACCGCCACTTTCGCGGCTCGGGCGGCGGCGACAACCTCTTCGTCGCTTCCATCATCGCGCTCAACGCCGACACCGGCGCGTACGTCTGGCACTACCAGGAGGTCCCCGGCGAGGAGTGGGATTTCGACGCGACCTCGCCCTTCATGCTCGCGAATCTCGATATCGACGGACACATGCGCCGCGTGCTCATGCAGGCCTCGAAGGACGGCTTCTTCTATGTTCTCGATGCGCACACGGGTGCCGTGATTTCTGCGAAGAATTTCGTCACCGAGAACTGGGCCTCGGGGATCGATCCGGAGAGCGGCCGGCCGCTCATCAACCGCCAAGCCCGCTACGACGTGACTGGCAAGACGGCTTTCGTTCGACCCGGCGGGCAAGGCGCGCACGCGTGGCATCCGCCTTCGTTCGACCCGCTCACCGGGCTCGTCTATTTTTCCGCCATCGAGACGAGCGGTACTTCCACCGGCGCCAAGACGTTCTCGGCAAAGACCATGGACTCGAAGACCGGCCTCGCTTTCGGAGCGCCGCGTGATCGTTCGGTCCCGCCGCCGCGCCGCGCGGCCATGCAGCTCATCGCTTGGGATCCGATCCACGAGCGCGAGGTATGGCACACACCGGTGCTCGGGACGATCGGCGCCGGAACACTTTCCACGGCGGGGAACCTCGTCTTCGCGGGTACCTCGACCACGGGCCGGTTCGTTGCCTATCGCGCAACGGACGGCAAGGAACTCTGGTCGATGAAAGCCGAGACGGGTGTTGTCGCGGCGCCGGACACTTTCACCGTCGGCGGCGAGCAATATATCGCGGAGGAAGTCGGCTACGGCCTTGCAGCATACGGGGTGAGCAACGGCTCGCGTCTCCTCGTCTTCAAGCTCGGTGGCACGGCGAAGCTCCCTCCGGCGCCGCCGCCACCGCCGCCCCCCGTGCTCGATCCGCCGCCCTCGACCGGATCGCCGCAGGTGATCGCCTATGGGCAAGCCCGGTACCAGAGTGCCTGCGCCATGTGTCATGACGCCTCCTACGGCAATCGCGGTGTATTCCCCGACCTGCGGTACTCAGCGATGCTGAGGAGCCCGGAGGCGTTCCGCGCGGTCGTGCTGGGCGGTGCACTGCAAAAGTCCGGCATGGCCTCGTTCAAGGGACGGCTGACACAGCACGACGTTCACGCGGTGCGCGCCTATTTGATCGATCGTGCGAACGATTTGAAGGCCCATCCACCGAGGCCATTCGGCTGATGGCCGTCATCGCCGAGGGCGCGATCGACCTGTCCCGCCTGCTCGATGAGCGGGCGATCTCGCCGCTTCAGGCGCTGGTTGCGATCCTGAGCGGGCTCATCATGCTGGTCGACGGCTACGACATTCAGGTGATGGCGCTCGCCGTGCCCGCCATTGCCAAGGAATGGTCCATCGCGCCGTCGCATTTCGGCCTGGCGCTCTCGGCGGCGCTGGCCGGCCTCGCCGCGGGCGCCATGTCCATCGCGCCGCTCGGGGATCGTTTGGGTCGGCGCACGCTGCTCATCGGCGCGATGATCGTGGCCGGCGCAACCACCATCGCAACCTCCGCGGCCGCGAGCCCCATGCAGTTCGTGGCTTGGCGTTTCGCAACCGGCGTCGCGCTGGGCGTCAGCATTCCCAACTGCAACGCGTGGACAGCCGAGTACGTTCCGCTGCGCAGCCGCGCGACGATTCTCGTCGTGATGAACGCGGCGATCGGCGCGGGCGCTTTCTGCGCCGGGTTCGTCGCCCCGGTGATCTTCGCGCGCTGGGGCTGGCGCGGGGCGTTCGTGATCGGCGGCATATCACCCCTGCTCATCGGGCTCGCGATTCTCGCCACCGCACCCGAGTCGTTGAAGTTTCTCCTCTTGCGCCGGCCGCAGGATCCACGTATCCCGAGGATTCTCGCCCGAATCGCGCCCGATATCGACCCTGCACGGGCGACCCTCGGGGGCTCGAACCCGGTTGGCGCACCCAGCGCGCGCTGGTCGCTGGTCGATCTGCTGGGGCCGCTCTATCGCCGGCGCACGCTCGTCCTGTGGGCGGTCGTCGGACTCAATCTTTTCACCATGTACGTCCTCATCAGCTGGCTGCCGACGCTGCTGCATGCAGACGGCTGGACGCTCGATAATGCGCAGCGCGGCGCGGTGCTGATCCAGGCGGGCGGAGTGATTGGCGGCATCGTGCTTTCCCTGTTCGTGAACCGCGGCCGGACGCTTCCCGCGCTGATCCTGGCGTTCGCAGTCACCGTGGCCTGTCTCGCTCTGTTCCGCTTCACCTCCTCGGCGATGAGCTGGACGTTCATCGCGCTCATGGGAGCGGGCACGAGCGGCTCCCAACTCTCATTGAATGCGCTCTCGACTGCCTACTATCCCCCCGCGATCAAAGCGAGCGGTATGAGCTGGGCGGGCGTGATCGGCAACGCCGCAGCCTTCCTCGCGCCGCTAGCCGCCGCGGGGGCGATGAATGCCGGCGTCTCGCCGGTCGACATCCTCGCGTTGCTCGCGATTCCGGCGTTCGCGTGCGCAGCTTGCGTGCCCCTGATGCGTATCGAGTGGCAGTGGAACTGATCGCGAGAGTATTCTGCCGTGGCCAGCCCAAGGGGAATCCGATGACCGACGACACGAACGAGCCCAGCTTCGATCGACGCGAATTCGTTGCGGCTTCGGCGGCAGTGGGGATCGCTGCGGCCGCGGCAGTGGGGGCTCCCGGCGCCGCACGCGCCGCCGAGCACCAGGTCGTCGAGACGGACGTGGAGGTGAAGACGCCCGACGGCACCTGCGATGCCGCGTTGTTCTACCCCGCGGTCGGCAGATATCCGGCCGTTCTCATCTGGACCGATGTGTTTGGATTGCGTCCCGCATTCCGTGCCATCGGCCGGCGTCTCGCCGCGCAGGGCTACACGGTGCTGGTGCCGAATCCCTTCTATCGCACGGCACGGGCACCGGTCGTGACGGACGCCTCGACGTTCGATTTCACCAATCCGGCCGATCGGGCGAAGACTCAGGCGTGGACCGGCCCGATCAATCAACCGGGAGCCATCGAGAGGGATGCGCAGGCGCACATCACTTTCCTCGATGCGCAGCGGCAGACGGATCAATCCGTCAAGGCCGGTACGCAAGGCTACTGCATGGGCGGTCCGCTCGTCTTCAAGACCGCCGCGCAGGTGCCGAGCCGCGTCGGGGCGGCCGCCACCTTCCACGGCGGCGGCCTCGTGACGGACAAGCCTACCAGCCCGCATTTGCTCGCACCGAAGATCAAAGCGCGCATGTACATCGCGATCGCGGCGACTGACGACATGCGCCAGCCGGATGCGAAAACCAAGCTGCGCGAGGCCTTTGCCGGGCACGAGCCTCCCGCGGAGATCGAGGTCTATCCGGGCACGATCCACGGCTGGTGCGTGCCCGACATGCCGCATCAGAACGGCAAGCCGATCTACAACAAGGCGGACGCGGAGCGTGCCTGGGGCAAGCTGCTCGCGCTCTACCACACGACGCTCGCCTGAGCGCACTCAGCGAGGCGCAAGCATGTCGGCACCCCGCGCCCGGTTCGCGCTGATCACGCGGTTCGCGCGGTTCGCGTTCATGGCAGTCGTCGCGCCCCTCGCAGTGCTGGCGCCCATCGCGCTCGGCATCGCGCCCCGTGCGGTGCATGCCGCCGCGGAGCATGCCGCCTCGAGAGAGGGTGCGGAGACTCCACGCGCGGCGCGCGGCGGCTGTGACGAGCGCTGTCTCGATGCGCTCGCGAGAACGTATCTCGCAGCCCTCGCGGCGCACGATCCCACGAGGCTCCCGACCACCCGCGACGTGCGCTTCACGGAGAACACGATCGAGTTGCCGCTCGGACAGGGATTGTGGACGACGCTCAGCGGTTTGAAGCATTACGTACATCTGATTCCCGACCCGGATTCGGGTCAGGTGGGTCTATACGCCGCCATCGAGGAGAACGGCACGGGCGCGCTGCTCGCTGCCCGCCTCCGCTTGCGCGGCGGCAAGGTGTCCGAGCTCGAGACGATCGTCGTGCGCGCGGCCGATATGGGCACTTTCCTCAAGACGGACGCGGCCGAGGTCCGGCCCGGATTCACGGAGGTCGTGCCCCCTGCCAAACGCGAGTCGCGCCAGGAGCTGATGCGCATCGCCAATCTCTATTTCGAGGGGTTGGAGCAGCGTACCGGCGAGATCGTGCCGTTCAGCGATCAGTGCCGGCGGTTCGAGAACGGCACTCAGACCGCGGGTGCGCCTCTCCCCGGTACCCCGGCGCGGCCCCCGATCAAACTGCCGAACGGCAGAACCTGGTCCCTGCCGACCGGCTGCAAGGCATCCTTCGATACGCGGATGTTCAGCTACATCACCCGAATCGATCACCGGCGATACCCGGTCGTGGACCGCTCGCGAGGCGTCGTCATGTCCTTCGTCACCTTCCAGCACGAAGGCAACGTGAAGTCCGCCGATGTCCCGGGCGTCGGCAAGGTGCCCATGTTCGCCTCCGCCCTGCATCCTTTCGCCGTAGTGATCGCGGAGACCTTCGAGATCAAGACCGGCAAGATCCGCGAGATCGAAGCCGATATGACGAAGCTCCCGTACGGCACCGGCACTGGCTGGACGCCCTGAGCAGACGGCACGGGCGTACGCCCCGAAGCTGACGTTCGCCAGCCCGTCACGGCGGTTGATCCGGAATCGATTCGAGCAGGTCGATATAGGCACCTCGCAGCAAATTTCCTGGCCGAATCCGCAGGTCCTGGAGCAAAGTTGCGGCGATAGCTTCACCGAAATCCGCCGTATCGGACTCTCCGAGGACGACCTCAAGCTCCAGGAACGTGCCGAGGCCGTAAACGACGTCCACATGGATGCGCGTCGGTCCCATCAGGTACACGTCGCGATGTTTCATTACGGTTCCGCGCACGCCAAGCGCCGCGGCGAGCATGCGCTTCAGCGCCGCCGGCTCCGGCGAGGGTAAGCGCTCGTAGTGAGAGACCTTTGCACCGGGAACGTCGGGACGTTCGTAGTAGATCAGTTCGGCGGGACCGTTGGCGAACTCGCGCAACTTCAGCCGACCTCGTGCTACCCGAAAGAACGTATCGGTCTGATCGAGATGTTCTTCACCGCGGACCGACAGAGCCGCTAGCCGAGATCGCAGGGCATCGAGATCGTCGATCCGGGCCTTTATTTCGACGTTGCGGGCCATGGCAGACTGTCTTCTGGGCTGCAGATGAGATATGAAGCGCCCTCCGATTGCGAAGGCAGTAGCTATGCCGGAGTCAATTCCGATCCACGGCGCGTGTGAGCCGAAGTTCGCTCGATTACGTGAGCTGTTCCAGCGCAGCTTCGTAAACGATATCGAGATCGGCGCCGCGGTTTGCTTCTATCTGGATGGGCGAAGCGTCGTCGATCTGTGGGGCGGCCACTATGACCTCGCGCGGACCCGGGAATGGGAGCGCGACACGCTCGTCAATGTGTACTCGACGACGAAGGCGATGGCGGCGCTCTGCGCGCACCATCTCATGAATCGCAGATTGCTCGACGTCGATGCACCCGTCTCGGAGTATTGGCCGCAGTTCGCCGCGGCGGGAAAGGGCGGAATACTCGTTCGCTGGCTTTTGAGTCATCAGGCCGGACTGTGTGCGATTCGCCAACCACTTCCGAATGGCGCGCTCTATGACTGGGGCCGAATGTGCGAAGCCCTCGCGGCGGAGGAGCCGTGGTGGACGCCGGGACAGGGCCACGGCTATCACGTGTTTACCTACGGGTTCCTCGTCGGGGAGCTCGTGCGGAGGATCAGCGGGGAGAGCCTGGGCACCTATTTCCGCAGGCACATCGCCGAGCCGCTCGCTGCCGATTTGCACATCGGGCTTTCGGCAGAGCACGACGCCCGCACATCGGAGATGTATGGAGTTCTGATCGGCAACAAGCCGCCGACGGCTCGCGAGCCGAGGGATTCCGCCGACACACGGGAGCGGTTCGCGGCCTTTACGCGCGCCGTGCGGGATCCGACCACCATGCAAGGCGCTGCCTTTCTGAACCCTGCGCAGGAACGGGATGCGGTGAATACACGTGCTTGGCGCGCGGCGGAGATTCCGGCCGTCAATGGCCACGGTACAGCACGCGCGCTGGCTCGCATCTACGGCGCACTCGCTCGCGGCGGCGAGATCGACGGCTTATCGATTCTCGATCCGTCCACAGTCGAGCGGGCGATCACCGAGGAAGCCTCCGGGCCGGAGCGGATGTTCTGCGGCGCCATCGCGATGCGCTTCGGGCTGGGATTCGTTCTCAACGATGATACCCATCGATATGCGCGGTTCAGTCCGAACCCGCGCGCCTTCGGGCACGCCGGAGGCGGCGGCTCCCTCGGTATGGCCGATCCGGACGCCAGGATCGGATTCGGCTTCACAATGAACAACTTCCAGGGAGGCATCGTCAGCGCCGGTTCGACGCCCACGGTGCTCATCGACGCGTTCTATGATGCGCTCAAGCAGGGCTGATTGCTTGCTGTCGCCATTCCCCTCAACATGTCGGCGGACGGACGCATGGTTCTCTAGGCTATCGTAAACACAAATGGCACATCCTATTCTGCAGGTGGAGAATCTCGTAAAGACCTACGGGGAGGTCCAAGCCGTACGCGGAGTCAGTTTTGAGGTTCAGGAGGGCGAGGTTTTCGCCCTTCTCGGACCCAACGGCGCGGGCAAGACCAGTACGGT
>JBOHZR010000344.1:0-7394 GCA_050738595.1 Steroidobacteraceae bacterium | reverse complement strand
TTGCAGTCCCGCGTGCAGGATGGGCGGAAGCGTTCGAGCAATCCGGCATCCCGAAGGGCCACACCGGACCCGCCGAAGAAATGTTTGAGGCCGTGAATGCAGGATGGATGGACCTCGGAGTCGAGGGTACGGAGCACGTAGCGGGTATGGCGTCCGCACGCGACGTCTTCGCGGCGGCCCAGAAGGCCGTGACGGCGTGAAGCGCGACGTTCACACCAATGAAGATCGAGATTGAACATGAAGGTTCTTGATTGGGTGCAACGCGCCGAACCGACGCCGGAAGCTGGTCAGCCTTGCGCGCCGGTTGACACTTCCGGAAAGCCGACGGTCGCAAACGGCCGCTCGGGGCACGCTGTGATCATCCGCTCTCGGGCGGCACTCGGCCATAACGGGATGCTGGAATGCTAACCGGAGAAGTCCGAAAGCAGACACAATGGCTCGCGATATGAGCTGGGACGTGGCGGGGAGCATTTTTCGGAGCGCCTGATGAAGAGAAGACGCCTGCTACATACGGTTGCCACATTGCCACTTCTGTCCAGTGGCTTCGCATTCCTCTCTGCCCCAACGAAGGCTGCAAAGGCAGGCGTACCGCGGACGATTCGGCGCGTGAGACCCTCTGATCCCTCATGGCCCGGTGCGGAGAGGTGGGCGAAGCTTAGAGAGGCTGTTGAATGCAATCTGCTCGAAGTGCGGCCGATGTTCGAGCCGTGTATCGCGAAACCCGACGGCACCGCCTGTCGCGAAGCGATCTAATACGTCAAAAACCCGTATTGGCTCGGCGACCAGGCTGCCGGCACGCAGGTTTCGGGATTGCTCGATGGGTGGACTCCAGCACCGAGCGCTTATGCGATCAAGGCGCGAAACACCGCCGATGTCGTCGCGGGCGTCAACTTCGCCCGGGAGAACAAGCTACGGCTCGTCGTCAAGGGCGGTGGGCACAGCTACTACGGCACATCGAACGCCCCCGACTCGCTCCTCATCTGGACGCGTGCGATGAACAAGGTAACGCTGCACGATGCTTTCGTGGGGCAAGGCTGCGCGGGCCGCATCGCACCGCTTCCCGCGGTCAGCGCTGAAGCGGGCGCGATGTGGATAGATCTTTACGATGCGGTAACGACGAAGGGCGGCCGCTACGTTCAAGGCGGCGGCTGCATGACAGTGGGTGCCGCAGGTCTTCTTCTCGGCGGGGGATTCGGCTCGTATTCGAAGCGCTTCGGCACTGCGGCGGCAGCACTGCTCGAAGCGGAAATTGTCACCGCTGACGGCCGTGTGCGAGTCGTGAATGAGTGTACGGAGCCCGATCTCCTTTGGGCCCTGAAGGGTGGAGGGGGCGGAACGTTCGGCGTCGTGACGCGGCTGACTCTGCGAACGTATGACCTCCCGAAGTATTTCGGCGGTGCCGGTGGAAAGGTCAAGGCCAGCTCCGACGCGGCTTTTGCGCAGCTGATCGAGCGCTTCATTGAGTTCTACAGCGAGAAGCTCTTCAATCCGCATTGGGGGGAGAATGTCCACTTTCACCCGAACAACATTCTTGAATTCGACATGGCGTGCGAGGGGCTCGACAGTGCACAGGCATGGGAGATCTGGAGACCGTTCCGCGATTGGGTAAAGGCGCGGCCGCAGGATTTCACCGTGATAGACCCTTTATGGTCAGGCGCTGGTGACGCGCGGAGCCGATGGGATCCTTCGGATCGTTCGTTCAAGCACGATCCGCGCGCTGGTGCTCCCAAGTACCACGTGTGGAATCGAGGCAATGAAGGCGAGTGCGGCGCGTACCTCTACGCCTACGATTCATTGTGGCTACCTGCATCGCTGCTCGAAGAGGGCCGCCAGAAGCAACTCGCTGCGGCGGTATTTGCCGCGAGTCGCTATGAAATGGTGCGCTTTCACATCATTGGACTAAACCGCTTCGCGGTAGTCGCGGGTTTCGGCTCCCTCCGATAGTTCCAGCGGAGCGGGTTTCCTTGCCTCTGATCTGACCCTGGCGAGGCTCCTTGCCAAGATGCCCTCGCTGCATGTGCAGCGATTCATCTTGCACAGGAGTGAAGTCATGACACCCCTTCGACGACGCATGCTCGAAGACATGCAGATCCGTAATTTCTCGCCGAACACGCAGAACTCCTACCTCCAGCAAGTCTCGCTGTTCGCCCGTCATTTCCGGCGATCTCCGGACGGTCTGGGCCCTGAGAACATCCGAGCGTACCAGCTCTATCTGACGAAGGAGAAGAAGCTCGCGCCGAGCTCGATTCTCATCGCCACTTGCGCGCTGCGGTTCCTGTACACCGTGACGATGAAGCGGCCCTGGGACGTCGAGGAAGTCCTGCCGATGCCGAAGAAGCCCCAGACTCTGCCGGTCATCCTGAGTCCGGAGGAAGTGCTGCAGTTCTTGAGCTGCGTGCCGCGACGGAAGTCCCGCGTGGCACTCACCGTGTGCTACGCAGCCGGACTCCGTGTCTCGGAGGCCATCGCGCTCAAATCCACCGACATCGACAGCAAGCGCATGACCATCCGCGTGACCCAAGGCAAGGGGCAGAAGGATCGCGACGTCATGCTCTCCGAGCAGCTTCTCGGGATCCTGCGGGACTGGTACCGCTTCGCAAGACCCACGGAGTGGCTGTTTCCAGGCCTCATTCCCGGTTCGCACATCACTCCGGAGGGCGTGCGCGACGCCTGCGAGCTGGCCCATCAGCGCAGTGGCCTCTCGAAGCCGGTTACCCCACACAGCCTGCGGCACGCCTTCGCCTGCCACCTGCTCGAGTACGGGACGGACCTGCGCACCATCCAGCTCTTGCTCGGACATCGGAGCCTCGCGACCACCGCACGGTATCTGCGCCTGGCCACCTCCAAAGTCTGCGCGACCCGCAGCCCGCTGGATCTGCTGCCTGGTCCGCTGCCGCCGCCGGAACCGACCAAGCCCCCCGAGCACTTCTGATCGGCGCTGCGAAGTGGAGCGGCCGAAGCTCGAAGTGGCGGATATCCTCCGCCGCTACGGTGATGCCTATCGTGCCGAGCACGAGGGGTCCGTCTCGAGTACGCAGCGGCGCGTCATGCGGGCCATCACCGCGTGTCGCACCGCTGCGCTCGGCGGGCACGTGGAGGCGTGCGATGAGTGCGGGCATCGGCGCATCAGCTTCAACAGCTGTCGCAATCGGCATTGCCCGAAGTGTCAGTCGCTCGCCCGGGCGCAGTGGATCGAGGATCGCAAGGCGGAGCTCCTCGCCTGTCCCTACTTCCACGTCGTCTTCACTCTCCCGGAGGAAATCGCCGCCATCGCTTACCAGAACAAGGCCGTGGTCTACAACCTGCTGTTCGCGGCGACCGCCGAGACCTTGTGCACGATCGGCGCGGACCCGAAGCACCTTGGCGCCCAGATCGGCTTCTTCGCCGTCCTGCACACCTGGGGGCAGAACCTGATGCATCACCCGCACCTGCACTGCGTGGTGCCCGGCGGTGGCCTCTCCGCCGACGGTGAGCACTGGGTCGCGTGCCGCCCGGGCTTCTTCCTGCCCGTGCGGGTACTGTCGCGCTTCTTCCGCCGGCGGTTCCTGGAACTCCTCGGGCAGGCCTTCGATCGTGGAGAGCTCGAGTTCCTCTCTGCTCTCGCGGAACTGAGGGAGCGCAAGGCCTTCCTTCGCTATCTCGATCCGCTGCGATCGAAGGAATGGATCGTCTACGCCAAAGCTCCCTTCGCAGGCCCCGAGCAGGTCCTCGACTACGTCGGTCGGTACACGCACCGCGTGGCGATCTCCAACAATCGGCTGCTCGGTATCGAGGACGGACGGGTCACCTTCCGGTGGCGGGACTATCGCGACGGCGACGCGACCAAGACGATGACCCTCACCACGGCGGAGTTCATCCGTCGATTTTTGTTGCACGTCCTGCCGCCGGGCTTGCAGCGCATCCGGTACTACGGACTGCTCAGCAATCGCCATCGACAGCAGAACCTCGAGCGATGTCGGCGACTTCTGGATATGTGTCCATCGACGGCGGAAGAGATCCAAGCCGCGGCGTCGGGGGACTATCGAGACCGTTGCGAGGCGCTCACCGGTGTCTCCCTACGGGAATGTCCGATCTGCCACCGCGGCCACATGATCCTCATCGAGCAGCTCACGCCCCGGAGCACCGTCGAGCCCGCGGTCTCCTTCGACACGTCATGACTCTCTCGCTCGCCTCAATCACCATCAGCTCCGATCGGATCACGCGTATCCGAGACCCGCTCTTGCCCGCATCGGTGCCGCGGACGTTCATCTTCCTCTCGCATATGTCCCTCGGAACCACCACAGGACCCGCGCGCGCGCCCGCTCGACCGCCCCAGCATCCACCACCTGCCGCCCGCAGCTCCTGCCCTCCGCCGATAACCCGCGAACGAAGAATCAAACCCCATAGCGTTCAGGGCGGCGGGCGGTTTAGTCCAATACATTTTTAGCGCAGCGTCGCCGGCCGGCTCCTTCTCACATCCGGCCCTCGCTGCGGCAACGCTACGCTAAAAACGCTCTGCAATAAGGGGATGGCTGGCGCCCCACCGGAGGTGCTCGCGGATGTGAGTCACACCGCCACCAATCCCGCGCTGCTCGATGCCTTCACGCTAGCCATAGTCGCCAATGGTGATGAGACGCCTGCTTATCCCGGCTTCATACGGCCGCCAATGGATGTGGCCAAGGCACGAAAGAGGGCTCGCGAGATCGGCATGGCCGCGGCGGAGCCGCGCAAGATTGCGCCTCACTCAGGTTCGTACTTCAACGAGGGCAATTTCTTCAATGCCCCGTGGCGGGAGGAGTTCTGGGGCAAGAACTATCCGAAGCTCCGGGCCGTCAAGGTGAAGTACGATCCAGACGGGCTCTTCTTCGTCCATCACGGCGTCGGCAGCGAGGACTGGAGCGCCGACGGCTTTACGCGCCTCTCCCAATAGCATTACAGAGGATCTACGGAACCACACTTGGTGACCGGCAGCAAGCGGGCAAAGCGCCAGTTCGTCTGACTTCGGTGTCGGCCAGGAGCGGGCTCTCACGGGCCGAGAATCCGCGCGGGATAGCCGCCGTTGCTGTACGGACCAGCCTGTGTTCACGCCTGATCCGGAGTTCCGTGGATCTCAACCCATCGGTGAGCGCGGTCAGCACTTCGTCTATGTCCCGGGCGTTGAAGCGACCGTACATGCGTTCGAGGACATTGACGCCATCGTCCATTGGACATCTCCTTGCACAGTGCGAGCGTTGAGCTGAAATGCAGGGCGAGTGACTCTTATCGGTGTCGATGGGTCACGGCCTGGGGCTCGCGTCCGTATCCGAGGCCCGCGCCAGTGCTTGCGTGTCGACATACTCCCGGATGTTCGTCAGCTTGCTGTTTCGAACGGTGATGGCGAAGACGAAATGGTCCTCGAAAGCCCTGTTGGTGGCTTTGACCTTGCCCCTGGCGAAACCGACAACCATGACCCGGTCTCCCTGCGCTACGAATTCCCGGGGTTCCGTGGACGTTTCCATCGTCTTGGATGCTGTCGCAAGCAAATCCGCCAATCCCGCGTGTCCGTGGCGCGTTCCGGCCAGCGGCCAGTCCTCGCCCGGGATGATCCACTCGATGTCTTCGGCGACCAGCGCCAGCAGGCCCTCCTTGTCGCCGCGGCCGATCGCGGCGAAGAAGTTCTTCACCGTCTGGACGTTCTTCTCGGTACTCATAGGAATTTCTCCATTTCCCTCGGATCGCGCTCGATCCGCTTGCGTGCGTCGCGTCGCTGCCGGTCGGGGCGTCGTGCTCATCCGTCGAGCTTGATCAAGTCCTGAAAGATCAGCCGACCCCAACTGTTTCCGCGCGCCTGGACTAGCAGCCCACCTTCCGAAAGCCCGCCAAGTTTGATCGGCGCGAAACCGAGACTTTCCGCAAGCGCACCGATCTCCGCTGCGGCGCCGTCATCATCGCTCGCCAGGAACACGACTCTCCTGCCACCATGTGCGGCCGGGGCTCGGTCAAGGACCGCGGCGGCCAAATGATTGAAGCCCTTGACCAGCCTTCCGCCAGAGAAAGCCTGCGCGACGAACTTGGAAGAAGGCTGTCCTCCCAGTTTCTCAGGAGGCACGCCGTAGGCGTTGGTCACGTCGACGATGATCTTCCCCTGCCAGGCGGGGAGCGCCTTGGCGACATCCGGGTGCGACTCGAAGCGGACAGCCAGAAAGATGATGTCCGCCTTGACAGCCTCCACCAATTTTGTGGGAACGACCTCGGGTCCGACCGCAGCCGCATCCGACGCAAAGCTCTCCGGGTCACGAGTGGTTGCAACGGATACTTCGATGCCGTTACGAGCAAACGCCTTGGCTAGGGCGTGGCCGATCTTGCCAAAGCCGATGATCGCGTAACTCATATACTTCTCCTGCGGTTCTTCGGCGCGTCAGAGCTTGTAGCCACCGCTCGCTTCGATCGTCTGGCCGGTCACCCAGTGGCCGTCATCCGAAGCCAAGAACGCCACGACGGCGGCGATTTCCGAAGGCTCGCCAAAGCGTCCCAGGGCGATTTCGGCCTCGACCGCCTTGACGAGTTCGGCATTCTCTCGGACGGCGGCATTCGCCTCCGTTCGCGTGTAGCCCGGCGCTACGGCATTCGCAGTGATTCCGCGCGGCCCCAGCTCGGACGCGAGCGCATGGGTCAGATTGTTGATGGCCGCTTTGGCCATCGAGTAGACGGGAGCGGCTGTCACGGGCTTCATGGCAGCAGCGGAAGAGATGTTGATGATGCGCCCACCATCGGCGAGACGATTCAGAGCGGCCTGAACGATAAAGAAGGGTGCGCGGGCATAGACCGCGATCAGGGTGTCCCAACTGTCCGGCGTCGCGTCTTTGAAGCCAACCCAGCCGGAATTTCCAGCGTTATTGACCAGAATGTCGAGGGCTTTGCTTCCGTTCCGCTTAGTAAACTCGTCGTCGAGTCTCTCGAACAAGGTCGGGACGGATGACGGGTCAACGAGGTCCGCGTGGATCGCGAACGCAGTGCCTCCGGCTTTCTCGATGGCCGCGACCGCCTCGTCTGCGCCAGATTTACTGGCGTTGTAGGTCAGCGCGACCGTGGCACCATCCTTTGCAAGACGTTCGGCGATGGCGCGGCCAATGCCTCGCGATGCCCCGGTAACGAGAGCAGTCTTTCCTTTTAGAGATTGTTCCATTTGATTCTCCTTCGTGGATGTGCGCGCAATCGGATCACTGGAGTGACCGGTCGGCCGTAGCCCGTCAGAGTTGCGCCAGGCCGCCGTCGACGGCGACCTCGCTGGCGGTCATGAAGCTGCTGTCCTGCGACGCGAGAAAGGCGGCCACCGCTCCGATCTCCGCCGGATCGGCCATACGCTTGAGCGGAGTCATCGAGGCGAAGACCTTCTGACCCTCCTCGCCAAGCGCTTGCTTCGCGAGTTCGGTCGC
>JBOHZR010000343.1:0-22878 GCA_050738595.1 Steroidobacteraceae bacterium | reverse complement strand
GAAGGTCATGAAGGACAATGGCCTGCGCCTGCTCCTCGTCGGCTACGAGTCCGGGAACGACCAGATCCTGCACAACATCAGGAAGGGCCTGCGCACCGACATCGCGCGGCGCTTCACGAGCGACTGCCGCAAGCTCGGAGTCACGATTCACGGAACGTTCATACTCGGGCTGCCGGGGGAGACCACCGAGACGATCCGCGAGACGATTCGCTTCGCGGTCGAGATCAATCCGCACACGATCCAGGTCTCGCTCGCCGCGCCGTATCCGGGCACTCAGCTCTACCGGGAGGCGATCGAGAACGGCTGGCTCACGCAGAACACGGGCCTCAATCTCGTCAACGCACAGGGCGTGCAGCTCTCCCCGATCAGCTACCCCCATCTGCCCGCGGCCGAGATCTATCACGCGGTCGAGACGTTCTACCGGCGGTTCTATTTCCGGCCGAAGAAGATCTTCGAGCTCACCGCGGAGATGATGGGGAGCTGGAACATGACCAAACGGCGCCTGCGCGAGGGCGTCGAGTTCTTCCGTTTCCTGCACGCTCGCGAAGCTTGACGGCCGCCCGTGCGCCGCATCCGCGGCGCGGCGCATCCGGGGCGCGCGGCGCAAGGCGATGGACAGGTTCCTCATCGTGACCGCCGATGACTTCGGGCTGCACGAAGCCGTCAACGAGGCGGTCGAGCAGGCGGCGCGTGCCGGAACCCTCACCGCAGCGAGTCTGATGGTCTCCGCACCCGCGGCGGCGGATGCCGTGCGGCGCGCGCGCGAGCTGCCGGGACTGCGGGTGGGATTGCACCTGACGCTCGCCGACGGGCGCGCGGAGCTGCCCTGCGCGTCGATCCCGCATCTCGTCGATGCGAGCGGCCGTTTCGGCCCGCGCAGCCTCGCGCACGAGGGCTTGCGATGGTTCGCCCGGCCGGCCGTCCGGCGGGAGCTTGCCGCGGAGATCCGCGCGCAGTTCCGCGCGTTCGACCGCACCGGGCTCGTGCTCGACCACGTCAATGCTCATAAGCACCTGCATCTGCATCCGACCGTGCTCGGCCTGATCCTCGAGATCGGTCGGCAGTTCGGGATGCGCGCGGTACGCCTGCCCGCCGAGCCCCGCTGGTTCGCGCGGCGCGCCGGAAGCGGGGCGATCACCTCGGCGCTCGCGGCCGCGGGACTCGCGCCGTGGCTTGCGCTCATGCAGCTCAGGCTCGCTGGCGCGGGGCTCGGGCACAACGACCAAGTCTTCGGTGTCGCCGCAAGCGGCGCAATGAACGAGGCGACGCTGCTCGCGATTCTCGAACGGCTGCCCCCGGGGACGACAGAGATATACCTGCACCCGGCGACGTGCTCCGGCGCGGCGATTGCGCGGTCGATGCCGAACTACCGGCATGCGGAGGAGCTCGCCGCTCTGCTCTCGCCGCGCGTCGCGGAGGCCGTGGCCGGATGCGGGGCGGCGCGCGGCGGGTTCCTCGATTCCGCCGCCGTCGGTAAGCTGCGTCTCTCGTGAGGTTCATCGAGCAGAGGGTCCAACTGGCATGAGCGCAATCGCCGCAGGCGTCGCGGAGGACTCCCCCGAGCTTCAGGTCCCCCTGCCCCAGGGTCCCATCCGCCTGGGAACCAATGCCCACAAGGTGCTCTTCTGCCGCACCCTGCTCGACACCTTCGATCCCTATAAGCCAGCGGTCATCGATTGGCCCACACTCGATGCCGAGGCCCGCGACCGCCTCGTCAGCCTGCCCATCTGGGACATCGCTGTGCAAACCGAGGGGCGCGCCCGGCTCAACGTCGCCGCCTACGCGGAGCGGGTCCCGGATCCGCTGCTGCGCCGGGCCGTCGAGCTCAACGCGTTCGAGGAAGGCCGCCACAAGCACGTGCTGTCGAACCTCGTCACCGCTTATGGAATCTCCCTTGCGCCGGAGCCCGCGTACACCGTGCAGGGCAGCCCGGAATGGGCGTACATGGTGACCGGCTACAGCGAGTGCATCGACAGCTTCTTCGCATTCGGGTTGTTCGAGTCCGCGAAGCGCTCGGGGTTCTTCCCCGAGGCGCTCGTCGATACGTTCGAGCCCGTCATCCAGGAAGAGGCGCGGCACATTCTGTTCTTCGTCAACTGGGCCGCCTGGCATCGCCGCACGATGCCGCTCTGGCGCCGTCCGTTGTTCGAGCTGAAGGTGCTCGCCGTCTGGCTGTTCCTCGTGTGGGAGCGTATCGGGCTCGCCCGCGACTTCGGCGGGCCGAAGCAGGACAACAATTTCACCGTGACCGGCGCCCGATCGGTCGGTGCGGACATCGACGTCGGAGAGCTGATCGGGCTGTGCCTCGCCGAGAACGAGCGGCGCATGAGCCGCTATGACGCGCGGCTGCTGCGCCCGCGGCTCGTGCCCACCATCGCGCGCCTCGCCCGCCGCTTCATGCAGCGGCGACGAGCGTGAATTACCGGCGACGAGCGTGAACTATCGGCGACGAGCGTGAACTATCGCTTCCTCTTCGTCGGGGCGCTCGGGGTCGCCCTTGCTGCCTATCTGGTGAAGTTCGTCGGCGTCGGCGCGGTGCTCTCGGCGGCGACGGCGGTCGGTTGGCGCGGCTTCGTGCTGCTCTGCCTGTACGCCGCCGCCCTCTTCCCGCTCCTCGGTACCGCCTGGTACACACTGCTTCCCGAAGCGCCCGCCCGCTATTTCGGCATCACCGTGTGGGCGCGGATGGTGCGCGACTCGGCCGCCGAGGTGCTGCCGTTCTCGCAGCTCGGCGGCATCGCCCTCGGCGCGCGCGCCGCGACCACTCAGGGCATGCCGGCGCCGCTCACCTTTGCTTCGATGATTGCGGACATCACGACCGAGCTGTTCGCGCAGATCGCCTATGCGGCGGCCGGGGTCGCGATCCTCGCGACCTGGACCCCGCCCAGCGGCCGCACGCCCGCGCATACGAGTGCACTCGTGGCCGGCCTCGTGCTCGCCATGGCGGGCGGCGCGACGTTCGTGTTCCTGCAGCTCAAGGGCCGCCGTTTCACGGGCAAGATCGCCGCCCGCCTGCTGCCGCGCGCCGTGTCCACCACTGAGGCGCTCGCGGCCGCGCTCGATTCAATCTATCGCTCCCGCTTGCGGATCGCGCTCTCGGCGACGGTGCACCTGACGGCGTGGATCGCAAGCGCCGGCGGGACATGGATCGCGTTCCGCCTGATCGGCTCACATCCCCGCTGGCCTGCGGTCCTTGCGCTCGAGAGCCTCGTGTACGCGGCGCGGAGTGCAGCGCCATTCGTCCCGAATGCGCTCGGTGTGCAGGAGGCGGCCTACGCCGCGCTCGCGCCCCTTCTCGGCATCGGCGCTGAGCTGGGCCTCGCCGTCTCCCTCATCAAACGTGCGCGCGACATCGCCCTCGGTATCCCCATACTGCTGATCTGGCAGGCGGTCGAGGGGCGCCGAGCGCTCGCCGAGCGAGCGAGCTGACCGCTGGACAATCAATTCCGACCTGTATGCGCAGGCCAAGCGTCTCGGGATCAACGCGTCGCAGATCGCAGAAGAGTCGCTCGGACAGGAGGTCGCGAGGCTCAACGCCGAACGGCTGAGAGAGGAGATCCGCAGAGATCTCGAGGCGTTGGATACATACGAGGCAAAACACGGCTCGTTCGCCGAGATGGTCCGCGAGCACTACCAGCAGGCTGACGACGCCAAGTCGTGAGCGCGAGCCAGTACGAGGTCTTTGAGAACCCGATTCCTCGCGCGCGGCGCGCATTCCCATTCGTGTCGATTCTCCAGTCCGATCTCGCCGATACGGGTTCCGATCGGATCGTTGCCCCCTTGGTGCCGCGCCTCGTACCGATGACGGCTGCGGACCTCCGTACCGCGAAGGACAGTCTGACGACATACCGAGACGAGATCGTCGCGGCGCTCGATCTATTGTTTCTCGACGTTTGAGCATTCGGAGACCGGTCGCTGGCCGCGCCGCGCGCGCTGCAGCAGCACCTCGATCGCGAGTCCGTGATCCATGCGCTCCCCCCGCCAGAGCGTCGCGGCGGTGTTCCGGTCGATTTCGAGTCCCTGCTCACGGTGCAAGGCGACGAGTTGCTGCCACTCTGCATCGCCGCCCGTGGCAGCGGCACCAGGACTCTCGAAGGCGTGGCCGCCCGGACGGACGAACCGCAGACCACCGTCATCCAGCGACTGAATGGCAACGCGACCTTCGTGCACCTGTCGATGATGGAACCGGCACAGCGTGACGAGATTCGAGACCTTGGTCTCGCCACCATCGGCCCAGTGCCGGATGTGATGCGCATCCACGTAGCGCGTGTTCGAGCATCCCGGGAACCGACAGCCGCGATCGCGGGCATCGAGCGCGCGGCGCAAAGCGGGCGGAATGGTGCGGGTTTTGCGGCCCACATCGAGCGGTTCACCTCGCGCGTCCTCGACGATTGCCACGATGCTCGAATCGCAGGCGAGGCGGCGCGCCGTCGCGGCTGGAATCGACGGTCCCCCCTCGATCCGGCAGCCTCCGGCCTCCCCCTCCGAGCGCTCTTGAAGTGTCCCGGCATCCACGTGAACCACGATCTGCTGGCGGTCCCCGCCACTCAGCGCCTCGGCACCGTGAGCGAGAAAGCTCTCGGTGATCTGCGCCAATGCGTCGGCGCGCCGGGCAGCGAATGACGGCCGCTGCCCGGACGTTTCCGCGGAAACGTCCGGCCATGTGTCCTTCATCGCCGCGTCCAGAGCCTTGACGAAGAGCGCGCCGACCTCGGCGGGAAGACGGCCCTTCACGACGAGTGATCCATCCTCGTCATAGAAGTACCTGACGCCGCGCGTGGCCTGTTGCCTCGCCTCGCGGGACAGCTCCTCGGCCTCCTTCGCGCGACGGTACTCGCGCACCAGCCTCTCGACATGGCTCGCGGTGCCATGCAGCGCGATATCGAGGAAATATTCCTCGGTATTCGGGCAGGCAACCCGAGTGAGAGCTCGCACCTTCGAGTAGCTGAGCTGCCCGCGGCACATGGCGTTTGCGATCCGCGGCAACCCCTCGAGCGCGTGCGCCGCCCGGACCTTCTCCCGCGCCGCACCAAGGTCGATGCCGCACTTCCAGTTCAGCCAGTGAGCACACGATGGCGTCGAACCGTCGTTCCATCCGTGACGCCGGTCGAACTCCGCGATCAGGACGAGGAGGCGGTAGTTGGCCGCATTCAAGTGGCCGACGAGCTCGGTGATCTCCGCCTCGAGGTCGCGGAGGGTTGCAGCGATCACGAGGTAACACCTCAGATGGCGATGCTGGATACATACACAGTATACTATCTCGGGCAGGAGAGCACCATCATCACCGCCGCGAAGTCGACTTCGTCGTCACCGAGCGCGCGCGCTGCGGCCGAGGCCTGGCAGGTTTCCGCGGTTGACCCCATCCGTCCGGGCGTGGCGATAAAGTAACGAAGCCACGTGAACCAGGGGGGGACGGTGACCGTCGAGGGGCTGATCGAGCATCGTCTGCCTTGGCAGGCATTCGCAGGGCAGCTCGGATATTCGCTGCTCGAGCTGCCCGGTGTCCCGCCCACTGCCCTCAGTAACGACTTCCCGCGGGACGCACGCGTTGCAGTCGTGCCTGCAGTCTCGGACGAAGAGCTCATGCGTCTGTACCGCGGAGGTGATCAAGAAGCGTTCCGGAGGCTTTATGGAAGACATCGTGCTCCGTTGATGCGCTTCGTTCGGCGCACAGCCCTCGATCCCGAGTCACAAGACGCTGATGCACTCGAACTGCTCCCAGCGCCAGCGCGGATGCAGCCGGATTCACTCGTGGGCCAAGAGGCGCTCGCGGTAGCCATTGCAGCCGCGCTCGAGGCGCTACCCCTCCTGCAACGGGAGGTGTTCTTGTTGCGAGCCGAGACGGATCTCACCCTCGATGAGATTGCACAGGTGACGGGCACGAACCGCGAGACGGCCAAGAGTCGGCTGCGATATGGAGTGCATCGATTGCGGGCCGCACTGGAGCCTTGGACGTGAACGAAGAAGACGAATCGCCGTTATTGGTCCGCTATCGATCGTCGGTCAGCGAGGAACCCACACCCACTCTCGACGCGATCATTCTCGGAGCGGCAGGCCGCCGTGTAGTCCGCGTACGTGCGATGCGGCGAAGTGCCGTCCTACTCGCAGTGGCGGCGGTGGCAATCGTCCTCTGGCCGCTCTTGCGTGCGCACAGGGTTCGTGCGCCCCAAGCCAGAGCAGGCAGCTACGGTCGTCAGGAAGGCGCAACGCGATACTACCTACTGAATGTTGACGGCGTGCGGTACACCGGGCCGGGCAGCAACGAGGGCAGACCATGAATCTCCGCGCTTGGGTCGTTGCGGCACTCGCAATCGGGTTCTGCAGGACCTTCGCCACGTTCGCCGCCGCCCCGCCGGGCTGGACCATCGCCGGGAATGCGCCGACCGATTACACGTTTGCGCTCGACACAACGGCCGCGGCAAGCGGCAAGAGAAGCGCATTGATCACTGCCAAATCGCGTGCGAGACCTGACGGATTCGGCATGCTCTGGCAGATCATCGCAGCGGACAATTACCGCGGGCGCCGGTTACGACTGTCCGGGTACCTTCGCACTCAAGCCGCAAGCCGTGCGCAGATGTGGATGCGCGTGGATGGACCTGACGGGAAGACCCTCGCGTTCGACAACATGGATTCCCGTCCGGTGACGGGTACGACGGGTTGGAGGCAATACGACATCGTTCTCGATGTGCCATCGGACAGTGTCGACATCGCCTTCGGATTCCTCCTGATCAGCACTGGGAAGGTCTGGGGCGACGAATTCAAGCTCGAGAAGGTCGACAGTACGGTACCCGTCACATCTGCCGCGCCGGCGCTCGCCCGAGCCCCCACGAATATGGATTTCGAGGATACGGGCTCCACTCAGAACGCCATCTGGACTCCGCGAAAGCTCCATTTCGCATCCGGTGTCGTTGAGGACTGCGATGGACTGGCCGATGTGACGAGATTCGTCCTCCTGCAGCTCGGCGCACGCCCGAGCGACCTGCACATCAACGAGGCGGCCTGCTACGCCACCTATCCGGTGCCCGAGTCCATTGACGTAACGTTCTCGGTGTTGACGCCGGTGGAGGGGCTCTCGCAGAACGTGCAAAGCGAAGTCGTTCAGGCACGCTGGCAGGCTGTCAGTCTGAAAACAGACGCATTGCTCAAAGCCGAGAACACGGCAATCGCCAGTCATTTCTTTATTCCGTGCACACTCCTCGAGAAAGCCCGCAAGGAGATCCTGCCTTTGTTTCCCGCGAAGAATGTACAGCCGATCTCCAGGAGCGATTGCTTCAAGTCGCACGTCGGCCTGAGCGCGGAGCTGCTCGAATCAACTCAAGCGCCGCCGCTGGGATCTCGCATGGCGAACTGACCGTGCTTCTTAGAGGCCCACTCCAATGTCGAATTCCTCAAGAGCGTTGATTTTGTCCACCGCGCTAGCGGTTCTGACAGTCGGGAGCACGCGGGCGTCAGCTCCCCAGACGCCTGAGGAAGTCACTGTCACAGCGCAGCGCGCGAAGCTCGCGCCCCGGGTCCGAAAGTTCGTCAACCAGATCGTCGCTCCCGAGAATAACGGTGAAGATGGAATCGCGCGCTGGCACGTGCCGCCCATGTGCCCGCTCGTCTCGGGCCTCACACAGCAACAGGGCGAATTCATCCTCGAGCGACTCTCGGAGATCGCGCACGAGGCCGCTGTGCCGCTCGCCGGGGAGCACTGCAGCCCGAACCTTTACATTCTGGTGACCTCCCAGCCGGAGAAGCTGCTGAGGGCGATGGAGAAGCGCAATCGCCCGTTCACGTTCGGCTACGAGACGTTTGGCGGCTCCGTTGCAAACTCCCTCGAGACACCGGAAGGTGTCGTTAGCGGTTTCATCGAGACGCCTCGCGCGGTTCGCGCGTGGTACAACTCCAATCAGAAGGACCCCTGGGGTGGACCGCTTGCCAGCTGTCAGGGAAAGATGGTCCTACCAATAGGACTCTGCCCTCCGCCCCCTTCGCCGCACCGACCCTCCATGTGTGACGACGCCGTCTACTTTCGCTGCGGTCGCGGAACCGCAGGCGGGAGCCACATCACGCTCAGCGCCATGTCGACGTTCTCGCGAGTCTTCGTCGTGGTCGACAGGACTCGACTGCACGGCGTGAACTTCGGACAGCTGGCCGCCTACGTCGCGATGGTGGGTCTTGCGAAGCTCAAGCCCGACGCCAATCTTCGCGATGCCCCCACTATCCTGAAGCTGTTCGACGGAGCACCTCACGCCGCCCCTTCGGGCCTGACCGACTGGGATCAGGCGTTCCTGAAATCCCTGTATGCAACGGATCAGTTGGCAAAAGGACAGTCGGGCCAGATCGCGCGCGCGATGGTGCGCGACATCGTTCACTGAGGAGGCGCGACGGTGTCAAGAGCATTGATCCTCTCCGCCGCACTCGCGGCGCTGGCATTTGGGAGCGCGCGGGCTGCGGACCCGTCCGCACCATCGAACCCCGGCTCCTCGGCTTCCGAGACGCCGCAGGAAGTCACTGTGACGGCGCAACGCGCGAAACTCGCGAAGAGGGTCACCGCGTTCGTCGGCAGGATTACCGGGCCGCTCTTTGAAGGAGGGCTCGCCCGGTGGGGCGTGCCGGTTTGCCCGCTCGTGTCAGGCGTCACCCCGGAGGATAGCGAATTCATTCTCAAGCGTGTCTCGGAAATTGCGCGAGCCGCCCGTGTCCCGCTTGCGCGTGGTCAATGTCAGCGCAACCTTTACGTCTTGGTGACCACGCGGCCACCGGAACTGCTGAAGACGCTGGCCGAGCCGAGCAATCTCAGGTTTACGTTTGGCTTCGATGCCTCGCCGGGTCTGCTGCCAATCATGCAGGGCATCGCCGGCTTTCCGACGACAGGACTCGCAGCGCCCTCGATAGTGCTTCAGGAGTTCATTTCGACACCGGGGCCGGCGCGGGTCTTGTACCGCGATGCTCCGTACGGGCGGGCTGATTCGCATCCGATGGTGAGCGCGGCGAAGGTGGGTCCCATCACGTACTCGGAAGACACTTGGGAGTACCACAGCGCGCCATGGTACGTCTTTCGAGTATTCGTGATCATCGACGCATCTCAGCTGAAAGGAGTGAGCCTGGGACAGTTCGCCAGCTATGTCGCCATGGTGGGTCTCGCAGAGATAAAACCTGCGGATACTCTGGCAGATGCTCCGACGATCCTGAAGCTGTTCGCCGGGGACCCTCACGCTGCTCCGGCTGGAATCACGGACTGGGACCAGGCCTTCCTGAAATCGGTCTATGCAACCCCACTGTCATCGAGTCAGCGCTATTGGATAGGGCGCGCCATGGTGAAAGACATTGTCCACTGACGGGGGTGCGACTCGCGTGTCTAGAGCGTTGGGCGCATTGACCCTCTCCGCCGCGCTCACCTGTGCGCATTCGTGGGCATCGGCCGCCGAGAGGTTGCAGGAGGTCACCGTCACGGCGCAGCACTCGAAACTCGCGAAGAGAGTCTCGAAGTTCGTAGAGCACATCGCAGCTCCCGAAGACGAAAACGGACTTCCGCGCTGGAACGGGCCGATCTGCCCGCTCGTCCTCGGTTTGAATCAGCAGGCCGATGACCTCATCCGTGAGCGCATCCGGGAGGTCGCGCACGCAGCCCGAGCGCCGGTCGCGCGCGAATCCTGTCACCCGAATCTCTTCATTGTCGTGACCGCGGATCCGAAGAAGTTTCTGAGTCGACTGAGCACTCGGGGCCGCATCAATGTGTTTGGCGACGTATTCAACGCTTGCAAGCATACGTCCAAGTTCGACATCGACGAGTTCATCGCGACGCCTCGTCCTGTCAGCATCTGGTATCAGACCACCACCACCGATGACTGGGGCAGGCCTGCTTCAGGCGGGAAGTTCTGCTCGGTTTCCAGCGAGGCCAGCCACATCTTGCGAGCCGCCTTGTATGATTTCTCGAGCGTCTGGGTGTTAGCTGATTACACGCGCCTGGGGGGTGTGTCGGCGGGACAGCTCGCGGACTACATCGCCATGGTCAGTCTCGCGAAGATCAAGCCCGGAGCGCACCTCGGCGATTCCCCAAGTATTCTGCACCTGTTCCAAGGCAAGCCCGAGGCTGCGCCAGACGCCATGACCGACTGGGATCAGGCCTTCTTGAAATCCCTGTACTCGACCGAACGCAGAACAAAGCTGCAGCCGAGTCAGATCGTGCGCGCCATGGTGCGCGACATCGGCCACCGCTAGCGGAGATAGCCATTCTCCCGAAACCAGCGTATGGCATCCGCGAATGCCTCGCGAGGCGGACGCCAGCGGTAGCCGAGCTCGCGCACCGCCTTGGCGCTCGAGAAGAACATGCGCTTGCGCGACATGCGCACGCCCTCGACCGTCACGCGCGTCGGGCGGCCGGTCACTCGCGAGTAGCCCTCGGCGAGGTATGCAATCGGCAGCACGACCGCATGCGGCAAACGAATGCGCGGCGGCTTGCCCCCGACGAGGTCCGCGATCCTCGTGAGAATGGCGCGCAGCGTCAGGTCCTCGCCTCCGAGAATGTAGCGCTCACCCGATCGGCCACGCTCGAGCGCGAGGAGGTGGCCTTCCGCCACATCATCGACGTGCACCACATTGAGCCCCGTGTCGACGTACGCGGGCGTCCGACCGCGAGCCGCATCGACGATGATCTGCCCTGTCGGCGTCGGCTTCACATCGCCGGGCCCGATCGGAGTCGAGGGGTTCACGATCACGACATGCGCGCCAGAACCGCGCGCCCATTCGCGAGCGACCTCCTCCCCGAGAAACTTCGAGCGCTTGTAGTGGCCGATCATGTCCTCGAGTCGGACCGGCGTCTGCTCGTCTCCCGGCGCGCCGTCGGCAGGAATCCCGATCGTCGCCACGCTGCTCGTGTACACGATCCGCGCCACACCGGCGCGCCGCGCCGCCTCGAGCACGTTGCGCGTGCCGTCGACGTTGGCGCGATAGAGCTCGCTCGGATCACGGACGCCGAGGCGATAGTCCGCGGCAACGTGGAACAGCGCATCGCACGGCTCGAGCGCTCGATCAAGAGAGCTCGCATCCGTTAGATCACCGAGCACGGCCTCAACGGACAGCCCTTCGAGATTGCGCCGGCTCGAGGTCGGCCGCACGAGGCAGCGTGTCTCCCAGCCGCGGGCGAGGAGCACCCTCGCGACGGCCGCGCCGACGAAACCCGATGCGCCCGTGACGAGGGCCTTCATGGCCTCACGGGGCCCTCAACGCATGACCCCGAGCGAGCGCAGCTGTTCGAGGAGCGCGTGCAGAAATTCGTCTCTGTCTCGGAAGATCGCGTTGTGGCCCGTGCGCGGCAGCTCGGCGAAGCGCTTGCCCGGCGCGGCGATCTGGTTGAAATAGTCTCTGACGATCGACGTGGTCGTCAGGAGATCGTCGCTGCCCTGGATGAATACGACGGGCACCGCGACGTGCGTCGCGAAGGCCGGCAGGTCTTCGGTCGCCAAGGCGTCCGATAGAGCGCGGTTCGAGAATTTCTCGCCCGCTGCGATGTACGCGGGCAAACCCGGACGCGGGCGCGCGTAGTCCGTCCTCATGGCCTCTCACCTGCCGAAAACGCGAGCGGCCTCGCGCAGTGAACGCCGTGCGACTCTATAGCGGCGAGCGAGACGCAGCAATGGCGCGAGACTCCGCGGCGAGGCGAGCATGCGCACGAGGAGATGCCCGGCCGCGATCCGCCCGCGAGAGCCCGCAACGTCCAGCAGAATCGACGGCACGTCATCGCCCGACCCATCGACGATGACCCGGATCGCGACGAAGGGGAGCCCGCGCGCAGTCGCCACGGAAGCGATCGCATAGCTTTCCATGTCCACCGCAATGGCGCCCGTGTCCACAAAGGCCTTCCGCTTCTCAGCGGCGCTCGCCAAAGGGCGCCGGCTCGTGAGGAGTTTGCCGCCCGCCTCGACCGGCACTCTCTTTCCCGAACGGCTGTCGCGAGCAGCGAGGACTGCGCCGACCCGCTCGCACCAGGCTGAATCGGCGCGCAGGTCGCGCGCGTCAGGCGCGCCGCCGAGCATCAACACAGCCGGCATGGCGATCGTCCCGGCCGACAGCGCCGGATCGAGGCCGCCCGCGAGCCCCCAGCTCATGAGCGCGCTGCATCCTGCATCGACCAGCGCCCGGGCGCTGCGCTCCGCGGCATCCGATCCCATGCCGCTCACTGCGAGCAGCGACCCGTCCGACAGCGTCCGCAGGCCGCCCGGGAAACGGCGCGCTCGCCCGAGCGTTCTCGCCTCCGCCGCGAGCGCCGCGACGATGCCGATACGGCTGCGCGTCAGTGACTGGCTCCGTGGCGCACCTGATTGCGGTACGCGGCGAGAGCCCACAGCGGGAAATACGCGGAGTAGCCGTGGTATTTGAGATAGAACACGCGCGGGAAGCCCGGCGCGGTGAAGGAGGGATGGCTCCAGAGCCCGTCGGGCCGCCGCGTGCGCAGCAGAAAATCCACACCGCGGCGCACGCTCTGCGAGCCTGCCTCGCCCGAAGCGACGAGCCCGAGCAGCGCCCACGCCGTCTGATAGGGCGTGCTCTCGAACGGACCGCCCGCGACCGAGCGGTCCGAGTAGCTGTCGTTGCTCTCGCCCCAGCCGCCGTCCGCGTTCTGCTTGAGCTTGAGCCATGCGACCGCGCGCTGGATCATGGGATCGTCCGCCGCGATGCCTGCCTGCGCGAGCGCGGTGAGCACGGACCACGTGCCGTAGAGGTAGTTCGTGCCCCAGCGACCGAACCAGGCGCCGTCCGCCTCCTGCTCGCCCCTCAGGTAGGCGAGCGCACGCTCGAGCGCCGCGCGGTCCTGCGGACGCCGCAGCCGGCCGAGCACTGCGACGACCCGCGCGGTCACATCGGCCGTCGGCGGATCGAGCAGCGCGCCATGATCGGCGAAGGGGATCTCGTTCAAATAATAGCAAGTGTTGTCCGCGTCGAACGAGGCGAACCCACCATTGAGGCTCTGCATACCCGTGAGCCAATCGAGCGCGCGGTTCACCGCGTGCGCGTACCGGTCCCGCTCGCCCGACGTATCCATCGCCCAGACGACAGCGGCCGTATCGTCGAGGTCCGGGTAGTGCGCGTTGACGAACTGAAAGGCCCAGCCGCCCCCCGCAAGTCCCGGGCGGCGGGCCCGCCAGTCGCCCGGGCCGTCGAGCACCTGCAGCGGCACGAGCCAATCGAGCGCGCGGTGCGTAGCGCTCTGCGCGTCAGCGCTTCCGTCCTCGTTCATCGCGAGGCTCGCGAGCGCCGAATCCCACACCGGCGAGACGCACGGCTGGCAATACGCCATGGCGCCGTGCTCGACCAGCAGCAGGTCGATGGCACGCTTCGCGGTCACGCGACGCGGATCATCCGGCGGATAGCCGAGCAGCACGAGGATCTCGAGCGCATTCACCATCGCCGGGAAAATCGCTCCGAGTCCGCCATCACCGTTCAGCCGCTCGAGCACCCACTGCTCCGCGCGCCCGATGGCGCGCCGCCGCATCATGCCGGGCACCAGCGGATCGATCATGCGGCCGATTCGATCCAGCGTGAGGAACACGCGATTGAGCAGCCCGCGGCGCGGGAAATAGCGCCGCTCGAGATCGGGCGGCGTCGTGAAGAGCTCGAGAATGTCGACGCCGCGCGGATTCTGCGCGCGCGGTTTGAGCGTCGTGAGGACGAACAGCGGGACCATCACCGTCCGCGACCAGTACGACACCTTGTCGAGGTGGAACGGGAACCAGCGCGGCAGCAGCATGATCTCGACCGGAATGTACGGCACCCCGCGCCAGGGGAGCTGATCGAAGAGCGCGAGCGCGATGCGGGTGAAGACGTTCGCGCGGGCCGCTCCGCCCCGCTCGAGGATTGCCCCCCGCGTGCGCACCATGTGCGGCGCTTCGGGCAGATCGCCCGTGAGCTTCAGGGCGTAGTACACCTTCACGCTTGCGGATAGATCGAAAGCGCCGCCCTCATAGAGGGGCCAGCCGCCGTGCTCGGCCTGCCGGCTGCGCAGATAGGCGGCAAGCTTCGCCTCGAGCGCCGCGTCGATCTCGCCCAGGAAGTGCATCATCATGATGTACTCCGCGGGGATCGTGCAGTCCGCTTCGAGCTCGAAAACCCAGTATCCGTGCTCACTCTGACGCGCGATGAGCGCCTCGCGCGCCGCCGCGATCGCCTCATCGAGGCGACCTGGCCCATCCTTCTCGGTCTCGACGCGCTCGATCCCGGCGCGGGCCTCCCGCAAACGAGCGGCGCGCAGGTCCCGAGCGCGCAGCGGCGAGCCTGCCTTCATCGCGCCGCGCTCCCGTCCGACCGGAACGGCGTCGTCTCGAAAGGCGCGTGAGCTCGCTCGGGCCGGTACTCCTTGCCGTGATCGGGCATGGCGTGCGGCCCCTGAGCAGCGCGGATCGAGGCATGAGCATGCCGGCGCACGTCCGCGGGCGCGGCGAGCGGCAGATCACCTGCCGCCCAGTCGAACAGACGCAGCAGCACGCGATCGTGCCGCACGGCCAGGCTCGTCAGCACGCGCGTCAGTGCGACGGTCGCATGCGACACCTTCACTTCCGCGCCGGAACTGAACTCAGGATGCTTCTCGATCCGGCGCAGCGTCAGGACTGCGAGCCCGATCGCCCAGAGGCAAAATCGGCGAATGCCGGGCTCATCGCGCGGAATGAGCAGCGTGAACGCGATCGCATTGCGCAGATGCGCGTGCGCGACTCCAATCAGCTCGCGCATGGCCGCGCCGAAGCGCGCGTCCGGGCGCGACGGCTCGAGCCGCGCGAGATCGATCCCATACAGCGCGAATACATCCTGCGGAAGCCAGCACGCCCCGCGGCTGCGGTCCTCCCAGATGTCCTTGAGGATGTTGGTCATCTGCAATCCCTGTCCGAACGAGGTGGCGAGCTCGCGCAATTCCGCGCGGCGCTCCGCCGCCCCATCCGAATAGCTGCAGAACAACTCGGTCAGCATCTCACCGACGACGCCGGCGACGTAGTAGCAGTAGCGGTCGAGATCGCTCGAGCGCGCAAGACCCGTGAGGCTCGCGGTGCGCTGGAAATGATGCATGCCGTAGCACATGAGATCGATGCAGCGCTGGATCGCCGCGCGCTGCCCGGCGTCGAGCCGATGGGCCATGCGGACGACGCGATCCATGTTCTCGACGAGGTGCCGCTCGGCGGGCAGCGTGCTCTCGGAGAGCCGGGCGACGACCTCCCGAGCGAGAGGCTCCGCCTCCTCCCGCCCCGCCACGACGGCGGCAAACCGCCCGAGGTACAGGTACGCGTCGGCCGCCGAGAGCGCGGGCTCATCCTCGATCGTATCGGCGATCCGGCAAAGCAGATAAGCGCTGGTTACGCCGCTCCGCAGACCCTCGGGCAGCTGCGGAATGGTGAGGGCGAAGGTGCGCGAGACATGCGGCAGTATCCCCTCCTGATAAGTCTCGTCGGTCGTGCCCACAGGCGTAGTGAACGGATGTCGGGCCATTCAGAGGATTCCAGCGCTTGCGCGAACGGCGCCGTCCGGCGCCTTGGGGCTGCACACTAACACGCCACGAACCGTGGCAGTTCCACGGGAGTGAACTTTGCTATCCGAGCTGTCGCAAGTAGCGGACCGCACAGCGGGCGAACCCGGACCCGGCCGCGATCCGGTAGAGCCCTCGGCTCACCCCGGCCGCGGTGTGGGCGCCTCCTCGGGCGCGGGCGCCAGCTCGAGCCGGTCAATCTCGCGCCAGCCGCGCGGCAGCACCACCCCCCGCTGGGCTCGCTCGCCGCGATACGCCGCGAGGTCCTTCCACGACAGCTCCTTGCGCTCCTCGCCCTTGAAGAGCACGAGGCGCCCACCGGGCGGCACCACCGCGAGACCCGCGACGAGCTCTTCTCGAGCCGCTGCGCGCCGCGAAGGAATGTCGTAGAGCTTGAGGCCCTTGCCGCGCGGCATCTCCGGAACCTCCGCGACGGGGAAGGCGAGCATCTTCCCCTCGCTCCCGGCGACGATCACCAGCGAGTCCGGCGAGGGCACGCGGGCCGGTGAAAGCGCGAGGGCGCCGTCCGGCACATTGAGCACGGTCTTGCCGGCCCGCCGGTCCGTGATGAGCTCCTTGAGCCGTACCGTGAATCCGTAGCCGACGTCGCTTGCGAGCAGCCACAGCTCCTCGGGCTCGCCCATCATGCAGCCTGCGAACCGTGCGCCGTCGGGAGGGTTCAAACGCCCCGAAAGCGGCTCGCCGAGGCCCCGCGCGGAGGGCAGCGAATGCGCGGGCAAGCTGTAGGTGCGCCCGGTCGAGTCCAAAAAGACGACGGCTTGCAGAGTTCGTCCCCGCGCTGCCGCTTCAAAGGCATCGCCGGTCTTGTACGACAGCGTGCGCGCATCGATCTCATGCCCCTTCGCCGAGCGAACCCACCCCCCGGTCGACAGCACGACCGTCACGGGCTCGTTCGGGATGAGCGCGGTCTCATCGATGGCCTGCGCCGCCTCGCGCTCGACGATGCGCGTGCGCCGCGCGTCCCCGTACTTCTCGGCGTCCGCCTCGAGCTCCTTCGCGACCAGTTTCCTCAAGCGCGCCTTGCTCCCGAGCACCCCCTCGATCTGCGCACGTTCCGCCTCGAGCGCCTTGCGCTCCTCGCGGATCTTCATCTCCTCGAGCTTCGCGAGGTGGCGCAACCGCGTGTTGAGAATCTCCTCCGCCTGCTCATCGGAGAGCTTGAAGCGCTTCATCAGCACCGGCTTCGGCTCCTCCTCGCGGCGGATGATGCGGATCACCTCATCGAGGTTCAAATACGCGATCATCAGGCCTTCGAGGATGTGCAGTCGCTTCGCGACCTTCGCCAGGCGGTGCTGCAGGCGCCGTGTGACCGTCGCGATGCGGAACTCGAGCCACTCGGTGAGGATGTCTTTGAGGCCCATCACGCGCGGCCGTCCGTCGAGCGCAATGATGTTGAGATTGACCCGGTAATTGCGCTCCAGGTCGGTCGTTGCAAAAAGGTGATTCATCACCTCGACCATATCCACCCGGTTGGAGCGCGGCACGATGACGAGGCGCGTCGGATTCTCATGGTCGGACTCATCGCGCACGTCCTCGAGCATCGGGAGCTTCTTCGCGCGCATCTGCTCGGCGATCTGCTCCGCCACGCGCGTGCCCGAGACCTGATACGGGAAGGCGCTCACCACGATGTTGCCGTCCTCGATCTCGTACGTCGCGCGCGCCTTGAAGCTGCCGATGCCCTTCTCGTAGATATCCTTGAGGTCCGAGCGCGGCGAGATGATCTCCGCGCCGGTCGGCAGGTCCGGCCCCTTCACGTGCTTCATGAGCGCCGCGGTGGTCGCCTCGGGCTCATCGAGCAGATGGATGCAGGCGCAGGCGACCTCGCGCAAATTGTGCGGCGGGATATCGGTCGCCATGCCCACCGCGATCCCGGAGGTGCCGTTCAACAAAAGATTGGGCAGGCGCGCCGGCAGGATGACCGGCTCCTCGAGTGTCCCATCGAAATTCGACTGCCACTCGACCGTGCCGTCCGCCAGCTCCCCGAGCAGCACGTCCGCGTAGCGCGTGAGCTTCGCCTCCGTGTAGCGCATGGCCGCGAAGGATTTCGGCTCGTCCTGCGAGCCCCAGTTGCCCTGCCCATCCACGATCGGATAGCGATAGGCGAAAGGCTGTGCCATGAGCACCATCGCCTCATAGCACGCGCTGTCCCCGTGCGGATGGAACTTGCCGATGACATCGCCCACCGTGCGCGCGGATTTCTTGTGCTTGTTCCCCGCCGCGAGCCCGAGCTCGCTCATCGAATAGATGATGCGCCGCTGAACGGGCTTCAAACCATCGCCGAGCGCGGGCAGCGCGCGATCGAGAATGACGTACATCGAGTAGTCGAGGTACGCCTTCTCGGTGAAGACCCGCAGCGGCTGGCGTTCGACGCCCTCGAAATTCAGTTCCGGCTCCTGCGTGGAGCCGCCGTTTCGACGCGGGCTCACACCTGCACCTCCCTCACACCTGCACCTCCGCCAGGTTGCCCTTCTCCTCGAGCCATTCGCGGCGGTCGGCCGCGCGCTTCTTGGCGAGCAGCATGTCCATCAGCTTGTCCGTCTCGTCCTTCGCATCGATCGTGAGCTGCACGAGCCTGCGCGTGCGCGGATCGATCGTCGTCTCGCGCAGCTGCTGCGGGTTCATCTCGCCCAAGCCCTTGAAGCGCGTCACCGTCGCTCGGGTGCGCGGGCTGTCCTTCTCGATGCGCTTCAGGAGCTGATCTCGCTCCGCCTCATCGAGCGCGTAGTGCACTTGCTTGCCCGCATCGATGCGAAAGAGCGGCGGCATCGCGACATGCACGTGCCCGTTCGCGACGAGCGGCCGGAAATGCCGCAGGAACAGTGCGCACAGGAGCGTCGCGATGTGCTGCCCATCCGAGTCGGCGTCCGCGAGGATGCAGACTTTGTGATAGCGCAGCTGCGAGAGGTCCGTGGACCCGGGGTCGACGCCGAGCGCGATGCTGATGTCGTGCACTTCCTGCGACGAGGCAATCTCCCCCGCATCGAGCTCCCAGGTGTTGAGGATCTTGCCCCTCAAAGGCATGATCGCCTGGAAATCCTTCTCGCGCGCCTGCTTGGCGGAGCCCCCGGCGGAGTCCCCCTCGACGAGGAACAGCTCGGATCTCGAGGGGTCCTGCGTGGCGCAGTCCGCGAGCTTGCCCGGCAGCTGCGGCCCCGCGGCGATGCGCTTGCGCACCACACGCTGCGCGGCCTTCAATCGCTCCTGCGCATTCGCGATGGCGAACTGCGCGATGCGCTCGCCCGCATCGGGGTGGCGGTGCAGCCACAAGGAGAGCGAGTCGCGCACGAACGACTCGACGAGCGGCGCGGCATCGCGCGAGGCGAGTCGCTCCTTCATCTGCCCCACGAACTGCGGCTCGTGACTCTTCACCGCAAGCTCGAAGCTCGCCTTGACCCAAGCATCCTCCGGCGTGAGCTTGATGCCGCGCGGAATCAAATTGCGAGACTCGCAGAACTCGCGCACCGCCTGCGCGACTCCGGCGCGAAGTCCATTGACGTGCGTGCCGCCCTCGGGGGTCGGAATCAGATTCACGTAGCTCTCGCCGATCGATTCTTCCGCATCGGGCGCCCAGGCGAGCGCGTATTCGACGGCGTCGTTGTCCTCTGCGCGCTTGCCGGTGATGGGCTCGGCCGGCAGCTTCTGCACTTGGCCGAGCTCCTCGAGGAGATAAGCGCCGAGATCGCCCGTGTAGAACCACTCCTCCGACTCCCCGGTCGCCTCGTTGAGGAAGCGGACCTTCAGGCCCGGGCAAAGAACCGCCTTCGCCTTCAGGGTGTGCTTCAACTGCGGCACCGAGAACTTCTCGGAGTCGAAGAACTTCGGGTCCGGCCAGAAGCGCAAGCTGCTCCCCGTGTTGCGCTGGCCGACGCTCCCCACGACCTCGAGCGGTGATGCGACCTTGCCGTCGCGAAAGCCGATGTTGTATTCCTTGCCTCCGCGCTTGATCCAGCATTCGAGCTGCTTCGAGAGCGCATTGACGACCGACACGCCGACGCCGTGCAGGCCACCCGAGAACTTGTAGTGCTTATCCGAGAACTTTCCCCCGGCGTGCAGCCGCGTGAGGATCAGCTCGACACCGCTCACCTTCTCCTTCGGGTGGATGTCGACGGGCATCCCGCGCCCGTCGTCGGCCACCTGCAGCGAGCCGTCTTTGAAAAGCGTCACCGCGATCTCGTGGCAATGCCCGGCGATCGCCTCATCGACGCTGTTGTCGATGACCTCGTGAGCGAGGTGATTCGGACGGGAGGTGTGGGTGTACATGCCCGGCCTGCGGCGCACGGGCTCGAGGCCGCTCAGGACCTCGATATCGGAAGCGGTATACGACTGAGTCATCCGTTTGTTTTCGGGCGTGGGTTCTCGGAAGCGTGCGAGCGTGGGCGCGGATGTTAAGCCAAATCCGCGACTAATGCGCCGCGCACCGGCTCGGTGACGGGATCGATCGCGTGGCGGTAGTGCTCGTGATCGATGCCGAGCGCAAGCCTCGCTGCGCCCTTGAGCTGAGCGATCATCGGCGCGGCGAGCGCGAAGCGCAGGAAGTGGACGGCGGAGGTCTTCTGCGCATTCTCGCGGTCGAGATCCTCATCGGCAATGGCGTACACGCGGCTCGCGCCGGCCGCCTGCACCCAGCAGCGCCGCTCGACGCCCTTCAACAGCGCCAGCTGCCGCTGCCGCTCCTCAGGGTCCGGAAACTCGATGAGCAGCGTCACCTTCCAGTTCGTCCCGTCGGGGATGAGCGGGTTGTAGGAGTCGAGCTCCTCGGCGATCCCCTCGGGCTCGAAGATGCGCTCCGCGCGCAGCATCTCCTGCACCTGATACTGGATGGTGAGGCGATCCTCGAAGCACCACGTCGTGTTCGGGCCTACCGCGAGCTGGCGGCGCTTCTTGTGCTCGATCACGCGCGCGCGAAAAGCGCTGCGCTCACGAGCATACTGTTCGAGCGAGAGCAGATCAGCCGGCTCGAGTTGCTCCATGCGTCACCTCGCCCTCAGATCCCGTAAGCCTTGCGAAGCAGCGTGAGAGGGTGCTCGGGTTCGCGGCGCGGCGCCGGGAGCAGGCTCTCGATCTGATGCCCGGCCATCGGGCAGTCGCTCGAATAATGGTCCGCCTTTGCGCGCTGCATGCGCTCGGCGACCGGCCGGCCGATCTTCACGGACGCGGCGCGAAACTCCTGCTTGACGCCGTACGTGCCGTCATGACCGGAGCAGCGCTCGATCACCTCGACGGTCGTGTCCGGGATGAGCTTGAGCACGTCGCGCGTCTTGAGCCCGATGTTCTGAACGCGCAGGTGACAGGGCACGTGATAGCTCACCTTGCCGAGGGAGGTCGTGAAGTCCGTGCGCAGGAGCCCTGCGCGGTGGCGCAGCATCAAATACTCGAACGGATCGAAGAAGCTCGCCCGCACTGCCTGCACGTCCGCATCTTCGCGATACATGAGCGGCAGCTCCTGTTTGAACATCAGCACGCAGGAAGGAATCGCCGCGACGAGATCCCAGCCCTCGTCCACGAGATGCTTGAGCGCGGGGATGTTCTGCCGCTTCAAACGGTCGACGCCCTCGAGGTCCCCCAGCTCGAGCCGCGGCATGCCGCAGCAGCGCTCCTGCGGGACGAGCCGCACCTGGATGCCGTTGTGGCGGAACACGACCGCCAGGTCCTCGACCATCTGCGGCTCGTTGCGGTTGCCGTAGCATGTCGTGAAGATCGCGGCACGGTCCCGGATCGATGGCGCGGCCTGCACGCTCGGGACCGCAGGCTCGTCCTCGCGCAGCAGGCGCTGAAGCCTCTTGCGCGCGGTCCTCGATCGATAGGCTGGCAGCGGCGCATCGCGCGCGACCCGCAGCGTCCGTGCAAGCACAGCCCGTCCGGGCGCCGAGCGATTCACTGCGTTGACGACTTCCGCCACGACGGGAATGCCTGCCAGATTACCGACCGCTTCGGTCGATGTGAGCACCCGGTCGCGGACGCTGAGACCCTCGCGCCGCGTACGTGCCGCTTTCGCGCGCAGCATGAGATGAGGAAAGTCCACGTTCCACGGATGAGGCGGAACGTAGGGACACTTGGTCATGAAGCACATGTCGCAGAGATAACAGTGGTCCACGACCTCCCAGTGGGCCTTGCGGTCGACCTCCTTCAGCTCCCCGCTCGGCGTCGCGTCGATCGCATCGAAGAGCGTCGGGAAAGCCTGGCAGAGGCTGAAGCAGCGCCGGCAGCCATGGCAGATCTCGAAGACGCGCTCGAGCTCCTTCTCGAGCGCCTCCTCGTCGTAGAAGGCCGGATTGCGCCAGTCGAGAGGATGCCGGGTCGGCGCCTCGAGACTGCCTTCGCGGCCCTCCCGACCCTCGCGCGTCTCGCGGCTCAAATCGAGCCGCTCAGATACCGTCCAGTGCCTTCTGGAAACGGTTGGCGTGCGAGCGCTCCGCCTTGGCGAGCGTCTCGAACCAGTCGGCGATCTCGCCGAAGCCTTCCTGGCGTGCGGCCTTCGCCATGCCGGGGTACATGTCGGTGTACTCGTGCGTCTCGCCGGCGATGGCGGCCTTGAGGTTCAGCGTCGTCTCACCGATCGGCAACCCCGTCGCCGGGTCCCCGACCTGCTCCAGGTACTCGAGGTGCCCGTGCGCATGGCCGGTTTCCCCCTCGGCGGTGGAGCGGAATACCGCCGAGATATCGTTGTAGCCTTCCACATCGGCCTTCGCCGCGAAATACAGATACCGGCGGTTCGCCTGAGATTCGCCGGCGAATGCATACTTCAGGTTCTCTTCCGTCTTGCTGCCCTTGAGTTCCACGGTGATAGCTCCTCTTAGACCCGGTCTAAACCTGGGGACTCTATGCTCGCGCGCCGCAAGCGTCAACCCGATCGACCCGCGTTGACCGCGCGGATGGAGCTGATACCCTCGCCTCCATCCGACCTCCCGGTGAAGTATGGCGCGTGATTCCGCACCCCCAGACTTCGAGCAGGCGCTCGCCGAGCTCGAGCTGCTCGTCCAGACGCTCGAGCACGGCGATCTGCCGCTCGATGAGGCGCTGCGCCGCTTCGAGCGCGGCGTCGAGCTCACGCGCCACTGTCAGGGCGCCTTGAAGGCTGCCCAGCAGCGCGTCGAGATTCTTCTGCGGCGCAACGGCGAGCCGGAAGCCGCACCTCTCGAGGCTGCGCCCGAGGAACCGGCGAAGCTCTGAGCCACCCGCCGGCCTTGGCCGCCTGCCCCGGCCGTCCCAGAATCGAGCCCTCATGTCCAAACGTTCTTATCCGCTGCTCTCCCGGATTGGCACGCCTGCCGATGTGAGGAGGCTTGCGCCCGGGGAGCTCTTGGGGCTGTGCGCGGAGCTGCGGGGGTATTTGATCGAGAGTGTGAGCACGCGCGGGGGGCACT
>JBOHZR010000342.1:0-52922 GCA_050738595.1 Steroidobacteraceae bacterium | reverse complement strand
GACCTGCGACGAGCGGCTCCTGCGCCGCGCGCTCGAGCTGCTCGCGCGCGAGTTGCCGCCCGCAAAGGCCGCGGCGATCGCGGCGCAGCTCGCCGGCGCGACGCGCAGCGCGGCGTATGCGCTCGCGATGCAGCTCGCAAAGCGCGGGCGGGGCGAAGCGTGAGCGTTTGAGGCCGCAGCGCGCCGCGCGGGAAGTGCGCATCGGGAGAATTCGCTCGCAGCCATTGAGCTCGCGCGCGTTCAGCTATATCTTGCCCGCGGGAGTCGGCCGGGCAATCGCTGTTCTCGCGTGGCAGCCGCCGCACGGGGGTGGAGGAAAGTCCGGGCTCCGGCGAACAAGGTGCCAGGTAACGCCTGGGGGGCGCGAGCCCACGGAAAGTGCAACAGAGAGTAAACCGCCCAAGTCCGCGCCTCGTGCGCGGAACGGCAAGGGTGAAACGGTGCGGTAAGAGCGCACCGCGCCGGTGGCAACACTCGGCGGCACGGCAAACCCCACCTGGAGCAAGGCCAAATAGGGAAGCAGCGCTCGATGAGGGTGCAGCGGTGTTCGCACGCGCTTCCGGGTAGGCCGCTTGAGGCCCGCGGCGACGCGTGGTCCAGAGGAATGATTGCCCTCGACAGAACCCGGCTTACAGGCCGACTCCCACCGCGCCGCGACTCGGACGGCGGCGCTTCTTGTTACCTACTGTATGAGGTATCCCGGGCAACCATCTGATTGCCAAGCAGAGTGTATTTCCGAGCTGGTGGACATGGAACGAATTCACCATAAGTCGTTGTGAGTGCGACGAATTTCTCACTGATTTCCATTGACTTAACGTGGCGCGAATTTCTATAGTGGCGCCAGGTGGGGAAAAGTGGGGGGAAGTGGGCGCGTTCCACCTCCAACGACGTGTTCCGCGGCGCAACAAAGGTCACGATGGACGACAAGGGCCGAATGGTCATGCCCAATCGGTACCGCGATGCCATCCGGGAGCGTGCCCAGGGCCGGCTTGTGATCACGGTCGATCGCGGCGACGAGTGCCTCCTCATCTTCCCCTTGCCCGACTGGGAGCAGGCCGAGCACAAGCTCATGAGCCTGCCCAGCTTCGACGCGCGGTCGCGCCGGCTGCAGCGGCTCATTGTAGGCCATGCGACCGAAGTCGAGCTCGACGGGCATGGACGATTTCTACTGCCGCCCGAGCTGCGCAAGTTCGCGGGCCTCGAGCGGCTCGGCATGCTGATCGGTCAAGGCAATCGCTTCGAGCTGTGGGACGAGGCGCGCTGGGGCGACCGGCGCAGCTTCTGGCTGAAGAGCGAGGAGAGCGCGACCGACCTGCCGCCAGGGCTCGATTCGCTGTCGCTGTAGCGCATGCAATAGCGCGCGAGCGGGGCGGAGCGAGCGACGACTCAAACAAAAGGGGGCGGTCTCGAGCTGCTTCGTTTCGTGGATGACAACGAGCACGCGCACGAGCCAGTGCTCGTCGATGAAGCGCTGGCTCTCCTTCGCCTCGAGGCGGGTGACTACTATGTCGATGCGACGTTCGGGCGTGGAGGCCACACGGCACGGATACTCGCGTCCCTGGGTGGAGAGGGCCGCGTGCTCGCGGTCGACCGCGACCCCGAAGCGATCGAGGCCGGCCGCCGCCGCTTCGCCGACGAGATGCGCCTCACGCTCGTCCACGCGCCGTTTTCGGCGCTTCGCGAGCTGGTGTCGAATGATGCGGGCGCGCGCCCGTGCCGAGGAGTGCTCTTCGATCTCGGCGTCTCCTCGCCCCAGCTCGATGACCCGCGCCGCGGCTTCAGCTTCCGCGCGGACGGCCCGCTCGACATGCGCATGGACCCGACACGCGGGCAGCCCGTCTCGGCCTGGCTCGCTCGGGCGAGCCTCGACGAGATACGCGAAGTGATCGCGACCCTCGGGGAGGAGCGCTATGCGCGCCGCGTAGCACACGCGATCGTCGACGCGCGTCGCAAGGCACCGCTCAGCACCACCGGTGAGCTCGCCGCGCTCGTGGCTCGTGCCGTGCCGACGCGCGAGCCCGGTAAGCACCCGGCGACGCGCACGTTCCAGGCGCTGCGGATGCACGCGAACGACGAGCTCGGTGAGCTCGCGAAGGGCCTCGCCGCGGCGGTGGATGTACTCGCCCCCGGTGGACGGCTTGCGGTAATCAGCTTCCACTCCGTCGAGGACCGGGTGGTCAAGCGCTTTCTGAAGCGCGCCTCGAGTGTCGATCCGGCGTTCGCGGGACTGCCGGAGGTTCCGCCCGGGGCGCGGCCGCGCCTCGCGCTCGTCGGCCGCAAGACCCGGCCCAGCGAGGCCGAGCGGGCGCGCAATCCTCGCGCGCGCAGCGCTCTGCTGCGCGGCGCCGAGAAGCTGCCGTGACGCTCGGCGCGCGCCAGCTTGCGATCCTCGTGCCGCTCCTGTGGGTCGCGGTGCTCGTGTCCGCGGTGGGGGCGATCGACTGCAAGCATCGCGCGCGCGAGCTGTTCGTGCGCCTCGAGGCGCTCGAAGCGCAGCGCGACAACCTCGACATCGAGTGGGGGCAGCTGCAGCTCGAGCAGAGCGCATGGTCGACGCATGCTTTCGTGGAGAACGTCGCGCGCACGAAGCTGCACATGACGACGCCGCCGCCGCAGGCCATCCGCCTCGTCTCGCCATGAGAGCAAAATCGCGCCCTTCACCGACAGACGCTGCGCCGCGCTCGTTCCGGCTGCGCGCATTCTTCGCGTTCGGTCTGCTCACGGTGGCCGCCGCGGGGCTGACCTGGCGCGCTGTGAACCTGCAGCTCGTCGATCACAGCTTCCTCGCCGGACAGGGCGATGCACGCTTCTCGCGCGTGGTGAGCATCGTCGCGCACCGGGGAGTGATCACCGATCGCTACGGTGAGCCGCTCGCCGTGAGCACGCCCGTCGATTCCGTTTGGGTGAATCCGAAGCAGATCGCGCTCGCGTCCGACCAGATTCCGAAGCTCGCTCAGGCGCTGCATCTCGATGCGGCGGAGCTCGCGCGGCGGGTCACGAGCAACCTCGACCGCGAGTTCCTGTACGTCGCGCGGCATCTGCCGCCGGCGCAGGCCGAGCGCGTGAAGGGTCTCGAGATCCCGGGCGTTTATCTCTCGCGCGAGTACCAGCGCTACTATCCGGCGGGCGAGGTCACCGGACACGTGCTCGGCTTCACGAACGTGGACGATGCGGGGCAGGAGGGGCTCGAGCTCGCCTTCGATCATTGGCTCGCGGGCGCGGACGGCGCGAAGCGCGTGATCCAGGATCGTTACGGCCGCATCGTGCAGGACGTGGAGAGCATCCGCCCTGCACGTCCCGGACGCGACCTCACGCTCTCGATCGACATGAGGCTGCAGTATCTCGCCTATCGCGAGCTCAAGCGCGCGGTGCGCGACCAGCGCGCGCGCGCCGGCTCGATCGTCATCCTCGACGTGCGCACGGGCGAGGTGCTCGCGATGGTCGACCAGCCAGCGTTCAATCCGAACGATCGCGACCAGCGAGCGCCCGAACTGTATCGCAATCGAGCCGCGACCGACCTGCTCGAGCCGGGCTCCTCGATGAAGCCGTTCTTCGTCGCAGCCGCGCTCACCACGGGCAAGTTCAACGGTCACACGATCATCGATACGTCGCCCGGATACATCAAAGTCGGCGCGAAGATCTTCCCCGACGAGCACGACCTCGGCCGCGTGAACATCGCGACGATCCTCGCCATGAGCTCCAACGTCGGCATGGCGCACATCGCGCTCGCGCTTCCGCCGAGGCTCATCTGGACGACGCTCGCCGGCGTCGGCTTCGGGCACGTGACGACGAGCGGCTTCCCGGGCGAGTCGGCGGGGGTGCTGAGCGATTACGTGCACTGGCGGCCGATCGGGATCGTGACGATGTCGCACGGCTACGGCATCTCGGTGACCACTCTGCAGCTTGCGCACGCTTACGCGACGATCGGCTCGTACGGCGTGAGCCGCCCCGTGACGTTCCTGCGTGTGGACAATCCGCCCGCGGGCGTGCGTGTGCTCGACGCAAGTGTTTGCCGGGAGCTGCTCGGCATGCTCGAGTCGGTCGTGCAGCAGGAGGGAGCGACCGGACGCAGGGCCGCCATCCCGGGCTATCGCGTCTCCGGCAAGACGGGCACCGCGGAGATCGCGACGGCCGGGGGCTACTCGACGAAGCGGTACATGTCGGTTTTCGCGGGACTGGCTCCGGCGAGCGAGCCGCGCCTCGCCGCGGCTGTCGTGCTCGATGAGCCGAGCGCGGGCGAGCACCTGGGCGGCATGGTCGCCGCGCCGGTGTTCTCGGCCGTCGTGGGCGGGGCGCTGCGCCTGCTCGGCGTGCCGCCCGACGAGGCGGTCGGTGTGCCCGCGGACGAGCAGCCTGCGGCGCTGCGGAGCGTGCGCAATGAGCCGGACACGAGCGGCGCGCGCCACGCCACGCGGATGGCGGCACACCCCGCCGCGCGCACGGTGGCTCACCGATGAGCGCGCAGCCAAGGGAGCGGCCGCTCGCCGAGCTCGCCGTCGGGCTCGTCGCGGTGCCCGCGCAGGTGCGGGTGAGCGATCTGACCCTCGACAGCCGTTCGGTGAGTGCCGGGGCGCTCTTCCTCGCGTGCCGGGGCACCGCGCGGCACGGGCTCGAATTCGCAGAACACGCGCTCGCGCGCGGCGCGCGCGCGATTCTGTACGAGACCGAGGCGGCGGCCGGGGACTCGCGCCTCGCGGAGAGCTTGCCGGCGAGCGTGCGGGAGGCGGTAAGCGCCGGGACGCTCTTCATCGCTCCGGTACCGCAGCTCGCCGAGAAGGCCGGAACGATCGCGGCTCGCTTCTTCGAGGCGCCGTCGCAAAGACTCGCCGTGGCGGGCTTCACCGGAACGAACGGCAAGACGACCTGCGCATACCTCGCGGCGCAGGCGCTTCAAAAGCTCGGCCGGCGCAGCGGCTATCTCGGTACGCTCGGCAGCGGGGTTCCCGGCTCGATCGAGTCGCTCGATCTGACGACCCCCGATGCGGTCACGGTGCATCGACAGCTCGCCGCGCTGCGCGCACTCGGTGCGGAATGCGTGGCGATGGAGGTGTCCTCGCACGCGCTCGCGCAGGGGCGGGTGAACGGCGTGCGTTTCCGTGCCGCCGCCTTTACGAATCTCACGCGCGACCATCTCGACTTCCACGGCTCGATGGAGGCGTACGGCGCGGCGAAGGCACGGCTGTTCGAGCACGACCTCGCCGCGAGGATCATCAATGTAGAGGATGGCTTCGGCCACGAGCTCGCGCGGCGATTCGAGGGCACGGCCGGGCGATTGATCCTCACGGGGCGGCAGCCGGCCGAAGGCGATTCGCGCGCTCATGGCCGCGGCGCCGAGCACCTCTGGGCGCGTGAGGTGCGGCTCGAGCCTACCGGCCTCGGCTTCACGCTGGAGTCGAGCTGGGGCAGCGCGCGCGTCGCGGCGCCGCTTCTCGGTGCTTTCAACGTCGAGAACGTCCTCACCGTCCTCGGCATGCTGGTGGCGCTCGATATGCCGCTCGATCGCGCGGTCGCCGCCATCGGGGAATGCGCCGCGCCTGCGGGTCGGATGCAGATCCTCCGGGGTACCGCGAGCGATCCGCTCGCGATCGTCGATTACGCCCACACACCGGATGGGCTCGAGAAGGCACTGCGCGCCGCCCGGGCGCACTGCCGGGGAACCTTGCGCGTCGTGTTCGGGTGCGGCGGTGATCGTGACCGCGGCAAGCGCGCGCCGATGGGGCGCATCGCCCGTGAGCTCGCCGATGACGTCGTCGTCACCGACGACAATCCGCGCACGGAAGCTCCCGGACAGATCGTGGCGGACATCCTCGAGGGAGTCGAAGGTCGCGCGCGAGTCGAGCATGATCGCGCGCAAGCGATTCGCGAGACGCTCGCGCGCTCGGGCGCGGACGATGTGGTGCTCATCGCGGGGAAGGGCCACGAGGACTACCAGATCGTCGGTCGCGAGCGCCGCCCCTTCAGCGACCAGACCGTCGCGCGGGCTTTCTTCTCCGGGCGCAAGGGGCGCGCATGATGGCGCAGCGCAGCCGCACCCTGGGCGCATTTGCCGAGGTCTGCGGCGGCCGGCTCGAAGGAGCCGATCGCGCCTATTCCGGCATCTCGACGGACACGCGCACCATCGAGGCCGGCGCGCTGTTCATCGCGCTGCGCGGTCCGCGGTTCAACGGCCACGAGTTCCTCGCGGCCGCGGCGTCAGCCGGCGCGGCGGGCGCCGTCATCGATGAGGCGAGCGCGCTCTCGGGCGAAAACGGCACGGCCCCAAACGACAGTCGCACGCTCTCCCGCGATCGCAGCCGCCGCGCCTCGCTCGCCCGGATCATCGTACCCGATACCCAAGCGGCGCTCTCGCGGGCGGCAAGCCTCTGGCGCGCCCAGTTCGAGATTCCCGTGATCGGCGTCGCCGGCAGCAACGGCAAGACGACCGTGAAGGAGATGACTGCCGCGATTCTCGCGCAAGCCGGCGCGTGCCTCGCGACACGGGGGAACCTCAACAACCACATCGGCGTGCCGCTCACGCTGCTGCGCCTCGAGGCGCACCAGCGCTTCGCCGTGATCGAGATGGGCGCGAACCGCGCGGGCGAGGTGGCCGGGCTCGTCGCGCTCGCGCGCCCGACCATCGGGCTGATCACCAATGCCGGTGCCGAGCACCTCGAAGGCTTCGGGAGCCTCGAGGGCGTCGCGCGCGCCGAGGGCGAGATGGTCGAGGGCCTCGCGCCCGAGGGGATCGCCATCATCAATGCGGACGATGCGTTCGTGCCGCTGTGGCGCAGCCTCACGCGAGCGCGGCGAATCGTCACGTTCGGACTCGCGGCGCGGGCGGACTTCACCGCGCGCGACGTGCGGGCGGATATCGCCGCCGGGCAGTTCCGCACGCGCTTCACGCTCGAGTGCGTTCACGGCAGAACAGCCATCGAGCTCAAGCTCGCTGGGCGGCACAACATCGTGAACGCTCTGGGCGCCGCCGCGGCGGCCAGCGCGGCAGGCGCGAGCCTCGAGCACGTCTGCGCGGGCCTTTCCTCGATGCGCGCGGTGCAGGGCCGCCTGCAGCTCAAGCGGGCGCGCTGCGGCGCCTGGCTGATCGACGACTCCTACAACGCGAATCCCAGCTCGATGCGGGCGGGCATCGACGTTCTCGGTGAGCTCGAGGGACCGAAATGGCTCGTGCTCGGGGATATGGGCGAGCTCGGCGAGTTCGCACGCGCGAGCCACGCGCAGATCGGCGCCTATGCGCGCGAGCGCGGCGTCGAGCGGCTCTACGCGATGGGTGAGCTCGCCCAGCTCGCCGTGGAGAGCTTCGGTGCGGGCGCCGAATGGTATCCGGATGCCGAAGCGCTCGCGCGCGCGCTCGATGCCGCGCTGGCGCGCGAGGCTTCGGTGCTCATCAAGGGCTCACGCGTCAACCGGCTCGAGCGAGTCGTCGCGGCGCTCGCGGCAGAGGCCCCGGGTGAGGCCGCCGCGCCGCTCGGGCGCGCGGGTGCAGGGCAGTAGCCGTGCTGTACTGGCTCACACAGCATCTGACGCCCGCGTACTCGGGCTTCAACGTCTTTCACTATCAGACGCTGCGGGCGATTCTCGCTGCCGTCACGGCGCTGGCGTTCTCGCTCGTCGCCGGGCCTGCGATGATCGCGAAGCTCTCCCGTTATCAGATCGGGCAGGTCGTGCGGGATGATGGCCCGAAGTCGCACCTGCCGAAGGCGGGCACGCCGACCATGGGCGGGGCGCTCATCCTCGCGGCGATCCTCGTCAGTACGCTCCTGTGGGCCGACCTCTCCGATCGGTTCGTCTGGACGGTGCTCGGCGTGACGTTCGCGTACGGGCTCATCGGATTCTATGACGACTACCTCAAGCTGGTCGTCGGTAACTCGAAGGGGCTCATCGCGCGCTGGAAGTACTTCTGGCAGTCCGTCGCGGGACTCACCGCGGCGGCGACGCTCTACTACATGGCGCAGGCGCCCGCGGAGACGACGCTCTATCTGCCGTTCGTGAAACGCTTCGCGGAGCCGCTTTCCGCTGCGGTGTTCGTCGTAATCGCCTATTTCATGATCGTCGGCATGAGCAACGCCGTGAATCTCACGGACGGGCTCGATGGGCTCGCGATCATGCCGGCGGTGCTCGTGACGGCGGCGCTCGGTGTCTTCGCCTACGTGAGCGGCAACTCGGTCTACGCGGAGTATCTAGCGATTCCCGCCGTGCCGCGCGCCGGCGAGCTGCTGATCTTCTGCTCCGCGCTCGGCGGCGCCGGGCTCGGCTTCCTCTGGTTCAACACCTATCCGGCGCAGGTCTTCATGGGCGATGTCGGGGCGCTCTCGATCGGGGCGGCGATCGGCGTGCTGGCGGTCATCGTGCGCCAGGAGGTCGTGGCACTCATCATGGGCGGGGTGTTCGTGCTCGAGACCACCTCGGTCATCCTGCAGGTGGGCTCCTACAAGCTCACTGGGCGGCGCATCTTCCGCATGGCGCCGATCCACCACCACTTCGAGCTCAAAGGCTGGGCGGAGCCCAAGGTGATCGTGCGCTTCTGGATCATCACGCTCCTGCTCGTGCTAGTGGGACTTGCGACTCTGAAGCTCCGATGAACGAGACGCGCCACAAGCCCTCGACCGCCGTCATCGTCGGACTCGGCCGGACCGGCTACGCGTGCGCCGTGTATTTGCGCGAGCGGGGCTGGCGGATCGCGGTGACCGATACGCGCCGCGATCCGCCCGGATTCGCGAAGCTCATGGCGCTCGACCCGCACATACCGGTGCGCCTCGGCGGTCTCGACGCCTCGCTCCTCGATCAGGCCGTCTGTGTCGTCGCCTCGCCGGGTGTGCCGCTCTCGGCGCCGTTCTTCAACGAAGCGCGCCGCCGCGGGATCGAGATCGCGGGCGACGTCGAGCTGTTCGCGCTCGCGGTCGATGCTCCCGTCGTCGGGATCACTGGAACCAATGGCAAGAGCACCGTGACCACGCTCGTCGGGCGCATGGCCGGGCGCGCCGGCCTCGAGACGCGGGTCGGCGGCAACCTCGGCGAGCCGGTGCTCGATCTGATCGCCGCCTCGCACCGGGACGCGCGCCGGACGGACCTCTACGTGCTCGAGCTCTCGAGCTTTCAGCTCGAGGCGACGCGTTCTCTCGATCTGAAAGCCGCGGCCATTCTCAACGTGAGCCCGGACCACATGGATCGCTACGCCTCGCTCGAGGAGTACGCGGCGGCGAAAGCGCGCATTTACACGCGTTGCGATACGGCGGTCGTCAATCTCGACGATCCGCGCGTCGTCGCGAGCGTGAGGCCCGGGCAGGCGAAGCTCGGCTTCTCGCTGCGCGAGGCGAGCGGCGCCGACTACACGCTCGCGCCCGCCGCGGGTAAGACCGCCTCGGGGAGCGCTGCCGCCGCGGCGGGGAGCTGGCTCACGCGGCGCGGCGAGCCGCTGCTCGCGCTCTCGGAGCTCAGGATCAAAGGTCTGCACAACGCAGCGAACGCGCTCGCCGCACTCGCGCTCGGGGAAGCGGCAGGATTGCCGCCCGAGCCGATGCTGACCGAGCTCAGGTGCTTCCCGGGGCTGCCGCACCGCTCGCAGTGGGTCGCGGACCTGCGAGGCGTGACCTATATCGACGACTCCAAGGGGACGAACGTCGGCGCGACGGTGGCCGCCGTCGCGGGCACCCCGGGGCCGCTCGTGGTGATTCTCGGCGGCGATGGCAAGAGCCAGGAATTCGCGCCCCTCGCCGCCGCTTTCCGCGACAAGGTGCGCCACGTCGTGCTGATCGGCCGCGACGCCGATGCGATCGCCGAGGCGCTGGACGGTGTGTCGAGCATGCAGCGCTGCGACTCGCTCGAGGAGGCGGTGCAGGCGGCCGCGCAAGCGGCTCGCCCCGGCGAGACGGTGCTGCTCTCGCCGGCGTGCGCGAGCCTCGACATGTTCCGGGACTATGCGCACCGCGGCGAGGTGTTCGCGCGCAGTGTGCGGGAGCTTGCGGCATGAGCCAGCCGGCGGGCTCGATCATGAATGCCGGCGGCCGTGCCGCTCTCGGGTTCGGCTACGCGCGTCCTGGCCGCCGGCGCGGCGGGTGGCGCATCGACACCGTGTTCCTCGCGCTGACGCTTGCGATCGTGCTGCTCGGCCTCGTGATGGTCACCTCGGCCTCCGTCTCGATCGCCGCGCACGAGAACGGCAACGGCTTCTACTATCTCGATCGGCAGCTGCTGCTCACGGTGGTCGGCGCGGCCGTGGCCGCAGTTCTCCTCACGATCCGCACGGATTTCATCGAGCGGCTGTCCATGCCGCTGCTCATCGCCGCCTATGCCCTGCTGCTCGCGGTGCTCGTGCCGGGGCTCGGGCACGTCGTGAACGGCAGCCGCCGGTGGCTCGCGATGGGGGGCTTCAGCTTCCAGGCTTCCGAGGTCGCGCGCGTCTTCATCCTCATCTACATCGCAAGCTACGCGGCGCGGCGCGAGGAGGAGCTGCGGGGCTCCTTCGCCGGGCTCGCGAAGCCGCTCGGTCTGCTCGCCTGCGCCGGCGTGCTGCTGCTCGCGGAACCCGATTTCGGCGCCGCGACCGTGCTGTTCGCCGCGGGGTTCGGGCTGCTCTACCTCGCGGGTGCACGCCTGCGCTACGTCATCGCGATGACCGTGCTCGCCTCGGGCGGCTTCGCGCTGCTCGCGATCACTTCGAGCTACCGGCTGCGGCGGCTCACGGGATTCCTGCATCCCTGGGCCGATCCTTTCAACAGCGGGTTCCAGCTCACGCAATCGCTGATCGCGATCGGCCGCGGCGGCTGGCTCGGGGTCGGGCTCGGCGACAGCGTGCAGAAGCTCTTTTATTTGCCCGAGGCTCACACGGACTTCCTCTTCGCCGTGCTTGCCGAGGAGCTCGGCCTCGCCGGGGCGATCGCAACTCTCGCACTCTTTCTCGCGCTCGTGTGGCGCAGCTTCCGCACCGCGCGGCTCGCCGCCGACGCGGGACTTAAATTTCCGGCGTATCTCGCGGCAGGGTTCGGGCTGTGGCTCGGCATCCAGGCTTTCATCAACATCGGCGTGAACATGGGCGTCCTGCCGACCAAGGGACTGACGCTGCCGCTCATGAGCTACGGGCGCTCGAGCCTCGTCGTCGCGCTCGCCTGGGTGGGACTCGTGCTCCGGGTCCATCACGAGGCCACCGCGCAGTCACGCCTCACGGAGCGCACCGAGTGACCCGGCCGGCGCTCATCATGGCGGGCGGCACGGGCGGGCACGTGTTCCCGGCGCTCGCGCTCGCGCGCCTGCTGCGCCAGCACCCGATCGAGGTGGTCTGGCTCGGTACGCGGCGCGGGCTCGAGGCGCGCATCGTTCCCGCCGAGCCGCTGCCGATCGAGTGGCTCGCCGTCGGAGGCCTGCGCGGCAAGGGACTGCTCGCAAAGCTCGGCGCGCCTTTGCGCGTCGGCGCCGCGCTGCTCTCGGCCTGCCGCGTGATGTGGCGGCACCGGCCGTTCGTCGTCGTGGGGCTCGGCGGCTTCGTGACCGGTCCGGGCGGCATCGCCGCATGGCTCACGCGCCGTCCGCTCCTGATCCACGAGCAGAACGCGATCGCAGGTTTCACCAATCGCGTGCTCGCGCACTTCGCGCGCGAGGTCTTCGAGGCGTTTCCCGGCAGCTTCGGAGCGGGAGTGCGCGCCCGTACGATCGGCAATCCGCTGCGGCGCGAAATCACCTCCACGGCTCCTCCGGCCGAGCGATTCGCCGCGCGCAGCGGGCCGCTCCGCATTCTCGTCGTCGGCGGCAGCCAGGGCGCGGTGCGTCTCAACACGATCGTGCCGCTCGCCCTTGCCGCGGTCGCCGAGCGGCTCCCCATCGAGGTCCGACATCAGGCAGGCAGTCGCTGGCACGAAGCCGCCGAGCGCAGCTATGCAGCGGCGGGTGTTCGCGCGCAGGTCGCGGCCTTCATCGACGACATGGCGGCGGCCTATGCGTGGGCCGATCTGGTCATCTGCCGCTCGGGCGCCCTCACCATCTCCGAGCTCGCCGCAACGGGCCTCGGGGCGATCCTCGTGCCGTTTCCCGCCGCGGTCGACGATCATCAAACGGCGAATGCACGCCATCTGGTCAACGCCGGGGCGGCAGTGCTGATTGGGGAGCGGGAGCTCACGGCCGAGCGTCTCGCCGCCGAGATCGACAAGCTCGCCGCCCGGCCCGCCTCCGAGCGCGGCGCGGGGGCCGCTGATGGGACGCGCGCTGAGGCGCTGTTCGCGCGCGAGCCGCTCCTTGCGATGGCGGAGCGCGCGCGCTCGCTCGCGCTGCCGCACGCGGTGGAGGACCTCGCGGCGGCGTGTCTCAAATACGTGGAGGTCGGCTCGTGAGGAGCTCTCCGCGGGAGATTTTGGAGGGCGACACCGACCCCGCTCGGCGAGATGCAGCCGCGCAGCCGAGCAAGCCGGCCGGGCGCGGCGACCGCATGCGCCGCATCAACACGATCCATTTCGTCGGGATCGGCGGCAGCGGGATGGGCGGTATCGCCGAGGTGCTGCTCAATCTCGGCTACCGCGTGCAGGGCTCGGATCTCAAGCTCAATTCGATCACGCGCCGTCTTGCCGGCCTCGGCGCGCGCGTGATGGAAGGGCACGCGGCCGAGAATGTCCGCGGCGCCGACGTGATCGTCGTCTCGAGCGCGGTCCCGCCCGACAATCCCGAGGTCGCCGCGGCCCTCGCGGCGCGCATTCCCGCCGTGCAGCGCGCGGAGATGCTCGGTGAGCTCATGCGCTTCCGCTACTCGATCGCCGTCGCGGGGACGCACGGCAAAACGACGACGACGAGTCTCGTCGCGAGCGTGCTCGCCGAGGCCGGCGCCGATCCGACGTTCGTGATCGGGGGACGCCTCGTCAGTGCCGGCAGCAATGCGAGGCTCGGGACCGGCCGCTATCTCGTCGCGGAGGCCGACGAGAGCGACGCCTCGTTCACGCATCTGCAGCCGCTGATCGCGATCGTCACGAACATCGACAACGATCATCTCGCGACTCACGGCGGCAGCCTCGAGCATCTCGAGCAGAGCTTCGCCGACTTCCTGCACAACTTGCCGTTCTACGGGCTCGCGATCCTGTGCCTCGATGACGAGCGCGTGCGCGGGCTCTTGCCGCGCGTTGCGCGGCCGGCGATGACGTACGGGCTCGATGAGAGCGCGGACGTGCGCGCAGTCAATGTCCGCCGCCGCGGACTCAAGACGGATTTCGAGGTGATGCGTCCCGGAGCTGCGGCGCTTTCCGTGACGCTCGCCCTGCCTGGCGCTCACAACGTACTCAACGCCCTGGCGGCGATCGCCGTGGCGAGCGAGCTCGAGATCGACGATGCCGCGATCTCAAGCGCGCTTGCGGGCTTCCAGGGCATCTCCCGGCGGCTCGAGCACATCGCGGACGTGGTGACGCCGGCCGGACCGGTGACGATCGTCGATGACTATGGTCATCACCCGACGGAGATCGCCGCGACGCTCGAGGCGCTGCGCCAGGGCTACCCAGGGCGGCGCATCGTGCTCGCGTTCCAGCCGCACCGTTTCACACGTACCCGCGACCTGATCGATGACTTCGCGAAGGTGCTCTCGGGCGCCGAGGTGCTCCTCGTCACGGAGGTCTACGCGGCCGGCGAGCCCCCGATTCCGGGCGCCGACGGCCGGGCGATCTGCCGCGCGGTGCGCACGCGGGCGCAGGTCGAGCCGATCTTCGTCGAGCGTGTCGAGGATCTCGCGGGCGCGCTCGAGGGCGTGATCCGTGCGGACGACGTGATCGTCACGATGGGCGCGGGCCATATCAACACGATCGCGCAGCAGCTCCCCGAGGCGCTCGCGCGGGGGAGCGCGCCGTGATGGCCGCCGCCCTCGGAAACGATTTTGCGGCGCGGGTACGGCGCAACGAGCGCATGAGCCGGCACACGTCCTGGCACGTCGGGGGCCCGGCTGAGCTTTATTTCACGCCGCACGACCGCGCGGATCTCGCCGCGTTCGTGCGGAGCCTGCCGCCCGAGACCCCGGTGCACTGGATCGGCCTCGGCAGCAATCTGCTCGTGCGTGACGGGGGGCTGAAGGGCGCGGTGATCGCCCTGCACGGCGCGCTCGAGCGCCTCGAGCGGCTCGATGCGACGACCGTGTACTCAGAGGCGGGCGTCGCCTGCGCGCGCATCGCACGGCAATGCATCAAATGGCGGCTCGGACCGGCGGAGTTCTTCGCCGGGATTCCCGGCACGTTCGGCGGTGCGCTCGCCATGAATGCAGGCGCCTTCGGCGGGGAGACGTGGCGGCATGTCATCGGCGTGGAGACCCTCGATCGGGCTGGCGTCGAGCACGGACGCGCTTGCGGGGAGTACGAGGTCTCGTATCGCCGCGTGCGCGCGCCGGTCGCCGGCGAAGGCTTCCTCGCCGCGCGGCTGCGATTCGAGGTGCGCGCCGGCGCTGCTGGCACCGGCCCAGCCGGCACCGGCCAGAGGGCTGCGGCCGATGCGGCCGTGCGCTCGCTGCTCGAGCGGCGCAAGGCCTCGCAGCCGATCGGAGCATGGAGCTGCGGCTCTGTGTTTACCAATCCGCCGGGCGATCACGCCGCGCGGCTCATCGAGGCCGCGGGATTGAAGGGCTTCACGATCGGCGATGCGTCGGTCTCCATGAAGCACGCGAACTTCATCATCAATCATGGTGCGGCGACCGCCACCGACATCGAGCGGCTGATCGAGCATGTCGCAGCCGAGGTCGAGCGTGTTCACGGCGTTCGCCTCGAGCCGGAAGTGCGCATCGTCGGCGAGGCCGTCCCGGTGGCGCGAGGAGATGCCTGAGCCATGTGGGGCCGCCGTGCGAATCGACGCCGATCGGCAAGCCGCCCCGGGAGTGGTGCGGACCGTGCGCGCATCTCGCGTTTTCTCGCAGGCATCGGTGCCCGGATCAACTGGCGAGGGCTGCTTGCCTCGACGGCGAGCCTCGCGGGGGTCGCCGCGGCCGCCGCGCTCATCGCCGCGGCGCTCGACCGCCCGATCGAGACCATCGTGGTGACGGGCCAATTCGAGCGCGTCTCGCCTCTCGACGTGGAGCGCGCAGTGAAGGCGAGTCTCAACGGCGCGGGGCTCATCGACGTGCGGCTTGCGAGGGTTTCCGCGGCCATCGAGCGGCTGCCGTGGGTCGATACCGCCACGGTCGAGCGCAGCTGGCCGCGCGGGCTGACGGTCCGCGTCGTCGAGCAGGTTGCGGCAGCGCGCTGGGGCCAGAGCGGCCTCGTCAACACCCGCGGTGCGCTCTTCACCGGCGATGCGCGCCACATCCCGCTCGAGCTGCCGACGCTCATCGGGCCGGATGGAACCGAGCCCGCCGTCGCGCACCGCTATCTCGCGATGCAGGGGCGGCTCGCCGAGGTCGGCATGCGCCTCACGGCGCTGCGCCTCGATGCGCGCGGCGCCTGGGCATTCGATCTCGACAATGGCGTCACGGTCCGGCTCGGCCGCAAGCAGGTCGACCAGCGCTTCGAGACTTTCATGCAGGTCGCCTCGAAGATCGTCTCACAGCGCGCGAGCGACATCGCCTACGTCGATATGCGCTATGCGAATGGATTTGCCCTCGGGTGGCGGGGCGCCGCGCAGCCTCGAGCGAGCGGTCCCCACGTCGTGGCTTCAAATGCCGCTGGGCGCAACCCTGGGGAAGGTGGCCGCAGGCCATGAAAACGAGCAGGAGCCTCGTCATCGGTCTCGATATCGGCACCTCGAAGGTCGTCGCGCTCGTCGGCGAGGCGGGCGCGGACGGTGCGATCGAGGTGCTCGGGATCGGCTCTCAGCCGTCGCGGGGACTGAAGAAGGGCGTCGTGGTCAACATCGAGTCGACCGTCCAGTCGATCCAGCGCGCGGTGGAGGAGGCCGAGCTCATGGCGGGCTGCGAGATCCACTCCGTGTACGCCGGCATCGCGGGCAGTCACGTGCGCAGCCTCAACTCCCACGGCGTCGTCGCGATCCGCGATCGCGAGGTCACCCAGGCCGACGTAGAGCACGTGATCGATGCGGCGAAGGCGGTCGCGATTCCCGCGGACCAGAAGATCCTCCACGTGCTGCCGCAGGAATTCATCATCGACGGCCAGGAGGACATCCGCGACCCGATCGGCATGTCGGGCGTGCGCCTCGAGGCGAAGGTGCACATCGTCACGGGGGCGGAGAGCGCCGCGCAGAACATCGAGAAGTGCATCCGGCGCTGCGGGCTCGAGGTGGACGACATCGTGCTCGAGCAGCTCGCCTCGAGCTTCGCCGTGCTGACCGAGGACGAGAAAGAGCTCGGCGTCTGCCTGATCGATGTGGGCGGCGGCACCACCGACCTTGCGGTGTTCTCGGCCGGGGCGATCCAGCACACCGCGGTCATCCCGATCGCCGGAGACCAGGTGACGAACGACATCGCGGTCTCGATGCGCACGCCGACGCAGCACGCCGAGGACATCAAGGTCCGCTACGCCTGCGCACTCTCCCAGCTCGCCAATCCCGATGAGACGATCGAGGTGCCGAGCGTCGGGGAGCGGCCGCCGCGGCGCCTCGCGCGCCAGACGCTCGCCGAGATCGTCGAGCCGCGCTACGAGGAGCTGTTCGCGCTCGTGCGCGAGGAGCTGCGCAGAAGCGGCTTCGAGGAGGCGGTCGCCGCAGGCATCGTGCTCACGGGCGGCAGCGCCAAGATGGAAGGCGCCATCGAGCTCGCGGAGGAGGTCTTCCACGTGCCGGTGCGCCTCGGGATCCCGCAGCAGGTGCAGGGGCTCGCGGACGTGGTCCGCAATCCGATTTTCTCGACCGGCGTGGGGCTGCTGCTCTACGGCCGCGACAACCAGTTGCCAGCGCGCCAGCGCCGCCCGCTCGGCGGCGCGAAGACGATGATCGACCGCATGCGCGCCTGGTTCCAGGGGAATTTCTGAACACCGACATATTTTGAAGGCTGACAGACACTTTGAACGCTGACAGACATCGGACGCCGCAAGGCGGGCACAGGGCTCGAAAGACTTCCACCAAACGATTGGGTCGAGAGGAGCACAAACAAATGTTCGAACTGATGGACGCGTACAGCCAGAGCGCCGTGATCAAGGTGATCGGCGTAGGGGGCGGCGGCGGCAACGCCGTTGCGCACATGGTCACGAGCGGCATCGAGGGCGTCGATTTCATGTGCGTGAATACCGACGCGCAGGCGCTCAAACACTCGAAGGTCAAGACTTCGCTGCAGATCGGGACCAATATGACGAAGGGGCTCGGCGCCGGGGCCGATCCGGAGGTCGGCCGGCAGGCCGCGATGGAGGACCGCGATCGTGTCGTCGAGCTCGTCGAGGGATGCGACATGCTGTTCATCACGTGCGGCATGGGCGGCGGCACCGGCACGGGCGCTGCGCCCGTCGTCGCGCAGATCGCGAAGGAGCTCGGCATCCTCACCGTCGCGGTCGTGACGAAGCCGTTCGACATGGAGGGCGGCAAGCGCATGCTCGTCGCGGACCACGGCATCGGGGAGCTCGGCAAGTATTGCGACTCGCTCATCACCATTCCGAATCAGAAGCTGCTGACGGTGCTCGGGCCGGCGACGACGCTGCTCGATGCCTTCAAAGCGGCGAATCAGGTGCTGCAGGGAGCCGTGCAGGGCATCGCGGAGCTCATCACCCGCCCCGGCCTCATCAACGTGGACTTCGCCGACGTACGTACGGTCATGGCCGAGACGGGCATGGCGATGATGGGATCGGGCGCCGCGAGCGGAGAGGGCCGCGCGCGCGAAGCGGCCGAGGCCGCCGTGTCCTCGCCGCTCCTCGAGGACATCAATCTCGCCGGCGCTCATGGGATTCTCGTGAACGTCACGGCGGGAATGGACCTCTCGATCGGCGAATTCCAGGAGGTCGGCAACATCGTGAAACAATTCGCCTCGGAGGACGCAACCGTCGTGGTGGGCACGGTCATCGACCCGGACCTGACGAACCAGGTGCGGGTCACGGTGGTCGCGACGGGCCTCGGGCGTCCCGCTTCCGCTGTCCGCATGCAGCGCGAGGGGTCGCCGGCTCGCGACACGAGCGAAAGGCGCGAGCCGCCCATGCGTGTCGTGCGCCGGCCACAGCCGCTCTCGAGCAGCGACTACGCGCACCTCGACAAGCCGACGGTTCAGCGCCAGCGCGCCGTGGGCGATGGGCTGCGGCCGGACGCCGACGCGCAGGATCTGCTGGACATTCCAGCATTCCTGCGCCGCCAGGCCGACTAGGCGCTCGCGCGCGGTCTCAATGCCTGCATCCCCCGGGGCGGGTTTTCGCCGCCGTTCCGTGGGGAGCAGGTGTGAGCTGAGTCGTTGGAGCCGGACCACGGCCGTGCTACGGTAGCGGCCCGCTTGCGATCGCACGGGCTGCAGCAGCCTGACTTGCTGCTCGAGCTAGAGGCTCATGGTCGGACAAAGGACTCTCAAAAACTCCATCCGAGCGACGGGTGTGGGTCTGCATACGGGCAAGAAGGTGTTGATGCGCCTGACGCCCGCGCCGATCGATTCGGGCATCGTGTTCCACCGCTCGGACCTGCCGGACTCCCCACCGATCGAGGCGCACGCCGAGAACGTGGGCGACACCGTGCTCGGCACGACGCTCGTGAAGGGCGACGTGCGGGTCTCGACGGTCGAGCACCTGCTCTCGGCTTTTGCCGGGCTCGGCATCGACAACGCCATCATCGAGGTGAGCGCCCCCGAAGTGCCGATCATGGACGGGAGCGCGGGACCGTTCGTCTTTTTGCTGCAGTCGGCCGGGATCGAGGAGCAGCACGCGCCGAAGCGCTTCGTCCGCATCAAAAAGACCGTGCGGGTCGAGGACGGCGATAAGTGGGCGGAGTTCCGCCCGTTCGACGGATTCAAAGTCAACTTCGAGATCGAGTTCAACCACCCGATCTTCAAACGCCGCTCACAGCGCGCCTCGATGGACTTCTCGACCACCTCGTTCCTGAAGGAGGTCAGCCGCGCGCGCACGTTCGGATTCACGCGCGATCTCGAGATGCTGCGCTCACGGAATCTCGCACTGGGCGGCAGTCTCGACAACGCGATCGTGCTCGACGATTTCCGGGTGCTGAACGAGGACGGCCTGCGCTACGAGGACGAATTCGTCAAGCACAAGATTCTCGACGCGATCGGCGATCTTTACCTGCTCGGCCACAGCCTCGTGGGGGAGTTCAGCGGCCACAAATCGGGGCACGCGCTGAACAATATGCTGCTGCGGGCGTTGCTTGCAGACTCCTCCACCTGTGAACAGGTGGTCTTCGAGTCATATGCGGATGCGCCAATCTCAGAGTTCGGGGCGCCGGCGTTGGCGGCGCTGGAGCCGAATCGCCCCTGAGTGCCTCGCGGCGCTGCTGCTCGGGGCAGCGGCGTGCGACGCTCAGACGCACCAGTCGGCGAGCCGGCCGCGCGAGCCGCAGCCGCCCATTGCCATCAACGCCGGCTTCTCGCGCGTCGATTACAACAACGATACGGTCGTCTTCAGGAACATCGTCGTCTCGCAGGGCGAGATGCGCCTGAGGGCCGAACGGGCGCACGCGAGCGGCGTGGGCTTCGCCAACAGCCAGTGGACATTCGAGGACCAGGTGGTCATCGATCTCGCGCCGCGCGGCACGGTGCGCTGCGATCGAGCGGTCGTGACGTTTCACGATAACCGCATCACCAGCGCGACGGCCACCGGGAAGCCTGCGCAGTTCGAGCAGCATCGCGCGCACTCGCGAGCGGCCGGGGCGCACGGCCGCGCCGATCGGATCGTCTATGACGCAAAGGACGACTCCGTCCGACTCTCGGGTAATGCAAGCTTTTCCGATGCTCGAGGTCTCGATGTGACCGGACCGCTGCTCGAGTACGACATTCGCAACGAGCGGCTGCAGGCCGCCTCACCGGGCGGGCGGCGCGGTGTGCACATCACCGTCTCCCCCGGAGCGCGTTCTGAGCGGCGGCAGCCTCCGGCGGGCAGAGAGCCAAGGCGGTGACCACCATCTCAGCCGCGCGACATCGAGCAGCCATTCGCCGCACAGCGGCCGGCGCGGTGCGGGATCGCCCGGGGGGGGCTGGGAGAACAAGGTCTCCTCGCGGGGCCAGCGGTGCGCCAGGCTCCAGGTCCAAGCGCCGTGCTGCCGGTAGAGGCGCATGAGGGTGCGCGAGGTGAGCCGGTCCGGCTGCACGACGCGGCGCTCGACGCAGCGCACCTCACCTGCCAGGCGCCGGGCGAGCGGCCAGCTCGCGGCGCTCACGTAGTTGGAAAACCAGATCGTGTATCCGAGCTCGAGCTGCAGCGCGGAAACGGCGCGGTGGACCTGAATGTGCTCGGGGTGACCGTACTCGCCCCAGGGGTTGTGCGTATATATCTCCCGGAATCCGGCGAGCGTGGTGCGCAGCGCGCTGAGCAGCTTTGCGTAGTTCGATTCATAGCGCGCCCGCGCTTCGAGGTTCTCTATGCTCACGCCGGCCGCCGTCGGCTCGGGCCCGCCGCGCCCGAGGGAGAAGCCGACACCGCTTTCGGGGATCGCGAGGTCGACGAGGCCTGCGAGCGGCAGTGCGGCGACTGCGCGCTGGCGCGCATTCGACTCCCGCGGTCTGTCGAACAGAGCGCCGAAGCAGAGCACGGTACGCTCGGCTGCGGCGACGGCGGAGCTCAGCCAGAGTGCCTCATCGTCCGGATGCGCAACGACCACCGCCGCCGACGAATTGCGCATCGGCACGCTCTCAGTCCGCGCGGACATCCCGATCCGCGCGCTCGAGAAGAGAGTCGTAAAACAGCTCGAGAGCCGCGGTTTGCCGCCGGGCATCGAACCGCCCCTCGACGAGCAATCGCCCTGCCGCGCCCATTCGATGCCGCCGCAACGGCTCATCGAGCAACTCGCTCATTCGGCCGGCGAGCGCGCCCACATCACGCTCCGGGACCAGGAAACCCGTTTGGCCGTCGAGGACGCATTCGGGAATGCCGCCCACCTCGGAGCCGATCACCGGGACTCCCGTCGCCGCAGCCTCGAGCAGCACCATGCCGAGCCCCTCGACGCGTCCGGTGGCGGTGGAAATCGAAGGCAGCACCAGCATCGCGGCACGACGCATCCAGGCGAGCGCGTCCGCATGGGGCAGCCCGCCGAGAAACTGCACGCGCTGCTCGATGCCGAGCGCCGCCGCGAGGCGCTGCAGCGAGCGCCTCAACGGCCCCTCGCCGATCACGACGAGCCGTACGGCGTCGTGCCGTCGCGCCAAAGCCGCGAACGCACGCAGCAGATACCGAGTGCCCTTCACCGCAACCAGACGCGCGACGTTGAGGATGATCGGCGTTTCCTCGGACGGGGCGCGCGGACGGATCGACTCGCAATCCACGCCGATGTAATGAGTATGCGTGCGCGCCTCGGGAAAGCCCAGCGCGAGGACCCGCTCGCGGACGAACGACGACGCGCACAGAAAGAGGTCGCCCTGCCGCGCAAGCTCGCGCCGGCGCAGCGGATAATGCGCCCAGGCGGGCGAGGCGAGCAGCACGGGAGCGGCGAGCGTGGCGTCGAAGCCATGGAACGTGGTGATGAGGGGCAGCGCGAGCCGTTCGGCGAGCGGCAGCGCGTACACGCCCTCGATGCCGAAATGCGCATGGATCAACGCCGGCCGATGCCGCTCGAGCAGGTGCTCGTAGGGTCGAGGGTCTCGCGTCGCCATCTGCCAGCCGATTGAGGGCAGGCGCCATCGGGCGAGGTCCTGCAGGGCAAGTGATTCGGCCCCCTCGGGCGCACGTCCGAAACGCCAGCGCCCGAGGTACACCGGCCTGTACCGGGTGAGCCGCTCAGCCTGCTGCACGATGAACGGCTCGGAGAGCCTGAACAGGTTGTGACGGAAAATCGCGACTTCGCGGATATCTTCCATCGGTACGAAGCCGAGAGGCGCGCCGGTCCGAGCGGGCATAATGCTAGCACGAGCGGGCCGCCGGAAGCCGGCTCTGCACCCGTATCACCTCACCACGCTGAGCATGATCATCCAACGCTATCTCCTGCGCGAGATCATCCTGCCCCTGATCGTGGTACTGGTCGTGCTCGCCGCGCTGTTCACGAGCTACGGCGCAGCCGACTTCCTCTCGAACGCGGTGAACGCGCTGCTGCCGGCCAGCATGATCGTGCAGCTGGTCGGCTTGCGAACCCTGATCGCGCTCGAGGTGCTGATTCCGATCTCCCTGTATCTGGCGGTCGTGATGGCATTCGGCAGGCTCTACAGCGACTCGGAAGTGACGATCATGTTCGCCACGGGCCTGACACCTGCGAAAGTGATGGGCACCGTGTTCGGCCTGTCGCTCACGGCCGCATTCGCCGTCGCGGCACTGTCGCTCCTCGTGAGGCCCTGGGCTTACCAGCGCTCGCACGAGCTCGCGAGTCTCGCGGCGGCATCGCTCGACACACGCGACATGCGGGCCGGCACGTTCTACGTGAGCAGCCGCGGAGACCGCACGATCTTCATCGGACGGCGCGCGGGGCGGGATAGCCCGGGGTATGGCGTGTTCGTCCAGTTGAGACTCCGCGGGATCACCCGGATCATTCGCGCCGACTCGGTCGAGCAGGCTCCCGAGCGTGGCATCCGCACAGGCACCACGATTCGTTTGACCAACGCCCGAGTCTACGATGTCGGCCGGACGAGCGGGGCCGAGCTCGTGATGAACGTGAAGGATCTGGTGGTCGACCTCACGAGCCCCGAGGTGGAGCCTCCCGAATACAGCTCGGTGGCCGCCGGCACTCGATACCTGGCCTCCTCGCACGCCTCGGCCGATGTCGCGGAATTGCAGTGGCGGCTGTCGACGTCGTGGTCGACGCTGCTGCTCGGGCTTCTCGGGGTGCCCCTTTCCCGAGCGGCGCCGCGCCAGCAGCGCTTCGCGAAGTTCGGCCTCGCGATCCTCATCTACGCCGGATACTATCTGCTGTACGAATCCGCGCGCACCTGGGTCCAGAACGGCGTCGTCCCTGCATTTCCAGGCATCTGGTGGGTGCCGGCCCTGTTCACGCTGCTGCTGATCGCTGCGACCTTCGGCCCGAGCGCCCGCCGGCAATGGAGGCGGCTGCGCTCATGACGGTACTCGAGCGCTATATCGCGAATACCGCGGCGAGGGCGCTCGTCGTGGTCTCTGGCGGGCTCACCGCGCTGTTCAGCCTCCTCGAGCTCGTCAATCAACTGCACGACGTGGGCAAGGGGACCTACCGGCTGATCGACGCTATCCTCTACGTGCTGCTCACGGCACCGGCGCGAGTGCTGCAGCTGATGCCCGTCTCGATGCTGGTCGCGAGCCTGTTTGCGCTCGGGGCGCTCGCGAGCCGCAACGAGTTGGCGATCATGCGGGCGACGGGCATGTCGCTCGGCCGCATCGTCGGATCGGTATTCAGGCTCGCTGCAGTGGTGGTCGTCCTGCTGTTCCTGGCCGCGCAATTCGTGATCCCGGCCGCCGAGCAGCGCGCGCAGACGCTGCGAGTCTCGCGAATCTCCGCCGCGTCGGTGCCGCGCCGCACGCAGAACAGCTTCTGGGCGGAGGGCGACAACGAGTACTTGAACGTGCGCAAGTTCGCGAGCGGCAACGTTCCCCAGGATATCGACGTCTACACTTTCGCCTCGGGCGGGGCGCTCGCGAGGTCCATCCATGCCGCAAGCGCCGATGTCCACGGGGACGGCACGTGGTTGCTGCACGACGTGATTCAGAAACGGTTCGACGCGAGCGGGGTCGAGACCGAGCACCTCGACTCGCTCCCCTGGCGCTCGTTCCTGCGACCTCAACAGGTCGGACTTCTGATCCTGCCTCCGCGGAGCATGCAGCCCATTGGGCTGTACCGGTACGTCGGCGATCTGAAGCGGCGGCATGAGCCCACGGCGCGATACGCGCAGGAACTGTGGGCCAAGATCGACATCCCGATCGCGATGGTGGCCATGATCCTGATCGCGGTGCCCTTCGTACTCGGGCCGCTGCGCACGCACGGCACGGGCCATCGGATCGTCGTCGGCGCGCTGATCGGGATCGTCTTCACGCTCGTTCAGCAGATCGCGAGCTACCTGGGAGAGCTCTCGAACGTTCACCCGGCGATCACGGCGACGGCGCCTTCGCTGCTCACCATTGCGATCGCGCTTTACCTGTTTCCGCGCGCTCCCGCGTAGCCTCGAGCGGCTCGGGCGCCGCCGAGCGCGCGCTGCGCCACATCTCGCGCAGCGCGTGCGTGAAGCTCGGATGCAGGGTGCGCCGGTACGGGCAGTCCTGCGGCAAGCTCCTCATCAACCTCGCGTGGGCAGCGCCGAGCGAATGATAGGGCAGCGCAGGAAACCAGTGATGCAGCGAGTGGTAGCGCAGGCCCACCGGGAACAGGAGCTCCGTGAGCAGCGGATGGCCGGCGATGCCGATCGAGTCCTCGATCTGCTGGCGGAACGTCATCGGGGCACCCGTATTGCGATACCCGTGGGCTGCCAGGGTGCGCAGCCAGTTGAGTCCCGCTGCGGCGACGCCGAGCACATAAAGCTCGGCCAGAACCGTCCACGCCAATGCGCCCGCAAGCAACAAGCCGAAGAACACCGCGAGCTCCAGGAAGATCGCCACTTCGAGCGCCACCCAGGCCCTGCGCGATTCCCCGGACGGCAGCGTCCGGCGGTACGTCGGGTTGATGACGTACGAGGATGCTCTCTCGAGCACCGCCCGGCGCAGGCGCGGGCTGAGGAGCGAGACGGGCGTCAGCACCAGGAACCGGACGATTGGCAGTGCCGGGAGGATCGGGATCGCGATCAGATAAATCAGGATACGGCGCACCGGGCCGGCACCGAGCGGCAGGTATTCACCGTCCTGCGAGGTGCCGAAATGCCGCGGATTGTGATGGTCCGCATGGCACTTGTACATGAAGGACGGCGTCAGCGCCGGTATGCCGAACAGCACGTTCCACGCGACCCGGAAAACCCGCAGGCGCCGCGCCGGGAGGTGCACGAGCTCGTGCATGAAGACCCCGCACCGGAACAGTGCGAATGCAGCGACGCTGAAGCAGGCGATGAAAGGCGCTGAGAACGGCGCGGCCGACAGGTACAGCGCGACGGCGGCGTAGGCGATCGAGAGGGAGAGGAGAAAATCCGCCCAGTAGCGCAGGTCGCGCGGCTCGAACAGGTCCTTGATGAGCTCGCGCGCTTCCATGAGGGAACGGGTCTCGCTCGAGGAGCGCGCCTCGGTCCGGGACTCCGACCCGGTCAATGTCGCGCTCCAATCCGGCCATCCAGGCGCTCGCGGCGCAGCCGGGCCTCGAGGTACAGGCCGGCGTAGGTCAGCGCCGCCGCCGCCGCAACCACGGCGACCTGAAGTCCGGCAGCCACTGCGCCGAGCACGAGCCGGGTGATCGTCACGACCGCGGCGAGAGCGAGCGCCGCGACGAACGGCGGCAGCACGGTCCGGGCGAGCTCCGCGAGCGGAATCTCCCAGCGGCGTCGAACATATCCGGCCTCCCACACGAGCAGCAGTGGATAGACGATCAGCCACACCGCCGCGATGGCGGCGATGCCGGTCGCGGCGGGAAAGCCGAAGCCCGCGATCAGCATCCCAGAGCACAGCATGAGCAGCGTCACGGCCGACAGATGCAGCGCCGTCTTCGGATGCCCCGAGCCCAACGCCAGAGGATACAGCAGCTGCGAGAGCACCCGCACCAGCGCCGCCGCCGCGAGCAGCCGCAGCGGCACGGCCGCCGCGGCGTAGCTGTGGCCCTCGCCATCATGAATCAATGCGGTGATCGGTCCTGCGGCAAGCAGGGTGGCGGTCGCGAGCGGGGCAACCACCACCGCCAGCCGGCGCAGCGACCAGGTGAGGGATTGCCTCAGATGCTCGCGGACCGCCGAGACTCGCGCGAACACCGGAAGCGCTGCCCGATTGATGAGCGTACCGGCGGCGAGCGCCGGCTGCATGCCGATCTCGAAAGCGACCCGGTATAGCGCGAGCGGCGCGGGGCCATAGAACCATCCGACGAGCAGGTAATCGACGTTGTTGAAGGACTGCTCGAACAGCGTCGATGTCGCGGCGCGCAGCCCGAAGCGGATGAGCGGTGCGATCGCCGGCATGCTGAATCGCACGGCCGGCCGGAACGGCCTCGCGAGCGATGCCCCGATCAGCGTGTACAGACCGCCGGCCGCATTGGCGATGATGATCGCCCAGGCGCCGGCGCCGAGCGCGGCGAGGCCGACCCGGGTCACGGCGGCGCCGAGCGTCGAGCAGACGTTGACGACCGCGATGCGCTCGTATTGCAGCTCGCGGCTCATCAGCGCGAGCGGGATGACGGCGGCCGCGACGATGGGTTGCTTCAACGCCACGGGTAGAAAGTACGGCGTGAGGTGAAGGCCGTAGAGGGCCGCGAGAGAAGGAGCGGCCAGCATCGTCATCCCGGCGGCGCTGAGCGCCGCGCCGATGACGAACCAGAACACGGAGCCGAGCTGCAGAGGCGAAAGCGAGCGCGCTTGCACCAGCGCCGCGCCCGTCCCGAGCCCATCGAGCGCCTCGATGACCGTGCCGACCGCAACGACGAGCGCGGCGAGCCCGACCTGGCGCTTCGTCAGGAACGTGAGCACGACGAGGATGGTCGCGAAATCCGTGACCTTGGCGATGACCATTGCCCCGCCAAGCCAGTTGAAGCCGCGGCTCAGGTCCTGACGATGAGTGTCCATGCGCGCTCGAATGATCGCCGGCGTCCGCCGAGCTCGAGCGACCGGCTCAGAGCCGCCCTGCCGCGAGCAGCTCCTCGGCCTTCGCGAGGCTCGCAGCATCGTCGACATCGATCCACAGGCGGCCCGCGACGTCGAAGGTGCGCGCCTTGCCCCAGCGCGCCAGCACGTTCATGGCGCCCGAGATGCTGTCGTCTCCTTCGGCCTGACTCGCCTCGAGCGCCTCGAAGAGGATCGGGGTGCACAGAAACACCCCCGTGTCGAGGGCGTTGAAATCGGCGAGTGCCTTGCCGATTCGCTCGATCCGGCCGTTCGAGCACTTCACGCGCGTCACATCCTCGAGATCGTTGATCGAGCCTGCGATGTTGAAGTCGACGGCGAGCGTGACGGTGTCCGGCTCCGGCGCGCTCGCGAGCAGCCCGGTGAGGATACCCGGATCGACCACGTGATCGCACATGCTGAGCAGGAACGGGCCCTTCAGATGCGGCTTCGCCGTGAGCACCGAGACGCCGTTCGCGCGCTGCCAGCTCTCGTTGACGATGTGCACGACACGCAGCGATTCCTGCGCGGAGTATCGGTCGAGATGCGATCGGACTTCCTCCCCGCGGTATCCGCTCACGACGAAGAACCGATCGATGCCCGCGCTGCGGGCGCGCGCAATCACGTGCTCGAGCAGCGGCACGCCCCGCGCGCGGACCAGCGGTTTGCTCGGGCCGATCTCGCGCAAGCGTCCGCCCGTTCCGGCGGCGATGATGAGGCTGTTCACGAGTGGACCCCGCACGCTCTGGCAGCCTGACCGCGCAGGCGGCCTCGGCGAACGAGCCGGCTCATCCGAGCGCCTTGCCGTAAACGCGATAGGTCTTGTAGGCGACTGCGCCGAGCCGCTCGAGAATGTGGCGCATGGGGCGATTGTCCTCGAGAATCCACGACAGCTCGACCTTGCGGAAGCCGAACGCGTCGGCGCCGGGCTCGAGGGCGCTGATCAATGCAATCGGCAAGGTGCTGCCGAGCACCGTGCCCGCGAGGCGCTTGCGCACTCCCATGAGCGGAACGCGAGCCGATCTGATGCGGCGCATCTTCAGGCGCCAGAGCAGCTTCGCCCAGCCGATGGGAAGCAGCCGGCCGTCGAGGTCGGCGATGGCCTCGTTGATATTCGGCAGCATGACGATGAACCCGACCGCCTCGCCGTCGATCTCGGCGAACCAGACCAGTCTGTCATCGAGCAGCATCCGCATGCGCTTCGCGAGCTCGTCGGCCTCGGCGTTGGTGAGCGGCACGAATCCCCAGTTCTCGCTCCATGCGTCGTTGAAGATATCGACCATCCTGCGTATCTCGTTCGCGTAATCGCGAAAGTCGAGACGGCGCAGGTCGACGGCGCCTGCGAGCCGCCGCTCGAACAATGCGCGCACGGCGCTCGACAGCGGAGCCGCATCGCGGTCGATGAGGTACGCGTAGACGTCCTTCTCCTTGCGGTATCCCAGCGCCTCGAGGTGGCTGGCCGCATAGGGCGGGTCGTGCCCCATCATCATCATCGGGGGCGTATCGAAGCCATCGACGAGCAGGCCGGTTTCCTCGTTGATGGACAGGCTGAAGGGTCCGAGCGCACGCTCGAGCCCGCGGCTCCTCAGAAACTCCTCCGCCGTGCCCAGGAGGGATGCGAAGACCTCCCTGTCATTCACCGCGCTCAGGCAGCCGAAATGTCCCGCGGGAGCGGCCCCGTCGCGGCGTGCGAGCGGATCGATCTGGGCGCTGATGCGCCCCACCTCGCGCCCGTCCGATCGCGCGATCCAGAAGCGCGTTTCCGCGCGGCGAAGGAACTCGTTGCTCTTCGCGCTGAAGGCTTCCTTGCGCTCCATCAGCAGCGGAGGAATCCATGAGCGGTCGCCGCGGTGCACGGCGAAGGGCACGCGAATGAAGCGCCGGAGCTGGGCGCCGCCGGCGACCGGGACGATCTCGATCCTCATCGGGCCGCGATCACGCCGAGCTCGCGCCCCACGGCCGTGATGATGGACACGGCTCGATCGATCTGGACCTCGCTATGCGCGGAGCTCACGCTGGAGCGGATGAGCGACATGCTGCCCGGCGTTGCCGGGGGCAGGGCGAGATTGACGTAGACACCCTCGTCGATGAGCCGATTCCAGAAGAGCGCGGCACTCGCCGGGTCGGGCATCTTCAGCGCGACGATCGGATTGGGCTCCGGTCCGAGCTGAAATCCCGATTGCGCAAGTCCGGAGTAGAGCCTGCGGCTGTTCGAGACAGCCCGGGCGGTGAGGGACTTGTCGGTCGAGAGCCGCCTGAGGGCTGCCATGACGGAGCCGATCACGGCCGGCGGGAGCGACGCCGTGAACATGTAGGGGCGGCATACGATGCGCAGCAGGTCGAAATCCGGCACGTCGGACGCCGCGAAGCCGCCGACCGCGCCGAGACTCTTGCTGAAGGTGCCGACGATGAAATCCACATCGCCTTCGACCTCCGCCGCCTCCGCGAGGCCCCGTCCGTTCGCCCCGAGTATGCCGAGCGAATGCGCCTCATCGACGATGAGCCAGGCGCCCATCTCCCGCTTGACCGCTGCGATCTCGCGCAGCGGAGCGGTATCCCCGAGCATGCTGAAGATGCCCTCGGTCACGATGATGCGGTTCCCGGGGCGGTCCTTCAGACGGCGCAGGCGGTGCGCGAGGTCCTCCGCATCGTTGTGGCGGAAGCGGGTGACCTCGGCCGTGCTCAACTTGCTCGCATCGTAGATCGAGGCATGGCTGTCCGCATCGATGAGCAGATGATCGCCACGGCCCGCGAGCGTCGAGATCAGGCCGAGATTGGCCTGATATCCGGTCGAGAAGATCATGGCCGAGCGCTTGCGGAAGAACTCGGCGATGCGCCGCTCGAGCAAGGTGTGACCCGAGTACGTCCCGTTCGCGATCCGGGAGCCCGTCGTTCCGGTCCCCGCCTCCTCGAGCGCCCGCATGCTCGCTTCGACGCACGCGGGATCGAACGTCAGCCCGAGGTAGTTGTTGGTGCCGAAGAGCAGAACGCGCCGACCTCCGAGCAACGCCTCCGTGGGGGAGAGCACCGTGTCGAAGCGCACATCGAACGGATTGCGAACGCGCCCGAGGAGTGACTCGACAGCCGTACGAACTGCATCGAATTTCGCAAACAACGACATCAGCCTGCGGCCCTCATCAGCGTCTCCACGGCACTGCTCAGTTCTGCGATGGTCTGAACTTCGGCGACCCGGTCGAGCGGAATCGAAATGTCGAACCGATCCTCCAGGTCCATGATGAAGTCCAGGATGGCGACGGAATCGAGCCCCAGCCCGCGCAGGATCTGTGTCTCCGAGGACACTTGCACGCCGTGCGGGACCCGGCCCGACAACATGGCGATGATCTCCGCCTCGATCCGGTCTCGGTCGAGAATCGAGTCTTGCGCAGCCAAACTCCCGCACTCCGTCAATTCGAGGAGCTCGCTCGTGCCCCTGGACGCATTATGTGACCCGGCAGCAAATGCCGGTCCCCGTACCAGGATAAAGTATCTCGCAGGCCCCGAGCGAGTCCGATCGCGGGACGCCACAGCTCGCGCGGCGGCTGGCGAGCCAATGTCGAGCCCCAGTCGGCATGCAGCATTTCCCGGATCTTGCCGGGCGTGAGCATCGGCGGGCGATTGAGCATCCAGGCGGCCGCCGCATTGAGAGCGGCTGCCGCCTTGAGGAGCGGGGCAGGCACCGGTACGGCGAGGAGCTTGCGGTCGAGGGCCGTTTGTGCCGCGGAGAGGATCTCGTTCCACGTATAGCCGTCGAAGCGCTCGTCGGTGATCTCCAGCACGCTCCCGGTGCGTCCTTGGGCCGCCAGCGTCACGATCGCCGTCGCGGCGTCCGTGGCATGGATGAGGGCGACACGGGCACCGGCGAGCCGCGGCCGGGGCACCACACGCAGCGCGGCGGCTCTGAATACCACGAGTGTTTCTCGGTCCCAGGGACCATAGATCACACACGGCCGAACGATCGTCCAGTCCGTGCGGCTGCCGAGGATCGCGCGCAGACGCTCCTCGGCGGCGCGCTTGCTCTCAGCATAGGCCGAGAGCTGCGGCTCGCGAGCCGCGAGCGAGGAGACGAGGAGAACTCGCGCACGGGGATTGATGGAGGAGACTGCCGCGGCGAGAGTCGCGGTTCCCTCGGTGTTCACCGCGCGGAAAGCATCGGAGCTCCGCGCTTTGATGAGACCGGCCGCGTGGATGACCACATCGGCGCCGTCGACGAGCGTCGCGAGTGCCGAACGATCGGATAGATCGCCGGAGACGATCTCGAGGGGAACGCCCGCGAGCTGGGGATGCGTCTGCGGCCGTCGCGCCAGAATCCTCACCCGCCAGCCCGCCGCCGCGAGCGCGGTCACGATATAGCGTCCGAGAAAACCGGTTCCCCCGGTGACCGCCGCGAGTGCGGACATCGCTCAGCGGGCCGTCATGGCGGCAGGAACGTGCTCGGCTGCCGTGCGCGTCTCGGCGAGATAGCTCTGCCGGGCGCGCGTTCGACTGAGCTTGCCGGAGGAGGTGCGCGGCAGGCTGTTGGGCGGCACGAGTGCGACGGTGCAGTGCAGACCTGCCGCCGCGAGGACTGCTTCGCCGACTGCTCGACGCAGCTTCTCCCGCATCGCCGTATCGGACATCCGGCAAACGACGAGCACCACGACGCGCTCGCATTCCGCCTCATCGAGCGAGAAAGCCGCAACGTCTCCCGGGCGCACGCCCTCGACCTGGTGCTCCACCTCCCACTCGAGGTCCTGGGGCCAGATGTTGCGTCCATTGACCAGGATGAGGTCCTTGCTGCGTCCGGCGACCACGAGAGAGCCGCCCGCGAGATAGCCGAGGTCGCCCGTATCGAGCCAGCCCTCGATCATCACGCGCTCGGTCTCCTCGGAATTGCGGAAGTACTCCTTCATCACGCTCGGGCCGCGGATCAGGATGCGCCCGACCTCGCGTTCCCCGAGAACGCGGCCGCGCTCGTCGCGTATCTCGAGCTCGTGGCCGGAGACGACCCGCCCGCAAAATACGAGCTCGCGCACGCCGCCGTTCGCGCCGTTCGCCGGGACCGCCCGAGCTTCCGTTCGCAACCGGTCGAGGTCGACGCGATCGATCTCGAGCCCGCGATCGAGCGGCGCGAAGCTGATGGCGAGCGTCGCTTCGGCCATCCCGTAGCTCGCCACGAACGCGTCCTGCCTGAAACCGCAGCCGCCGAACGTTTCGGCAAACTGCCCCAGCACCCGGGGCCGGATCATGTCGCCACCGATCCCCGCCACGCGCCATGTAGCGAGATCGATGTTTCCGACCGAGACCTTCATCGCGCGTCGCGTGCAGAGCTCGTAGCCGAACGAGGGGCTGTAGGAGATGGTCGCGCCGTTTCGCGAGATCAGCGTCGGCCAGATGAGCGGGCGGCGAGCGAACTCGTCCGTCGAGACGTAGTCCGCCGAGGCTTGACCCGCAAGCGGCGTCAAGATGAATCCGACCAGACCCATGTCGTGATAGAACGGCAGCCACGAGGTGGCTCGGTCGTCGCCACGCGCATCGAGCGCCCGCAGAATCGAGCGCAAATTCGCGAGCAGCGCACGCTGAGTGACGGAGACGCCGGTCGGAGAGCGTGTGCTGCCGGATGAGAACTGCAGGTACGAGAGACCACCCTCGCTCACGCGCGGCAGCTCGGTCCCGTTCTCAGGCAGCTCGTCGAACAGCTCGAACGTCCCGAGCGCCTTGGGTTCGAGTGCTCCCGCGGCCTGCCGCACCAGGCCGAGGAGAGCTCCAGGAGCGAGCACGGCCGCGGGTCTTGCCTTCGCGAGCATGGGCCGGACGTGCTCCACGTACATGTCCCGCCCCACGAAGGCCGCGGGAGTCGGCATCGGGACGGGAATGAGGCCCGCGTACTGACAGGCGAAGAAGGTGCGCATGAAGGGGGCACCGGTCTCCGCCACGAGTGCCACCCGGTCCCCAGGGGTGAGGCCGGCGTTGAGCATCCGCCGAGCCATCGATAACGCCTGATCCCGCAGGTCGCGATAGGGGAGGGCCTCGAGAAGCTCCTCCCGGGCGCTGTAGAAATTGAAGCCGGCCCGCCCGCGCGCTGCATAATCGAGCGCTTCGGTCAGTGTCGAAAACTCCGCTGGACGGAGTTGACAGCCCGCAACATCCGTCGGCTCTCGTCCTGCGGTCATTCCACCCTCACTCCCACACCAGCCGAGACTGCCTCCGCGGCCGGCCACGCGGCTCGCTCAGTATAGCGAGGTTCGAGCCGAAGTCCGACGCCCGATCCGCGGGCGGTACCTCAAGCGTTATTGAACCCGGCTCGGTCCCACACAACAATGGCACTACCGGGAGCAGAAGCCGTGCCCGTCCAGGTTCTTGCTGGCTCCCGGGTGCGTTCCGCCCCAGAGCTTTGCCAATCATGAGCTAGCGCGATGAAAATCCTGTTCGCATTCGAGAATCCGTTGCCGAACGAGGAGGCGGACGCGGAGGTTTTCACGGCAACCGCCAGGCACCTGGCACCCTATGCATCCCAAGCATGGCTGCACGTGCCTGCCTCGGATGCCGCGCATGGCGAGCGCGCCGCAGCCCTCGCGGGAATGACGGTCATCCGGGCCCGTGCGCCCCTCGGGCCCCCGGCGCTGCGCCACTTCGCCTGCGGCGCGACCCTGATGTTCCGGCGCGAGTTCCGGCAGGCCGACCTCGTGTATACGCGGAATTTGTGGATCGCCTGGGCCGCGCTCAGCGCCGGGCAGCGGGTCGCCTTCGATCACTACCGCCCCTGGCCGGTCCAGGTTCCGCCACTCGGGCCGTGGATCCACCGGCTCATGTGCAATGGGCGTTTCCTCGCCAACATCACGCATTCCGAGTACACCAGAGGCCGGTATCTCGAGCTCGGAATGCCGGCCGAGAAGCTGTTCTGCGTGCATACCGGCTTCGACCCGGGCCGCCTCGAGGGCTCCCGTGCGCCTCACGAGGCGAAGCGGCGCTTGGGGCTCGAGCCTTCCAGGAAGACCGTCGTCTACACCGGACGCATCAACCACAAGAAGGGCCTCGAGCTTGCGATCGAGGCGGCGAAGAGCCTGCCGGATCACCTGTTTCTCCTTGTCGGCTCGTACGGAAGCGGCCCCGTGGAGAGCCTCGCGAAAGATATCGCCAACGTCAGGGCCATCCCCTGGCAACACTCTCCCGAGGCGCTGCGGCAATACCTCGATGCCGCGGACGTACTGCTGATCCCGCCGTCGCTGAAGCCGCTGACGGAGTTCGGCTCGACGGTGATTCCGCTGAAGCTCTACCTGTACATGGGGGCGGCCCGGCCGATCCTCGCAGGCGATACGCCCGACGTGCGCGAGATTCTCGAGGACGGAAGAAACGCGCTGCTTTGCCGCCCCGATTCCGTCGAGTCGCTCGTCGCTGGGGTACGCGCGCTGACGAGCGACGGTGCGCTCAGCCAGCGCCTCGCGGCCACGGCGTTGTCCGACAGCCGCCGTTACACCTGGAGTGCGCGCGCCCTAAGGATCGCCTCCATTCTCGAAGCGGGACTGCGGTCCGCCCCCGCCGAGTGCGGAGGCCGGAACCGGGAGCAGTCCCGGGCATGGGTCAAGCTCTCCCGGCGGTGGGCGATTCACCTGATCCGCAATCGATCCTGGGTCCTTCCGCCGCGAGCGGATTCGGCCGGCGTCGCCCCCGCCGCAGCCAGCCAGGAGCCTCCGAATGCGTGCGGATGAGGGATGGAGCCGGCGCGGCTAGCGGGCTCACCCGATGGCGATCCCTGATCGTGCGCACTTCTGCTGGATCGGCACGAGCCTGCCGTGGGCGTACGTCTTCGCGATTCTATCGGCGGCGGAGCGCAGCGAGCTCGCGGAGATCTTCCTGCATCACACCGACGCGATCGAGGCCGATGCGAAGCGGCGCGCACTCGAGCGCTGTCCCCGCGTGCGGCTGTCCCGGCTGGACCCCGCCGACTGCTTGACTCGGGCGGGGCATGCGGTGGGCGTCGGCGAGGAGTTGCTCGCCATCTACCGCGAGCTCGCGAACCCTGCGATCAAGTCGGATCTGTTGCGGGTCGCAATCCTGTATCTCGAGGGCGGTGTGTATCTCGACCTCGATACGGTCACGACGGCCTCCCTTCGGCCGCTGCTCGATGCCCCGCAATTCGTCGGGTGCGAGCGCATCGTCTGGCCGCATTCCGTGCGCAGCTCGCGCTCTGCTGCCGTGTGGTGCCGCTCCATCGCGCTCGATCTGCTCCGCAAGGGGATGCGGCGTGCCCCCGGCGGCTGGGCCATGTTCCGGCGGGTGGAGAGCCTCTACTATCGCGGGATCAACAATGCCGTCATGGGCGCGGAGGCGAATTCCCGGTTCTGCGCGCTGTATTTGCGGGCGATGGCGGCGCTGCCGGCGCAGCGCCGCTCTGAGCTCTACGCGCTCGGGCCCGATCTGCTTCAGGAAGTGGTCGACCAGTTCTCCGCCGGCGACCTCAACATCGCCGAGCCGCAAGTCTTCTATCCGCTTGCGCCGGAGATCTCCGAGCACTGGTTCCGGGTGAGCCGCCGCGTGCGCCTCGAGGCCGTCCTCTCCCGCGAGACGCGGGTCGTGCACTGGTATGCCTCCGTGCGCACGCGCTCCAAGATCGCGGCGATCGATCCGGGCTACGTCCGCGAGCATCGCGATCGGCAGTTGTATAGCGCGCTCGTCTGCGCGTGCATCCGCGATCTGCCCGAGGTCGCATGAGGTCGAGCCGCCAACCGGTCAGGCAATGGGCACATCCGCGGCGTCGAGCCCACTGAAGAGCCTGCGATAGCAGACGTACTCAGTTGCGATCAGCAGAGCGAGCAGGGTGCTCAAGCCCAGGATCTCGAACCAGAAATAATACTCGGGCACCCCGATCAGGGCACAGACGAAGATCCCGAGCGTTCGATAATTGGCCGACAGGATCGACCAGCGACGAACGAGAGGCGCGAAGGCATCCCGATAGCGCGCGCGGATGAGGGGCGCGCGCGCGGGCTGCCGGTCGAGCGCGGCCGCCATGCTCGTGCGAATCCTTCCGACGATATCGGCCGCCGGGAAGCTCAGCCCGACGTAAAACAGCCGATCGAGAAAATCGAGCGGCCCGCCGATTCGCGGCGCGCTCGCGCTCGCGCTCGCCGGGAGCTTCCGTCCCCACCCCCAGCGCTCGTACTCCTGCCGCTGCACTTCGTAGGTTGCCGACTGGATCGCATGGAAAATCGCGGCGGCGAGGGCGAGAACGTATGCGCGGCCGCCGTATTCTCGCGCGAGGGCGAGTGCGAGGCCCGTATAGACGGCGAGGAAAGTCACCGTATCGGAGATTCCGTCGAGGACTTTTCCGAATTGCGACTGCGACTGCGTGAGGCGGGCAAGCTGGCCGTCGGCACCGTCCATGATGTGCCAGAGGATCATGAGGATGAAGCCGGCGAACGCGAATCGTGGGTCCGGATAGCGGGAGTAGGCGAGTCCGGCCAAAAGGCCGCAGAGCATGCCCGCCATCGTGACGGCGTTTGCCGATATTCCCAGTCTCGCAGCGGGGGGCACGAGACCGCTCGCGAGGGGATGGATGAAGTAGAGGTTCGTGATCTCCTCGATTTCCGCCGTGCGCCGCATCGGCTCGCGGCCCTCGGCTCGGGCAGGGGGGCTCAAGGCAGCTCACCGCCGGGCAGGACGCGTACGATTACGCGCGAGACGTGAGGATGCTGCCGTCGCAGCTCGGCTTCGAGCTCGGCGAGCGCGTACCGCAGTCTCACGCCCCAGCCCGCCGATTCCGTGAAGATCACGAGGGCGCCCTCCCGCTCGACGACGCCCGTGATGCGCCCCTGGAGCGGCTCCGCGATGCGCTCCGCGAGCCAGCCGCGCCACACGCTCTGCCGCGCGGCCTGATCGGCGATCCTTCCGAGCACGGGGCCCGAGCGTGCGAGCAGGCTTTTGACAGAATCAGCCTTCTTGACAGAATGCGGTCCGGGACGCAATCGTGCTACCCCGCGTCTCGAACCGCGACGGTTCTTCTTGTCCCGACGAAGCTTATTGGGCATATTCGGGTACGCCCGGACTTGCTGCCACGCTATTTTGCCGCGGAGTCTTATTCGGGAGCGCGCAGCAGATGAGTCTCTTCATATTCAGCCAGGGCCGCGGTGGCCACTCGCGTCAGTTCGCACTCCCGCACCCGCTGGCGTGGGGCCTGCTCGCGGCGATCGTCCTCGTGATTCTCGGCGCATCGGTCGGCTTCGGCATCGAGCTCGGACAGCATAGCGAGCGGCAGCTCGGCCCGCACGAGGTTGCCCACTGGAAGCGCATTCTCGCGGCGCAGAAAGCGGAGGTGGGCGAGCTCAAGGACCGCGTGCGCGAGCGCACCGACGCGCTCGCGATCCGGCTCGCCAAGCTCGATGCGCACATCGTGCGGATCGACGAGCTCGGCAAGCGTCTCGCGGCGATGGCGCACATCGACCGCAGCGAGTTCGATTTCGACGAGGAGCCCGCGGTCGGCGGCCCCGAAGGCGACGATGTGGGCGCAAGCCCGCAGATCCCAGAGCTCTCGCAGTCGATCGATCAGCTCGAGCAGCGCATCGAGCTGCGCGATGCACAGCTCGCCGCGCTCGAGAACGTGCTGCTGAAGCGCAATCTCGACGCGGCCGTCCACCCCGAGGGGCGGCCGGTGCTGCACGGGTTCATCTCCTCGTATTTCGGCGATCGAGCTGACCCGTTCACGGGCCGCGAGGAGTTTCACAAGGGCGTGGATTTCGCGGGCATCTTGGGCTCACCCGTGGTCGCCGTCGCGGCCGGAGTCGTCACCTGGGCTGGCCCGCGCTCGGGCTTTGGCAATCTCATCGAGATCAATCACGGCAAAGGCTACGTGACGCGCTATGGCCACAACGAGCGCGTGCTCGTGACCGTCGGGCAGACGGTGACCCGTGGCCAGGAGATTGCGCTCATGGGCTCGACGGGGCGCTCGACCGGGCCGCACGTGCACTTCGAGGTGCTGCGCAACGGCCGGCAGGTCAACCCGCTCAAGTTCATCGGCCGTTGAATTTCGCTCGGCCGCCGAATTTCGCTCGGCGCTGAGTTTTCCCTCCTTGATCCGGCCGCATCGGACCCTCATCTGATGCGGGGCGAACCCTTTGGGCGGGGTCGGGTCGATTCAGTACAATGCCCGCTCTCGAGGAGTGAGCGCTCGCGCGTGCCGCGCGGCGCCTCATCGAAGGAAACAGGAATCTCAAGTTGCTCAAGCTTCTCCAGAGCGTCTTCGGCAGCCGCAATGACCGCATCATCCGCCGCCACACACAGTTCGTGCGGGCGGCGAACGCGCTCGAGCCCCGCATCAAGGCGCTCACCGATGCGGAGCTGCGCGCGAAGACGGACGAGTTCCGCGCGAGGCTGAAGGACGGCGCGGACCTCGACGAGCTGCTGCCCGAGGCCTTCGCCACCGTGCGCGAAGCGTCGGTGCGCACGCTCGCGATGCGTCATTTCGATGTGCAGCTGATCGGCGGTATCGCCCTGCACCAGGGAAAGATCGCGGAGATGCGCACCGGCGAGGGCAAGACTCTCGTCGCGACGCTGCCCGCGTATCTCAATGCACTGCCCGCGGAGGGTGTGCACATCGTCACCGTCAACGAGTACCTCGCGCAGCGCGATGCGGACTGGATGCGCCCGGTCTATGAGTTCCTCGGGCTGACCGTCGGCGTCGTGAAGAACGCGCAGACTCCCGAGGAGAAGCGCGCCGCGTACGGCTGCGACATCACCTACGGCACGAACAACGAGCTCGGCTTCGACTACCTGCGCGACAACCTCGCGTTCCGGCTCGATGATCGCGTGCAGCGCGCGCTCGCTTACGCGGTCGTCGACGAGGTCGACTCGATTCTCATCGACGAGGCGCGCACGCCGCTCATCATCTCCGGCCCCGCCGAGGAGAGCACCGAGCTGTACCTGCGCATCGACGCGCTCGTCCCGCGACTGACGCGCCAGCAGGACGAGGAAAGCCCGGGCGATTTCCACGTCGACGAGAAGCAGAAACAGGCTCATCTCTCCGAGGAGGGGCACGAGAAGGTCGAGCAGCTGCTGCTCGAGGCCGCACTGCTGCGCGAGGGCGAAAGCCTCTACGACCCGGCCAACATCCGCCTGATGCATCACCTCAATGCCGCGCTGCGCGCCCACGCGCTCTACAAGCGCGACGTGGAATACATCGTCCGCGGCGGCGAGGTCATCATCGTCGATGAGTTCACGGGGCGCACGATGCCGGGCCGGCGCTGGTCGGACGGCCTGCATCAGGCGATCGAGGCGAAGGAGGGTGTGCGCGTCCGGGAGGAGAATCAGACGGTCGCCTCCATCACCTTCCAGAACTACTTCCGCCTGTACAGGAAGCTTGCGGGCATGACCGGCACGGCGGACACCGAGGCGCCCGAGTTCCTGCAGATCTACGGCCTGGAAGTGGTCGTGATCCCGACTCACAAGCCGATGATCCGCAAGGACAACGCCGATTTCGTGTATCTCTCGCAGCAGGACAAGTTCCAGGCGATCATCGAGGACATCAAGGATTGCGCGGCACACGAGCAGCCCGTGCTCGTCGGTACCACTTCGATCGAGACCTCGGAGCTGCTCTCGGGCGTGCTGCAGAAGGAGGCCATCGCGCACGAGGTGCTGAACGCCAAGCAGCACGAGCGCGAGGCGCTCATCGTCGCGCAGGCGGGGCGCCCCGGCGCCGTCACCATCGCGACGAACATGGCCGGCCGCGGCACCGACATCGTTCTCGGCGGCAATCTCAACGTCGAGCTCGCCGCACTTCCTCCGGAGGCCGAGGAGGCCGCACGCGAGCAGTCGCGCACGGATTGGCAGACGCGCCATGAGAAGGTCATCGCCGCGGGCGGCCTGCACATCATCGGCACCGAGCGCCACGAGTCCCGCCGCATCGACAATCAGCTGCGCGGCCGTTCGGGGCGCCAGGGCGACCCGGGCTCGAGCCGCTTCTATCTGTCGATGGAAGACAACCTCATGCGCATCTTCGGCGATCCGGTGCGCACGAAACGGCTGCTGCAGATGGCCGGCATGAAAGAGGGCGAGGTGATCGAGAGCGGCATGCTCACCCGCCAGATCGAGAAGGCGCAGCGCAAGGTCGAGGCGCACAACTTCGACATCCGCAAACAGCTGCTGCTGTTCGATGACGTGGCGAACGATCAGCGCAAGGTCGTCTATCAGCAGCGGACCGAGCTGATGGGAACCGACGATCTCTCGGCCGCGATCCGCGGGATCCGGGAGGAGGCCGTGGGCACGCTCATGGATCAGTACATGCCGCACACGGCCGCGCCGTCCAACTGGGATCTCGGCGGGCTCGCGGAGGCGATCTCCAAGGATTTCAACGCGAAGGTCGATCCGAAGGCCTGGCTCGCGGCCGAGCCGGAGATCGAGGAGCCCGCCTTCCGCGAGCGCATCGTCAACGCCGTGCATGCGACCTACGATCAGAAGGTCGAGCGGACCGATCCCGCGCTCTGGCGACACATCGAGAAGGACGTGATGCTCCGCACGCTCGATCAGCACTGGCGCGATCATCTCGCCTCGATGGATTACCTGCGGCAAGGGATTCACCTCCGCGGGTACGCGCAGCAGGACTACCGCTTCGAGTACAAGCGCGAGGCGTTCGAGCTCTTCGAGGCGATGCTCGGTCGTGTGAAGTTCGACACGGTCTCGATGCTCGCGAAGATCGAGGTGAGGACGCAGGAGGAGATCGAGCGCGAGGAGGAGCTGCGCCGGGAGCACCTCATGCGCGCCCTGCAGGCACAGCACGCGGAGGTGCAGTCCGCACTCACCGGCGCGGAGCTCGAGCTTCCGGCGGGCGAGGCGCAGGGGCCCTCGGGAGCCCCGCTCCGGGGCCTCACCGGCGCCGGCATGCAGCTGGGCGGCGGCATTGCCAGGGCGGGCGGTGCCGGCGCGGGCGGCGCGGGCGCCCATGGCGGCCTGCCGCCGCCTCCCGCGGCTGTGCCGGACGCACAGGGCACGTACGTGCGCGGCGAGCGCAAGATCGGCCGCAACGAGCCCTGTCCATGCGGCTCGGGAAAGAAGTACAAGCACTGCCACGGCGCGCTGTCGAGCGTGGAGTAGGGTGCACGTGGCGGACCGCGCGGCGCAGAGGCGCGTTCGCGTGGTCGCGGCGGCGGTGTTCGATCCCGGCGCTGGTGCTGATGCCGGTGCCGCGGCTGGCGCGGGCCGACACGTCCTCATCGCGCAGCGGCCTTCCGGCAAGCACATGGCCGGACGCTGGGAATTTCCGGGCGGAAAGGTGGCGACCGGCGAGTCGGACCTCGAGGCGCTGCGGCGCGAGCTGCACGAGGAGCTCGGCATCGAGGTGGCCGCCGCCAGGCACTGCCTCACGCTCACTCACGCTTATTCCGACCGCACCGTCGAGCTGTCGATGTGGATCGTCGATCGCTATCGCGGCGAACCGAGGGCACTCGACGGGCAGCAGATCAAATGGGTCGCCGTCGGTGCGCTCGGCGCAGAAGACATTCTCGAGGCGGATCGGCCGTTCATCGAGGCGCTGCAGGCGGGGGGATTTGGAGCCGTCCTGATACAATGACACTCCGTCCGGCGACCCCACTGAGCTCACATGGCAACCCAATCCGATGTTCCCGATGTCCGGCTCGATCCCAATGGCCTGTATCGGGAGGAGATCCTGACGGATCGCAAGGCCGGCACGATCCGCCGATTGATTCCCATCAAGCTCGATGGAGCGACCGACACCACCCGCGCCGTGCTCTTCTCGGGCCAGACTCAGCTGCTCACGCCCGGCGGAGTGCTGCCGCTCGCTTTCGAGATCGAGGCGGCGACGCTCGAGGATGCGCTCAAGAAATTCCCCGACGCGATGAAGCGCGCGCTCGAGGAGGCAATCGAGGAAGCGCGCGAGTTCCGCCGCGAGGCGGCTTCCCGCATCGTCGTGCCCGAGGCGGGAGCGGGGGCGCTCGGCCCGGGACCCGCAGGGCCAGCGGGGGGCGGGCGGATCAAGTTTCGTTAAGCAGCCGAGCAGGCCGTAAGCGGGGCATTCGCGCCGCCCTGAGCGCTTTCAGCCGTTCTCGGGTCCGTCGGTCTTCCCGTGCTTCGACTCCTCGATCCTGCGCAATAGCCGCTCGAGCTCGCGCTGCCGCGCCTCTGGCGTGCCCCACTTCGGCTCAGCCGGCTGCTGCGGCAGGTCGACGCCCGCTCGGCGCTCGACGTGGGGCCGGCGCTCGGCATCCAGCCGTTCCCGTTCGCGGCGCGTGGCCTGCTCCTGCGCGAAGAGGCGCTCGCCGGCGATGGGTACGGTGGGCGAGGGAAGGCTCGAGAGCGTCGCGAGGTACGCGATCCAGAGCCGGTTGAAGTCGGGCGTGAACTCGTTGACGAGCGGCAGGTTGAGCAGGGCGATCAGCGGCCGCCAGAACTCCTCCGCACCGCGGCGGACTCGAACCGAAAGCGCCGGATTGAGCTGGTACCACCCCTGGCGCAGCCGCTTGAAAAGCGCGCGGTTCCAGGCGTACTCGCGGTCGACCTCGTTGCGTGAGAGCAGTCCGGAGAGGTACTGGCGGCGGTTGCGCTCGGGACGGAGCACCTGCGGCGGGAGGTGCTGCCACGCCTCGAGAATCCCTGCGGTGTCGAACCCGCCACGGGCACGGTGGTGGGTGAACCGCGACTGGAAGAGCGCCCACATCGTCTGAAACAGGAGGTATTCGGAGATGTGCTTGTCGATGCGGACCAGCCGCTCGCCGACCATGACGTCGAGCATCGAGGGGGCGAGGAGGTCGTAGAGCGCGACCAGCGGCCCGCGCGCGAACTTCGCGTCGCGAAAAGCCTCGCGAAGCGCCCAGTGCAAGGCATTGCAGCCGTAGTGGTCGGTCGCCTCGCGATCGGCGCCGCGATCGAGGAGCGCTTCGACGAGCGTGACGTTGCCGCCCGATGCGGCCGCCATGAGCGGGGTCTGGTTGGCCGGCGTGCGGTGCTCGACGCCGTATTGATCGCACTGGCGCAGCACGTCCTTCGTCCGGCTGGACGCCCACGCGGAGGCGTACTTGCGCCAGATGGCGGCGCGCTGCTCATCGAATCTGAGCGCCCCGCGCGAGTCGGCGATGCCGAGACCGGCCTCGAGCGCGAGCCACTCCGCGAGCTGCGGGGAGTCGTGCCAGCAGGCGTATTCGTGCAGGCGGCGCTTCGCCTTGTCGCCCGGCACGCGCTCGCGGAACACCTTCACGAGGAGCTCTCGTGCGGCGGCCTCGTCAACCACGGGCCAAGGCGGTGTCTCACGATGCAAAATCGTGCGCCGGATGGCCTCGGCCTGTTCTTCCTTTCCCTGCAGCTCGAGCTTTCGCGCCTCCTTCTGCCACTCCTCGATGCTCGAGCGCGACGCCTCGAGCCGCGCCTCGCCGGCGACGGCGAGACCGAGGAGTCCGAACAGGGGATGCTCGGTATCGGACTCGATGAGATACACATTGCGAACGGCGCGCGTGATCGCGACGTAGAGCGAGTTCACGAAGAACTTGTAAATCTCGAGCGACTTGTCCGTCTTGTCGCGCGCGCGACGGTATTCGAGCGTCTCGTGCCCGGAGGCCGCTTGCCCCACCTCCTGTCGCCCGGACTCCGCGAGCCCTTCGCGCGATACCCCCTCGATCAGCGCGGAGAACTCGCGCCGATGATCGGAGACGAAGCGAAAGAGCACGATGTTGTCGTACTCGAGGCCCTTCGCCTCGTGCACGGAGAAAAGCAGCGGGGTCGTGAAATGCTTGCGCGCCTCGATCTTGTCCTCATCGCGCATGACGAGCACGGCGAGGCGCGCCGACTGGCGCGTTCTCGCGTCGAGCTCCCGCAGCGCCGCCGGGGTCTCGGGCAGCAGCACCGCCTCCCCGCGCTCTTCGCCCACGGCGCGCACGAGGAAGTTGCTCTCGCGATCGATCGAGCCGAAGCGCCGCTGCTTCACCGTGAGGAGCGTGTTCGCGATCCGCGTCACCTCGGAGGCGTTGCGGTAATTCGCCGCCAGCACGCGCAGCTGCTGGCGCTCGGCGATCTCGCGGTCGCGCCAGAAGAGCGTTTTGATCTGGTTCCACGCGAAGAAATTGGGATGGACGATCTGGTTCGAGTCGCCGCACAGCAGGAATCCGCCGGGCGCCTTCAGCATGGCGAGGGCCACGCTCAATTGCGCGGTGGTGAGATCTTGCACCTCGTCCACGACGATGAAATCGAACCGCGGCGAGGCGAGGCGGCGCCACTCGTGCGCGATGATGTTGAGATCGTAGAGCCGGGATTCGGCGAGCCAGCCGCGATATTTCTCGAAGAGCTCGTACAGCCGCCCGCGCTCCTCTGCGGAGAAAATCGACTGTCGCACGCCGAGGCCAAGGTACTGGCCGCGCGAGAGGATGCCCTGCGGGGCAGCCGCGATCACGCCGCGGATTTCCTCGAACGCCTGGTGCGCGTCGATCCCGCGAAACGCCTGGCCTTGCGTCAGGCGCATGAACCAGCCGGAGAAATCGCGCCACGTCGCCTCCCGCCCCTGGGGCACGCGGACGGACTCGAGGAGGTCCCGGTAGGAGAGAAAGAGCACGTCCTGGTTCTCGCGCTCGAACCCTTCCGCGTAGTACAGGTCGCGTGCGCTGCGCGCGAGATAGGCGGAGTGCGTGACGTAGAGCGCCTCGCCGTCGACGTGCTTGAGCTTCTCGAGCGCGAGCGCCGTCTTCCCGCTGCCCGCGCCGCCGACCACGATCAAGGGAGGCGCAAGCCGATAGATCGCCTCCTGGGCGTCGTCGAAGGAGAGAGGCTTGTCGAGGAAGTGAACGGCCGACCGGTCGGGATGCAGATAGCGCACCGGCCGCGTCCCCGCATGGGCCTCGCTCGCTGACAGATCGACGATCTTCGACTCGTCCACCGCGGCCCCGCGGAGAAATCTCGATTTCTCGTACGCGTGGTGCTCGATCACCTCGAGCGCGAGGACGCAGGTCTCCTCGCCATGCCGGATCAGGGAAAACAGCAGCCTGTCCGCGTGGCCTAGCTTCGCGCGATAGAATTTTCCGTGGAGCAGGTTCGTGAGCTTTTTCGCGTCGGCAGCGCGAAAATCGCCTCGGGAAAGCGCTTCCGTGACCCGGCGGTAGGGCTCGGCGACACGCGCGGCGTCGAGGCCGGAATATTCGAGCACTCGCATCGTGGAATGGTAGCGAGGCTTGGGCCGGCGGTACACCGGTCGACGGACCGCTGACCGCTCGCCCGTGGGGGCCGATTCAGGAACGCTGGCGCGGGGAGTCGGGGTCGCGTGTTTCGCGTGCGCTCGGGTCCTCGCGAGGCGCCTCTTCCGCCGGAATCCCTCGCTTCTCGCTGAGCCATGCACCGAGGTCGATCAGCTTGCAGCGCTCGCTGCAGAACGGGCGGTACGGATTATCGGACGACCACTCGATCGTACGATCGCACGTGGGGCATTTGACTCGTGCGGCCGTCATCGGCCTCACTCCAGACCGGCGAGGTCACTCACGTGCAAGTGCTCAGGATGAAACTCACATCCGTATCGGCCTGCGTCGGGCGCACGGCGAGGCCGTTCCATCTCAGGAAGCGGATGCTGCAGCGATAGTGGCTGCCGCTGATCTCGGGATACAGCTCGAGCGAGGACGGCAGCGAGATGCGCAGCAGCTGCGAGGGCGAGTCGCGCTCGAAGGTGATGTGAAACACGCCGGCCTCCGCGGTCTCCTCGCGTGCGCGTCCGCTCTGGCGCGTGAGCCACAGGAGCTCTGCGATGGCATCGCACAGCGGGCGCAGCATCCCGAGCCACTCCCCGAACGTCCGCATCCGCATGTCGGATGGCTGGCTCAGCCAATAGTAATAATCCGGCAGGTCGAACTCGCACGTGCCGCCCGGGATGGCGCTGCGATGCTTGATGGCGTTCAGGAACTCCGAGTCGCGCAGGGGCTGCAGGAACACCGAACCCGAGCCGAGGAGGTCCGTGCGCAGGCGCAGCAGGTTCGACATGACCGTGCGCAGACGACTGCTGTCGACGCCGGGCTTCGACTGGTACTCGTTGAGAGTCGACAGGTGCCGCTCGAGCTCCTTCAGCACGTCCGAGCGAGTGTCGGTGCGGGTCGTGATCGCGAGGATGTCGAGCAGGCTCGACATCGCGGCGCGGCTTCCCCACTGGCTTGGCGTCTCGTTGTGGTAGAGGGCCTGGTTGTAGAGGAAGTCGAGCCTCAGGAAAGTGCGCATCCGCTCGTTGAGCGGCTGCTCGAAGATGAGGACGTCATCGCTCCCCTCGGGCGGAGCCTCGAGCGTTTCGCCGGTGGCTTCGGTCATTCACCTATTGTGCTTGACCGAATTGGCGGCCGTAAACGACGAATTGCGGGGCAGGCGCGTGAGCGGCGTCCGGGCACCGCGAGCCGGGGATGCGCCGCCCGCTGCTCGGGGTCTGCTTAGGGCGATGCTCGGGCCGCAGCGAGGCTGAGGTAACGCATGTGGCAGCGCTCCACCTGATCGCGGAGCGAGCCGAGGTCGCCGTCGTTCGTGATCACGTCGTCCGCGGCTTCGAGCCTGGCAGCGCGCGGCGCCTGGGCCGCGAGAATGGCTCGAGCCGCACCAAGCATCGAGCCGTCGCGCGCCTGCAGGCGTCGGATCTGCAGCGCCTCGTCACAGTCGATCACGAGCACGCGATCGACGAGGGAGGTATGGCCTTTCTCGACGAGCAGTGGGAGGGCAAGCATCTGATACGGCCCGCCGGCAGCCGCTGAGCGCTGCGCGAGTGTCTCGAAGATGGCGGGGTGGGTGAGCGATTCCAGGTCCGCGCGCGCCTGTCGGTCGGAGAAGACGAGCTCGCGCAGCGCCCGCCGATCAAGGCTCCCATCCGCACCCAGAGCGCGCGCGCCGAACCGCTCGGCGATCCGCGCCAGGAGCGCCGTACCGGGTGCTGTGACCTCGCGCGAGATGACATCGGCATCGATCACCGGCACACCGAGCGCGGCGAACAGGCTCGCCGCCGTCGATTTTCCGCTCGCAATGCCCCCGGTGAGACCGATGCGAAGCGCCCGCGGCGCGGGGCGCTTGAGCGGCTGTGGCGATCCGGGCGAGGAACCCGAGGCTCGGGTGTCGGGGCGCGTCACGGGCGGGCGAAAAGTCCGAGATACCGCGCGACGAGCTCGTGGCCGAACAGGAGCATGAGCCAGCCGGCGGCGGCGAGATACGGGCCGAAGGGGATCGGAGTGCCACGATCCTTGCCCTTCACGGCCAGGATCACGATGCCGGTGGCGGCGCCGACCACCGCTGCGATCAGGATCACCGGAAGCAGCATCTGCCAGCCGAGCCAGGCGCCGAGGGCCGCGAACAGCTTGAAGTCCCCGTAGCCCATGCCCTCCTTGCCCGTGATTAACCGGAATACGTGAAAGACGCACCACAGACTCAAATAGCCAGCCGCTGCGCCGATCAGGCTCGAGCGGATGTCCACCGGCACCGGCGCAGCGCCCGGCTGCGGGCCCCAGAGGCTCAGCAGCAGGCCGAGCCACAGCAGCGGAAGCGTCAGATTATCGGGAAGCAGCTGGTGATCGACGTCGATGAACGCGAGCGCCACGAGGAACCACGTGAGGACGAGCGATGCGGCGGCCGGCCAGCCGAAGCCGAGCTTCCAGGCAACCGCGGCGCAGAGCACGCCCGTCAGCGCCTCGATCAGCGGGTAGCGGATGCTGATGCGCACGCCGCAGGCCGCGCAGCGCCCGCGCAGCAGGAGCCAGCTCACGATCGGGACGTTCTGCCAGGCGCGGATCGGGGCCTTGCAGGACGGGCAGGCGGAGCGGGGGACGACGAGGTTGAAGGGCTCGCGAGCGGCGTGCGGGCCGGAGGCGGCATGCTCGCGGGCGAGCTCCTCGCACTGCTCGCGCCAGTCGCGCTCGAGCATGATCGGCAGGCGGTGGATGACGACGTTGAGGAAGCTGCCGACGATCAGGCCGAGCACGAGGCAGCTCGCGATGAAGAAGGGAGGGGAGCCCGAGAGGGCGGCGATCAGTGGCATTCGGCGGCCTCTCTGCCCGGCGTACGCCGCCTCAGTCGGCGGCCAAAATGGCGCGAATCTGCAGTGTCCGGGTGTCGAAAATAGCCACAAGCGAGTGTCCGGGTCCAGTGAACAGGAGCGCATCGGGCGCATCGCTCGCCAGAGAGAGCGCCTTGGCCTTCCGGGCGAGCTCCGCATGCTCGTCTCGACTGAAGGGCAATATGCCGATTTTCCTGAGATGCTGGCGAAGCTGCGTCTCGCACTGCTTCCACGGCTTGAAATAGCGGGGCATGTCGATTACGTCATCGCCGCCGAAGATCGAGGACTCCACGATCTTCTGCCGTTCCTTGGGGTCATCCGGCAAGGGCGCCCACACCCAGCGCGGCCTCTGGTACCACGCCGGCGAGAATCGCGGATTGAGCTTGTTCGCGAGCGCACGCTCCTTCGAGCTGATGTCCGAGGCCTGAACGAGCTGCAAGCGGTCGACGGAAAACGCGTAGTAGAGCGGCCGTCCGTGCCACAAGGTAAGCGTGCCGTATGCCAGCCCTATCAGCTGCACGGTCACGATGACCCCGATATCACGCGCCAGCTCGCGCGCCGATTTCGACGGACTCGCGATGATTAGCGTCATGAGCGGACCGAGCGCGGCGTCCACCAGAATCATGATCAACACGATTCGAGCGGCGCCGGCAAGGTACCAGCCCGGCCAGTCGTACCATCCAAGGTAGAGCGCGCCGAGGATGACACTCAAAATACCGACGCTGCTGGAAAGATGTAAACCAAAGGCCTTGAGTCGAAAGCGCATGGATCACTGCCGAGTATTCAGAGCAAGGCGCAGTCGCCGCCGTGCGAAACTGCCCTACCGCGGGGATTTTCACCGGCAGCCGTCGCCGCCGTCACCCGGCGGGTTCAGGGTTTGTGCAGTAGATCACGGGTCCTTGCGAGCTGATTCGCTTGTCTTCGCCCGTGCAGAAGTTGAAGGACGGGTGTGGCTCCGACGCCCCGAGTCGCTGGATTGGCAGCCCGAAGCTCCAGTGAATCTGCAGAGCTGGTCACGCCTGCGGCGGGCAGGCGACTGACATACTGGAAATATCGGATCGCTTGCGCCAGCGCCCGGCCGCGAGGGGTCTTCTTCGGCGTAGGCGTCGTTTGCCGCACTGGAGCATCCAGCCGGGCGGTCCCTCCTGTCTGGCGGAAAAGGCCGAAGCGTCTGTGCCATGAGTTCATACAACGTCGCATTCGAGCTATCGGTAACCCCGGCCTCGGCTAGCGGCTCGGAGGCGGCTCGGGCCGCAATGCCGTACCGCCTGGCGGTCTATATTGCCTGCACGGTCTTTGCCGTTGCCCTGAACTACCTGCTCGGCAAAGAGATGGCGTGGGATTCGCTGAACTACCACTTCTACGCTGGCTTCAGCGCGATACACGATCGATTTTCGCAGGACTATTTTGCTGCTGGCCCACAATCGTACATTGAGCCCTACGCGTACGCGCCATTCTATCTGCTAGTGCGCTCGGGACTCCCGGCGCTGATGATCGGATCGATCCTGGCGATCGTCCACAGTAGCGTGCTTTGGCTCACTTTCGAGCTGGCGTTACTCGTCTCTCCAGACGCCGACCATCGTATGCGTCTGCTATTCGGTCTCTGCGCCGTCGCGATGGCGGCCATCAATCCTATTCTACTTCAGCAGATCGGCTCCAGCTTCGCCGACATCACGACGGCGATCCCCGTGCTCTGCGGGTGGGTATTGCTGGCAAGCGCCGTGCGCGGGCCCGGCATGCTTCGAATCGTCGGTGCTGGTCTGCTGTTGGGCGCGGCATCGGCTTTGAAGCTAACGAATGCATTACCGGCGTTCGCTGGCTTCATCGTGCTGCTCATGCTGCCGGTAGGAATCCGTCAGCGGCTGTCGCGAAACTTCCAATTCGCTTGTTCGCTTGGCCTTGGGTTTGCCGTAGCGAGCGCACCGTGGTCCTACCGCCTCTGGAACAAATTTCATAACCCGCTCTTCCCGCTGTTCAATAATGTCTTCCGCTCGCCAGAATTCACCACGGCTCCGCTCTTACATTATCGGTTCATACCGGATTCGCTGTCCGAAGCGCTCTGGCGTCCGTTCGCCATGGCCAATCCGTACAACATGATCCACGAGGAGCTGCGAGCTCCGGACATACGTTATTGCGTCCTTCTCGTCGCGAGTTTCGCGCTGCTTGCGAATTGGCTCTGGACTAGATCGAGAAGCAAGAACAAGAGCGCCATTGAATCCGACGCAGATTCGGTACTCGCGACGCACGCGCTCGCGGCGCTCGGGTGCGCCCTGGCAGTGGACTGGGCTGTTTGGTTGAAGGAGTCCGGCAACAGCCGGTATTTCCTGCCGATGTCGTGCATCGCGGCGGTGGTCATCGTTGGGGTGTTGTTCAGGCTTTTCCGGGGCCACTCGAAGATTCGCAACTACGTGCTGGCAGCAATCTTCGCAGTCCAAGGCGTGCAGTTGTGCATGGGTACGGAGTTCCGCTGGAACTCGGTCCCATGGGGGGGGCGCTGGTTTCAAGTCACCGTCCCCGAGAAACTTGCTTCGGAGCCGAACTTGTACCTGACTATGGGCATCCAGTCGAACTCCTACATCGTGCCCTTTCTGGCAAGCGGCTCGGGATTCGTCAATTTCTCCGGCGGCTACGCGCTCGGTCCGACGGGACCCAACGGGGCACGCGTGAAGGCCCTGATCGAACGCCATGCACCGAATCTGCGATTTCTGTTGAGTGGAGACCGGCTATATGGAGATCATGACTTGCGCGAGCCGCATTTGTCGCAGATCGACGATGCCCTCGGGCGATTCGGTCTGAACGCCGATACCAGCGACTGCAGTAGCATCGTGATACACGGGCTGCCGCCGCCGCTGGAAGTGACCTTGCTGACATCGGTCCGGGTCAAGCAAAGACCGCGGCGCGACGTATCTTACCTCCTGAGCTGTCATCTGGTCCCGCGGACCGCCAGTCGTGCGGCGTTGATTGCCGGTCAGCGGACGGCCGATATCGTTCTTGACAGACTCGAGGACGTCTGCCCGAGTCTGTTCCAGCCGCGTCGTCCGCTCACCGAATACAGCGACGGCATCGGCATTCGCGTCTACCTCAATACTGATCTAAAGGCTTGGGTGAGCCATGGGGCAGTCAGGTTTCAGCAGACCATCCGGGGCGACGACGCGATCTATGTCGGTCGCGAGAGCGACTGGGTGAAGGCACCCCAGAAGCTCGTATGCGGTCGACGGAACGGAAACTATTTCGCAAGACTGCCGGGCGCCCGAACGCCCTGATGGTTGCCGCCGCTCGCAGCGCCACTCGTGCGGCCAACTCTCTCAGGGGGAGCAGCGGGCCCGATGTGCTTGCGATAGTTTTGCCAGCGACCAACAGCGTTGCGGTCTATTGTTTGACGTAGCGCGGCGCAGCGGTCTCCGATTCGGCGGGGCGTCCAGCCGATCGGAAGACGTTGCCGAGGTTGCCATGTGCGTCGGCGCGTTTGGGCTTCACTGCCACCGCCCTACGAAACTCGGCCTCAGCCTCCTTGAGGCGTCCCAGCTTGCAGAGAGCGGCACGGATATTCCGCCCCCGACATGAAGGCGTCTGCCAGTGAGGCGCCGGTCCGGGTCGCTTCACGTGCATCGAACCACAAAAGCAACGTCGCGTACCTCAGCGAGCGCGCAGAATCGCCGCGAATCGGGCGAGAGATCATTATACGACCGATCCGAGCTTAAAGATCGGCAGATACATGGCAATGACCAGACCACCCACGAGGACGCCGAGCACGGCCATGATCAAGGGCTCGAGCAGGCTCGACATCGAGTCCACAGCATTGTCCACTTCGGCCTCATAGAAGGCTGCGACCTTGCCGGCCATCGTGTCGAGGGAGCCGGCTTCCTCGCCCACGGCAATCATCTGGACCACCATGTTCGGAAAAATCCCGGCGTTCTCCATCGCTCGCTGCAGACGCTGCCCGGTGGAGACTTCGTCGCGCATCCGCATGACGGCGTTCTCGTAGACGATGTTGCCGGTCGCGCCCGCGACGGATTCGAGCGCCTCGACGAGCGGCACGCCGGCCGCAAACATGGTCGCGAGCGTGCGGGCATAACGAGCGATCGCCGACTTGTTCAGGATCGGTCCTATGATCGGAAATTTCAGCACTGCGCGGTCGATGAATTCACGCATCTTCCTCGAGCGTTTGTGGAAGTACATGAAGGCATAAACGCCCGCGCCGAGAACGATCGCGTAGTAAATTCCCTTTGACTGGAGCGACTTGGACAGATCAATGACGAACTGTGTGAAGGCCGGAAGGTCGGCCCCGAAATTCTTGAAGAGGCTCTCGAACTCCGGAATCACGAATATCAGCAGGATGATCGTGACGATGATCGCGACCGCCACCACAGCCGCGGGGTAGAAGAGAGCTTTTTTGACCTTCTTTTTCAGAGCCTCGGTCTTTTCCTTGTAGGTCGCAACCTTGTCCAGCAAGCTCTCGAGCGCTCCAGAGTGCTCGCCCGCCTCGACCAGGTTTACGAACAGGTCATCAAATTGAAGAGGGTGCTTAGCGAGCGCCTCGTGCAAGGACGTGCCGCCTTCGATGTCGGCCTTGATTGCGAGAATGAGCTTCTGGACCGAGGGCTTATCGTGTCCATTGCCGACGATCTCCAGGCCCTGCACCAGCGGTATGCCGGCGGCCAGCATCGTGGCGAGCTGGCGGCTGAAGACGGCAATGTCCTGCGCGTTGACCCTGCCTCCCGATTTGAACGAGGTGGATTGCTTGCGGACGCGCGACGGCGCAATGCCCTGCCGGCGCAGATCGGCACGCAGTGCCGCCTCATCGGGCGCCAGGCTCTTGCCCTTGACCCGGTTGCCTTTCTTGTCCCTCCCTTCCCACGCGAAGGGAATATCGCGCTTGATGGCCTTGACGGACGCTGTAACGGTTGCCTGAGCCATAGTGGTGTCTGCCCTGCCGCGCGTCACTCGATCGTGACGCTGTTGACTTCTTCGAGGCTGGTCACTCCGGCCTTGACCTTCTCGAGGCCCGCGCGACGCAGATCCCAGACCTCTTCCTTGACGGCCTGATCGGCAATGTCGACGGCGCTTCCGCCGGCGAGGATGATCCGTCCGATCGATTCCGTTACGGGCAAGACCTGATAGATGCCGACGCGGCCTTTGTAACCATCGGTACAGTTCGTACATCCCTTCGGGCCGTATAATCTGATCCCCCCCGCCACGTCGGCCTCCCTAAAGCCCTCCTTCAATAGAGCTTCCTTGGGCACATCGAGAGGCTGCTTGCAATGCGCGCACAAGCGGCGACCGAGCCGTTGAGCGATGATCAGGCTCACCGACGTCGCGATGGCGTAGGGC
>JBOHZR010000341.1:0-3076 GCA_050738595.1 Steroidobacteraceae bacterium | reverse complement strand
GCCGGGTAGCTATGTGCGGACGGGATAACCGCTGAAAGCATCTAAGCGGGAAGCCCCCCTCAAGATTAGATCTCCCTGGGAGCTCGACTCCCCTGAAGGGCCCAAGAAGACTACTTGGTTGATAGGCTGGGTGTGTAAGGCCAGTAATGGCTTCAGCTAACCAGTACTAATTGCCCGTGAGGCTTGACCATATAACCTCAAGGTGTTTGCTCCGAAGCAAGTGCCGAAGAGGATCGATGCGATGGAGCGATCCATCGCGAACGCGACAGCGTCGAGACAGAAAACGATCCGGATTGGAGATGGATGCGCCGGCCCCTTCGGGGGCCGGCTCATCGATCTCGAACAGTTTGCCTGGCGGCCATAGCGAGCGGGAACCACCCGATCCCATTCCGAACTCGGAAGTGAAAACGCTCTGCGCCGATGGTAGTGTGGCCGCAAGCCATGCCAGAGTAGGTCACTGCCAGGCTTCAAACCCGAAGCGCCCCTCGTGCCGCAAGGCCCGGGGGGCGTTTCTCATTCTGGGGTCACATGAATACCCAGCCGCGCTTCACGTCCGAGTGCCCGAAATGCGGGCACGAGAGACCGCAGGTCGGCCATTCCGGCGACGAGCTCGAGGAGCTGCTCGAGACGGGCGCCGAAATCGAGGCGTATTGCTCGAGCTGCGATGTCTACTGGCCACTCTCCACCGAGGATCGTGCGGACCTCGAGCGGGCGATCACGCGGCGGAAATGATCTGGAACAACCCTGCCCCGACGGCGGCCGCGCCGATCGCCCACGCTGCGCGCTGACCCGCGCCCGCGGGCGCGAGACGTTCAATTGTGACGGCCGCGGTAACGGCCGCCATGGCGCGCAGGTCCATCATGCCGATCACGAGCAAGATCGCCGTCGGCCCGGCACTGCACAGGCTGCAATGAGCGCCTAGCCTGGACCCCCACCGCAGCGGATGGACTAACGGTCCTCGCTTAATCAGGGGGATTCGCCCGAGGATTTTCGCGCCCGACCGCCCCTGCCGTTAGATGAACTGTATACAGAGCGTCTGAAGCCCACGTCGTTATCAGTCTCCAGAGCGCGCCCGGCACGCGCGCGTGCGGTAATTGACTGGCGATGTAGGGCCAGCCATCTCCCTGCTTCGTGACCTTTTGCGTATTAAGCACTTGATTTCGCTTGCGGCGGACCGATTGATATGACATAGTGGAAGTATGTCTAGTGGGTCTCGTGAAGAGATAACGGACAGCGACATCAGGCGGGTCTTCCTCGAACCGGCCAACCCGACCCACCGCCAGTACGAAGCCCTCCGCGCCTACTTCGTCGAGGGGCTCGCGTCCGCCCAGGCGGCCAAACGCTTCGGCTATACCCCGGGAAGCTTTCGAGTGCTGTGCCACTGGTTTCGGCAGGACCCGCACCGCGCCTTCTTCCTGCCAGTGCTCAAGGGACCGCACGCCTCCGAGAAGCGCAACACCACGCGCGAGAAGGTCATTGAGCTGCGCAAACAGAACCTCTCGATCTACGACATCAGCCGGGCACTGCAGACAGAAGACCGACGCTTGAGTCCGGCGGCGGTGGATCGCTTACTGAAGAATGCCGGCTTCGCCAAGCTGCCGCGCCGGGCCGATGAGGAACGTCCCCAGACCCCGCGGCCCGAAGCGGCCGCGGTGGCTGATGTCCGACAGCTTGATCTGTCCGCACGGCACTTTCGTACGCAGTTCGGCGGACTGTTCTTGTTCATACCGTATCTGGCACAGATCCGGCTGGAGAAAATCCTGCAGCAGTGTGGATTCCCTGGCACGCAGCAGTTGCCGGCGGCGGAGGCCATGCGCTCGCTCCTCGCATTGAAGCTCTTCGGCCACGCTCGGCACAGTCATGTCATGAGCTCGGTCTTCGACGAGGGGCTGGCGTTATTCGCTGGGCTCAACGTGATCCCCAAGCGCAGTTTCCTCACCGAGTACAGCTGCCGCATTCCGCCTGCGGCCTACCCGAAGCTCATGCACCGCTGGTTCGATGCCATGCGGACTTTGGGATTCGAGCACGGCGTCTCTTTCGACGTGGACTTTCACACTATTCCCTTCCACGGCGAGGATGCCCTCCTGCAGAAGCACTACGTCTCCAAGCGCAGCCGCCGCCAGAAGGGTGTGCTCGCCTTCCTCGCCCAGGACGCCGAGAAGCGCGTGTTCTGCTACGGCAACGCCGCCCTTCGCAAGGAGCAGCAGAACGATGAGATCCTGCGCTTTATCGAGTACTGGAAGCAGCGCACGGGGCATCTGCCCGAGGAGCTGGTCTTCGACTCCAAGCTCACCACCTACAAGAACTTGAGTCGCCTCAATGAGCTCGGCATCCAGTTCATCACGCTGCGGCGCCGCGATGCCAAAATGCTCCAGGAAGTCCACCAGCAGCCGCGTTCGGCCTGGCGGCGCATCGAGCTCGAGAGCATCGCGCGCGCCTATCGCACCCCAAGGATCCTGGATCAGACGATCCGGCTGCGCGACTATGAGGGACCCATCCGCCAGATTGTCGTCACCGACTTGGGGCACGAGGAGCCGACCTTCGTGCTGACCAACCAACTGCGTCGCACCCCCGTACATCTCATCGGACGCTACGCACAGCGCATGCTCATCGAGAACGGCATCGCCGACAACGTGGATTTCTTCCACATGGATGCGCTGTCCTCGGCGGTGCCCATGAAGGTCAGTTGCGATCTGCAGCTCACCCTCATGGCCAGTAGCCTGTACCGGCTGCTCGGGGAACGCATCGGCAACGGCTACACGACCGCCAAGTCCCAGCACATCTTCCGCGACTTCATCAATGCCGTCGCCCACGTCGAGATCGCCGAGCGCGACATCACGGTGCGTTTCCAGAAGCGCGCCCACAACCCCTTGCTGTTGGCGGCCGGTTTTGCCAAGACCGATCTGCCCGTGCCGTGGCTCGGCAAGAAGCGCTTGCAGCTCATCTTCGGGTAGCCGTGGTGTGTACAGTGCGATTAACGCATCCGGTCGTGCGCCGGCGCCGCTTCGGTTACGATTCCATCCCCGATCGGGGGAGGTCATTTCATGCCGGCTCGTAAGCGCGCAGCATCCAAGAC
>JBOHZR010000340.1:0-19167 GCA_050738595.1 Steroidobacteraceae bacterium | reverse complement strand
GGCCTCGGTCGGGAGCTGCCGACCGAGTGGTTCCTCGAATCGGTTTCCCCGTAACTGGGATCGTACAAGCGATGCTCAATCAGGAGCGGTACGAGCAGTTCATCGCGCTCATGCGGGAGAGGGGCGGGGATCTGCTCCTCAGCTACGGCGGACCCTGATTCGATGGCCGCGCTCGGCTTCGCGCACAGCTGCGGGTGGCTCCGGGTCCCCGAGGCGATCCGCATCGACCTGCACGGCGAGACCGCCGCACACGTCACCCCACGCGATGTCTCGCAGTATCTCGTCGGCCGGATCGGCGAGGGCGGCGCAGATCGCCTGTCCGCCTACGGTCGGCGCATTCAACATGGGCGCGCTCGCCGCGGATGAGGTGATGATCTCGACGCAGGCGCGCAATTTCCCGGGCCGCAACGGGCATCCCGACGCGCGGCATTTCCTTGCTTCGCCGCTCACGGTCGCAGCATCGGCGTTGCGCGGCGAGATCACCGATCCGCGCGGAATCATCTGACGGCGCCAAGGCGCTCACGCGTTTGGAGGGTACGATGGGAGAGACTATCGAGATATCGGCGCTGATCGACCGCCAGGGAATGGGCCGGTACGCGCTCGGCGTGCTCCTGCTCTGCGTGCTCGTGACGCTTGCGGACGGGTACAACATCTCGGTCATCGCCTTCGCGGCGCCGCCGATAGTCAAGGCGTGGAGTCTCAACCGCGCGGCGCTCGGTCCACTTTTCAGCTCGAGCCTTCTCGCAGGGCTCATCGGCCCATTCCTCTTCGGAACGCTCGGCGATCGGTTCGGGCGGCGCAGCGCGATCATCGCGAGCACCGTGATGATCGGGGTGTTCGGCCTCATCTCCGGATTCGGTCGCTCCCTCACCCCGCTCATCGTGTGGCGCTTCATTGCAGGGATCGGCATGTCCGGCGCGCTCGCGGTCACTGTCGCGCTCGTCAATGAATTCGCGCCGCGGCGCCTGCGCGCGACCTTCGTGACCCTCGTCTTCTCGGGGACGACGATCGGCTCCGGCCTCCCGGGCCTCCTCGCACCCACGCTCATCACCCACTACGGCTGGCGGAGCCTGTTCTTCGTCGGGGGCGGGGCGCCGCTGCTCCTCGCGCTCGCGTTGTGGAAGCTTCTGCCGGAGTCACCCAAATACCTCGCGCTGCGCCCCGAGCGCCATGCTGAGCTCGGCGTGCTCCTGCGCCGTCTCGATCGCAGGAGAGCGCCCGCCCCTGACGTGCGATTCGTCGCCGAAGAGCAGGTGAGGGCACGGGGACTTCTCGCGACGGCGCGGCTCTTCTCCGGGCGTCTCGCCGTACTGACTCCACTGCTGTGGCTCGGCGCATTCATCGCGATGATCGTCTTTCACTCCTTCAACACCTGGCTCCCGACGTTGCTCACCGATTCCGGCGTCCCGTTCGCGCGAGCCTCGCTCATCGTGGCTCTCTTCCAATTCGTCGGCACGCTCGCGGGCTGGTCGATCATGCGGCCGATCGACACCCTCGGAATGATTCCCTGCACGCTGCTCTACGCGCTGAGCCTCCCGCTCGTTCTTGCGCTGGGGCTCGCCGTCGGCAGCGGCACGGCGCTCGCCGTCCTCATCCCTGTCGCCGGCTTTTGCATCCTGGGGTTGCATTTCGCGCAGGTCGCCTGCGTGAGCAACATCTACCCAACTCAGGTGCGCGCGACGGGTGTCGGCTGGTTCATGCTGTGCGCGCGCGCCGGAGGAGCCGTCGGACCGGCGATCGTGGGGCTGCTCGTCGGGCGGCACGTCGGACTCGGGCATCTGTTCGATCTCGCGGCGGTCCCGCTCGCGATCGGTACGGTGGCTTCGATCGCGGTCACGGTGATCTACAACGCGCATTACCATGGCAAGGCAGGCACGCCGGTGGGGCTCCCCATCGTGGCCGGCGAGCCGCGGGCCTGAACGCCTCGAGGGGCAGCGGAGAACGCGCCATGGGGATGACGATCGCCGAGAAGATCCTCGCCGTAAAATCCGGCGCCGCGGGCCTGAAGCCGGGCGACATCGTCGATGCCTACCCCGACCTCGTCATGAGTCACACGGCGACATGGCGATCCGTCAGCGTCATGCGGCGGATCGGCGCAACGAAGCTCTACGATCCCGAGCGCCTGGCGATCGTGCTCGATCACGTCTCGCCTGCGAAGACGGAGAAATACGCGGCGGATCAGCAGACCTCGCGCAACTTCGCGCGCGAGTACGGAATCAGGAAGTTCTATGACGTGGATGCCGGCATCGCGCATCTCGTGCTCATGGAGCACGGCCACGTGCGGCCGGGTGATCTCATCGTCGGTACCGACTCGCATTGCACGATCTACGGCGCGCTCGGCGCCTTCGGCACCGGGATCGGCTACACGGAAGTGACCTCCGTGTGGCTCACCGGCAAGCTCTGGATGAAAGTGCCGACCACCGTCAGCTTCACGCTCGATGGCGCTTTGCGCCGGCCGTGAGCACAAAGGATCTCATGCTGCACTTGATCGGTACCCTCGGGGCCGAGGGGTGCAGCTATCGGTCGGCGGAGTTCTACGGCGATGCGCTGCCGCGCATGAGCGTCTCGGAGCGCATGACGGCGGCGAACTTGGCGATGGAGATGGGAGCCAAGTGCGTATTCGTGCCGCCCGACGCGCGGACCTGGGAATATCTCGAGGGCCGCATGGACTGCGCGACGTACGTCCCGGTGTACGCCGATCCGGACGCCGCGTACGAGCGGGAGGTCGCGGTCGATCTCGCAAGGCTCGAGCCGATGGTCGCCTGTCCCCATCAGGTCGAGAACGTGAGACCCGTGAGCGAGGTCGCCGGGACCCGTATCGACCAGGCGTTCCTGGGTTCCTGCGCAAATGCGAAGCACGAGGATCTCGCGGTTGCAGCCCACATCCTTGCCGGCCGGCGGATCGATCCGCGCGTGCGCCTCATCGTGACCCCGGGCTCGCGACAGATTCTCCTCGAGGCGATGCGCTCGGGGGTGCTGCAAACGCTCGTCGAGAGCGGCGCTCTCGTGACCAACCCGGGTTGCGGCGCATGCGCAGGGGACGGGGGAATGCTCGCCGATGGGGAGGTCTCACTCTCCACGGCCAATCGCAACTTCCTCGGCCGCATGGGCAGCCGCCAGTCGAGCATCTACCTGTCGAGCCCGGCGACGCTCGCCGCCTCGGCCCTGCGGGGGGTGATCACCGACCCTCGGGAACTGATCTAGGATGGCACGACCCATGCCATCGATCATCGAGGGCCGGCTCTTCAAGCTCGGCGACAACGTCAACTCGGACATCATCATTCCGGGGCGCTATCTCATTCACATCGATCCGGCCGAGCTTGCCAAGCATGCCTTCGAGATGCTGGGCGAGGAGTTTCCCGCGAAGCTCGCGGGCTACGACATCCTGGTCGCCGGCCGCAACTTCGGCTGCGGCAGCGCGCGCGAGCAGGCCGCCACCGCAATCAAAGGCCTCGGCATCCAAGCGGTGGTCGCGGCCTCGTTCGCCCGCACCTTCTACCGCAACGCGATCAACGATGGTCTGCCGATCGTCGAGTGTCCCGAGGTCTACGGGGCGGCGTGCGAAGGGGATGTCGTGCGCATCTGTCTCGCTGACGGCCGGCTCGAGCACGCCGGCAAGGCATATGCCTTTGCGCAGATTCCTCCCTCGGTACGCCGAATCCTCGAGCTCGGGGGGCTTGCAAACTATCTCAAAGCCACGCTCGGCGGCGGCAACGCGCGCTGAGCCTGTGGCGCGGCGGTCCTCCGCGCGGCGTACGTACCGCTCCTATTCCTTCCAGCCTTCCGGCGGCTCGGTGCCCCCCTTGATCTGGCGAGTCTTGTAGCGCCAGTGGCCATGCACCTTGACGAACGTGGCATATTCCCGGCCCTGCGTTCTGATGTGCGGCGCATCGCCTTGCTTTTCCATGAGATATTCAGTAAAGATCAACTCCCCGGTTGCCGTATTGCCGTGCACGACGATGAGCGGATTGCTGATCGTGACATTGAACGAATACGGCTTCGCGGGCGGGCTGTTCTTCCCGCCGCCGGCGCGCTTGTAAGCCTTGGCTATTCCATCCTTCCCCTTGTAATGCGTGTTGCCGAGGATCAGTTCGGCATCGTTGGCATAGAAATCCGTAAAGCTCTCGGGATCCGACTTGCCGAAATTGTAGTAGTAGCGTGTGATCAGATCCTGGATTTGCGCGCGGTCCCTCAGCGCATTGTCTGTCGTGCCCTGCGCCTGCACGGTCGCGAGGGACGCAAGCGCCACGCACCACGCGAAACCCAGTGCGCCCATCCAGAACGGCCTCAACTCTTTCGAGAAAGTCTTCACGTCCACTCCCCAATGTCCATGCCCCACTTGGCGATCGCCTAGGATACTGCGAACCCGAGGATGACGCTGGCCGGTTCAGGGCTCCGTTGGCATGGCACCCGAAACAGCCGTCAGGATGCCCGCAAGGATACGGGTCGGGCTGGGCGGGCAGCCGGGTACGGCCACGTCGACCGGGATGACATTCGATACTCTTCCGCGGCTCGCGCCGCACTCGCCGAATATGCCGCCCGTGCAGCCGCAATCTCCGATCGCGACGACGAGCTTCGGATCGGGCGTCGCATCGTATACACGGCGCAGCGCCGCCTCCATGCTCGCCGCGACGGGTCCGGTCACGAGCAGCAGGTCGGCGTGACGCGGGCTCGCCACGAAGCGAATGCCGAGCCCTTCGAGATTGTAGAGCGGATTGTTGAGCGCAACGATCTCGAGCTCGCAGCCGTTGCAGGAGCCCGCATCGACGTGGCGGATGCAAAGCGCCCGGCCGAGCGTCGCGCGAACTCGCTCATCGAGCGCGCAGCGGACGCGGAGCAGCTCATCGGGCCGCGGTGGCGGTTCGGAGACGATTCCGACCGAGGCGATCTTGCGGAGGGTTTTGAGCATGCGCTGCGGTTCCCTAGAGGTCGACACCGCTGTATGAGAGATTGAACGACTTATTGATCAGCGGAAAATCGGGCACGATGTTGCCGATGATCGCGTGCTCGATCGCCGGCCAGCACTGCCACGAGGAATCGTGAGGATGGCAACGGCGGATGAGGCCGGCGCTTCCCGCCTCGAGGGCGAGGAAGACCGGCCCACGCCAACCCTCGATGAGACCGACACCGAACGAACCAGGCGGCGGAGATTCGATCACAGCCGTGCAGGGGCCCTGGGGAAGCGCCGCGGAGATCCGGCGGACCAGCCTGCAGGACTCCTGCACCTCATCGAACCGAACCGCGACGCGCGCTGCCACATCCCCCTCCGAGCGGACGATTTTGACGGGCGGCAGCTCATCGTAGGGCTTGCACGGCAAGTCGACCCGCGCGTCGAGCTGCTGGCCGCTCGCGCGCGCGGCCAGTCCGAGGACGCTGAGCCGTGCCGCGAGCGAGGGCTCGAGACGTCCCGTTCCGGTGAACCGATCGCGGACGCCGGCGTGATCTTCGTAGATGCCGCGCAGCGCTGCGCATTCCTGCGCGATGTCGGCGAGCGTCGAGACGAGCATCTCAATTCCTTGCGCGGTGACATCTCTGCGGACGCCGCCTGGCACGATGGCATCGAGCAAGTAGCGCTGGCCGATGGCGTCATCGATCGCACGCAGCAACTGCTCCTTGAGCCGCGAGAACTGCACGAGCCCAAACGCGAAGCCGGCGTCGTTGCCGAGCGCCCCGAGGTCGCCCAGGTGATTGGCGATCCGCTCGAGCTCCAGAAAGAGGGCCCGCAGGCAGTGCGCGCGGTGCGGCACGGCGCACCCGGCCATGCCCTCGACGGCCTGGCAGTAAGCCCAAGTGAACGCGACCGCGGAGTCCCCCGATACGCGCGCGGCCAGGCGATGGCCGTCCAGCGTCGCAAGCTCGCTGAAGCGTCGTTCGATTCCCTTGTGCACATAGCCCAGATGCTCCTCGAGGCGCAGCACCTTCTCGCCCACGACGGAGAACCGGAAGTGTCCGGGCTCGATCGTGCCGGCATGCACGGGACCGACCGCGATCTCGTGCACTCCGTCGCCTTCGACGCGCACGAACTCGTATGTCGCGCCCGGCTGGTGAAGCCACGGTCGTTGATCCGGGTCGCTGGAACGCACTCCCGAGAGATCGAAGGCCGTGCGCTGCATGCGCGATGCGGCGGGAAACGTTGCCTCGATGCCGGGGTACATACGAGTTGCGCCCTGTTGCGGCGCCGGCAGCTCGGTGAGAAGCAAGCCCGCGTCGATCCAGTAGGCCGCGAAAACCGCGGCGTTCGACTGAGACTCCGCCATCCCAGAAGCCCACAGCGAGAGCAACCGGCCTCCGCTCGCGGCCACGTCCCCTGCCGCTTGCTTCCACCCGTCCACCGTGACTTCGAGCGCTCTCGCGCACGGTGCTCCCGGCACTTGCCGCGCGCGGTCCCACCACTTCCGGATCGGCACGCTCACGGCCCCCCAATGAGCCGCGCGGCTGCGCGGTACCACTGCGCCAGATACGGCGGGACGTAGAGTCCCAGGACGAGCACGATCGCAAGATGCGCGAAGACGGGCAGGAGTGCGGGCGGATGGGGCAGGCGACGTGCGCTAGTCTCACCGAAGACCATCGGCTGCACGCGCCCAAAGATTGCAGCGAACGCGACAGCGAGCGCCACGAGCAGAATGGGAGTCGCCCAGGGCTGCTCGCGCATCGCCGTGGTGAGAATCAGGAACTCGCTCGCGAATACCCCGAACGGCGGAAGTCCGAGGATCGCGAGCGCACCGAGCATCAACCCCCACCCGACGGTCGGCGAGAGTGTGATGAGCCCGCGGATGTCGTCCATGAGCTGAGAGCCCGCCTTCTGCGCTGCATGGCCCACGGTGTAGAAGATTGCGGACTTGGTGAGCGAATGCACGGTCATGTGAAGCAGCGCAGCGAACGTTGCAATCGGCCCGCCCATGCCGAAGGCGAACGCGATGATCCCCATGTGCTCGATCGAGGAATACGCAAAGAGGCGCTTGATGTCGCGCTGTCGCCACAGGAGGAAAGTGGCGAGCACGACCGAGAGGAGCCCGAATCCCATGAGCATGCGCGCCGGGAGGGGGGAGTGCAGCGATCCCTCGGCGAGCACCTTGCAGCGAACCACGGCGTAGAGGGCGACGTTGAGCAACAGTCCCGAGAGCACGGCGGAGATCGGCGTTGGGCCCTCGGCATGTGCATCCGGCAGCCAGTTGTGCAGCGGGGCGAGGCCGGCCTTCGTCCCGTAGCCGACGAGCAGAAAAACGAACGCGAGCGCGATGACCGAAGGCTCGAGCTGCGATTTGACGGCATTGAGGTGCGTCCAGAGGAGCGCCGTCACGCCCTCGGCGCCCAATATCTTCTCCGCTGCGAGGTACAGGAGAATCGTTCCGAACAGTGCCTGCGCAATACCCACGCCGCAGAGGATGAAGTATTTCCAGCCGGCCTCGAGGCTCGCCGGCGTGCGGTATAGCGTCACCAGGAGGACGGTCGAGAGCGTCGCGGCCTCCATCGCGACCCACAGCAGCCCCATGTTGTTGGTCGTGAGCGCGACCAGCATGGTGAGCATGAACATCTGGTACATGCTGTGGTAGAGGCGCAGACGCCCCGCGGTCACTCGTCCGTGCGCCATCTCCACGAGCATGTAGGGCCTGGAGAACAGCGAGGTGGTGAAGCCGACGAAGGCGGTGAGCGTGACGAGGAAGACGTTGAACGGGTCCACGAAGAACTGCTCGTGCGCCGCAAGCTGGCCGCCGTGATTGATGACGCGTACGGTGAGTGCGCACGCCGCGAGAAGCGTCGCGAGACTGAACGCAACGTTCATCTCGGGGGCATACCGGCGTGCGCCGATCAAACCGAACGCTACGGCGCCGGCGGCGGGTAACCCGAGCAAAAAGAAGAGTTCCACTACTCGGCCTCCTTCAGCGATTCGAGGTGATGCAGGTCGAGGCTGTCGAACTGCTCCCGGATCTGGAAGAAGAAGACCCCGAGCACGAGTACCGCAACGAGCACGTCGAGCGCGATACCGAGCTCGATCACCATCGGCATGCCATAGGTGGCGCTCATCGCCCCGAAGAACAGTCCGTTCTCCATGGAGAGAAAGCCGATGATCTGCGACATCGCCTTGCGCCGCGTGATCATCATGAGGAATGCGAGCAGCACGACGCTCATGGCGATGCCGATCGCGCTTCGCATGGCCGTGTTCGCGAGCTCGGTAATGGGCTGCGCGAGACCGAAGGCGAATACGACGATGATGATCCCCGAGAGCATCGTGCCGGAGATGTTGAGCAGCGGCTCGGTGTCCCAGTACACCTCGAGCCGGCGGATCAGCCGGTAGAGCAGCCAGGGCAGGAACACGACCTTGAGGGCGACCGTGAGGGCTGCCGAGACGTAGAGGTGCGCCTGCCCGGTGCGCCAGGCGAGAAGGAGCGTTGCGATGGCGAGCAGCGCACCCTGGACGGCGAGCAAGCCCACGAGGCTCACGATGCGCCGTTGCGAGAGCATCGCGAACGAGAGCAGGAGCAGGAGCGCGGCGCAGCCGTTCAGAAGCTGCAGATCGAAAGGCAGGTGTGTCATGGCGCGTTCAGCTCTTCAGCAGGACATGCACGAGCAGGCCCAACACCGCAAAGAGGAAGGCCGAGGCGAGGAACTCCGGTGCACGCATGACGCGCAGCTTCGCCGATACGGTCTCGATCATCGCGAGGCCCGCACCCGCCACGAGGAGCTTCAACGTGAGCACGGGGACCGACAGGGCAAGCCCGAGCGGACCGATCGCACCGGTGGCTACGCCCCACGGGACGAACAGGGCAAAGCCGATGCATGCGTAATTGAAGAGGCGCAGCGCCGAGGCCCACTCCATCAGTGCCAGATGGCGCGCCGAATACTCGAGCAACAGCGCCTCGTGGATCATCGTGAGCTCGAGGTGAGTTGCGGGGTTGTCCACCGGGATGCGCGCGTTCTCCGCGAGCAGCACCAGCGTAAAGGCGACGGCGGTGAAAGCGAGACTCGGGTAGAGCCCGAGCGACTGGGTGGCGAGATGCTCCGAGATCGCAGGCAGCGCCGTCGTCGCCGAGATGAGCGAGGCGACGAAGATGACCATGAGCAGCGCCGGTTCGGCGAGAAAGCCCACCATCATCTCGCGGCGTGCGCCGAGCGTGCCGAAAGCCGTACCGATATCCATGGCCGCGAGCGACAGGAACACGCGCGCGGTCGCGAACAGGCCCACGAGCGCGATCGCGTCCGCCGCAACGACGAGCGGCAGCCGTGTTCCCATCGAGGGAATGATGCCGGCGGCGACGACCATCGTGCTGAAGACGACATAGGGGGCGAGCCGGAATAACGGCGAGGCGTTCTCGGCGAGCACCGCATCCTTCTCGAAGAGCTTGCGAATATTGCGGTAGGGCAGCCATACGCTCGGCGCTCGGCGGTTGGCGAGCCACGCCCGACACTGATTGACCCAGCCGAGGAACAGCGGGGCCGCGGCGAGTGCCGCGCCGATCTCGAGCAGTTGCGTAACGAGCTCGGAGAGTTGGGGTGCCGCGATGTTCATAGGACCATCGCGAGCCCGAGCAGGACGACCAGCGTCGCGAAGCTGTAGAGCAGGTATACCGCGATGCGTCCTTGCTGCAGCAAAGCCATTGCGTCGGCGATCCGCTGCACGATCCCCTCGAGCGGTTCGTAGATGCCGCGCCACAGTCGGTCGGTGATGGCGATGCGATAGCGTGGGGCGCGATCGAATGGCGTGGGGAGCTCGCGCTCGATGTGAAAGAAGGATTGAAAGATATTGCGGATCGGTTGTCCGAAGCCCTCCGCGGTGTCCTGCATTCTCGGTGTGAGGCCCCCGAGGGCGCAGTCCCACGCAGGGGCTCTGCGGATGCGCTGGTGATAGAGCAGCCGGACGATGATCACGGTGAGCACCACGACGATGATGCTCGCAGTGAGGAACATGAGCGGCCCATAGGACACCTGCCGTGTCGGAACCGGTGCAAGGAGCCACCAATGGGCGCTCTCATGTGCGAGAGAGATGCCGATCAGAGCGCCCGTGACCTTATCGAGCGCACCGAGCATCTGCACTGGCGCGAGTCCCAGCACGACGCATCCGAGTGCGAGCCAGGTGAGCCCCAGGCGTTCGAGATGCCCGCAGTCGTGTGCATGCGCGAGTGCGCTCTCTCGAGGCTGCCCCAGGAAGATCACGCCGAAGAACTTCACCATCACGTAGCCGGCGAGCGCCGCGGCGAGCGCCACGACCGCCGCCCCCATCGGAATCAGCATGTTGACGAAGGCGTGCGGGATCTGGTCGGCAAACAGGAAGGACTGCAGCAGCAGCCACTCCGATACGAAGCCGTTGAGGGGCGGCAGACCCGCGATCGCGAGCGCGCCGACGAGCGACAGCCACGCAACCCAAGGCATGCGATGGATCAGTCCCCCGAGGCGGCCGAGATTGCGCTCACCCGTCGCATGCAGTACGGAGCCCGTGCCGAGGAACAGCAGGCTCTTCATCAATGCGTGATTGAAGCAATGATAGAGGGTCGCCGCGAGCGCGAGCGCCGCCGGCACCCGCATTCCTGTGCCGTAGAACACGATCGTGAGACCGAATCCGGTGAACACGAGCCCGAGGTTCTCCATCGACGAGTAGGCGAGCAGCCGCTTCATGTCGGTTTGCACGGCGGCAAAGACGGCACCATAGATCGCCGTCGTGAGACCTGCGGCGAGCGGTACGAGGCCCCACCACCACGTGGGGGTTCCGAGCAGATCGAAACTCACCCGGATGATCCCGTAAACGGCGGTCTTGAGCATGACCCCACTCAACAGCGCCGACACCGGAGACGGGGCGGCGGGATGAGCCTCGGGCAGCCATACGTGAAGCGGTGCGAGGCCGGCTTTCGCTCCGAATCCGACCAGTGCGAGCAGGAAGGCGGTCGCGGCCCACGCAGGGCTCAGGTGGGCCGAACGCATGGCCTCGAACGTGAACTGCCAGCTGCCGCCCTGGAGGACCCCGAAGGACAGCAGGATCGAGATCGCCCCCACATGCGCCATCAGGAGATACAGGAACCCGGCCTTGCGGATCTCGGGAATGCGGTGCTGAGTCGTGACGAGGAAGTAAGAGGAGACTGCCATCGACTCCCAGGCGACCATGAAACCGTAAGCGTCGTCCGCGAGCAGCACGAAGCCCATGCTCGCGAGAAACAGGTGGTACTGAAGACAGAGCAATCCCGGCGCCGCACCCTCGCCCTCGCGGAAATATCCGGCGGAATAGAGTGAAATTCCCGCCGACGCGGTGCCGAGCAGCAGCAGAAAACTGCTCGCGAGCGCATCGAGTCGCAGGTGGAACGGCAGATCGGGGAGGCCGAACGGAAGGATCATCTGCTCCGTGACCCCAGATGCCAGACTCCAGGCTGCAAGAGCGCCGAGGGCGGCGCCGATCAACGCGCCTAGTGTGAACAGCACCCGGCCCGCGAGCCGGATGCTCCGCGGCCGCAACAGCCCGGCCGCGCCAAGAACGACCCACCCCACGAGCAGTGTGAGGCAGCCGCAAAGAGGTGATGAGACGAGGGTGGTCACAGAGTGATCATCGTATTATCATACGACGCACCCTCAATGTGAATAGGATCATGTTCCTGTGACCCTCGAAGTCCGTACCGCCCGCCTCACGATCCTCATCGACCCGCGCAAGAAGGCGGTCTTCGAGCGCCTGTGCGCCGAGGAGGATGCGACTCCTTCGCAGGTCGTGCGCCGGATGATTCGTGCCTACATCGAGGGGAAGCTCGGGCGACCCTGGTGCCCCGAGGAAGAGCCGCCTCCAAGCGGCGCGCGCACGGCCGCGGGGGCGCCGCGCCGGAGAGGATCAGCTGGCCCGCAGCCCGTGGCGAAGCGAGGGGGTGGTGCACCGCGCCGACGGGCAGCGCGTCCCGGCGATCCCGTGCGCTCTACGGAGTAGTACAATGGCGTCTGCAGCTATGCATTGATCTACTTGACGCGAACGGCGCTTCTCAGCGCCGCAACGGCAGATAGGGGGGACGCAGCGATGGAAGAACAACGGGGGCCCAGCATCGTCGCAGTCGCGATCAAGTACGGGCTCATCCAGGGCGTACTTTGGTTCGTCGTATTTCTCGTGCCGATTTTGGCCGGCATCAAGCCGAGTTGGGTCGAAACCGCGATCGACGCGGCGATACTCCTCGTGCTCATGATCCTGGCGCATCGGGGATTCAAGAGGACCCGCAAGGGCAAACTCACGTATTCGCAGGGCCTCGGATCCGGCACGCTTCTCTCGAGCACGGCGGCACTGGTCACCTGCATTCTCGTGTATGTCTATGTGAGATACATCAACGCCGGATATCTTGCGGTCGTGATCCAGGCCTATCGGACGGGTCTTCAACAGCGGGGAATGACAGGCGCACAGGCCGCGCAGGCGATGGCGATCACGTCCTTCTTGAGGACACCCGTTGGGATCGCAGTCTCGGTTCTGGTTACCTGGGTGGTTCTGGGCTTTATCGTGGCGCTGATCGTGTCTATCTTCACGCAAAAGGACCCCAGGGCCGTCTAAGTTCGCGTGAAGGAAAACATAACCGCATCGTGGCTGCGAGCGTGACTCGAATAGGCTGCGTGACACCACGCGGAGCTCTCGTGGCCGGATAGCCAAGGAATCCCCGGCCTGCACTGATGCCCGCGCGCTACATCGGCGCGCTATGATCGCGTTCAAAGGCAATCCGCCTTGGTGCTTGCGGCGAGTTTGCTTGCTGCCGCGGCACGAAATGGGCGTCGGCCAAACTCGCGGTAGGTCATCATGGCGCAATCAACCAACACAATCGAAACGCGCACCGAGGAGCACGCACACGTCCCACCGCCGCGGCGCAAACGCGGGTTGTTGCGTCCCCGAACCGTTCTGATCGGCGTGGTGGTTCTCGCCGTTCTCATTGCAGCGACACTCTACTACCTCGTGTTCATCGCGCCGTACGAGTCGACGGATGATGCGTTCGTCGACGGCTACACCACGCTGGTGAGCTCGCGCGTGCCCGGTCAGGTCATGCGGCTCCTGGTTCGCGATAATCAGGAGGTGCGCCGGGGCGCCGTGCTGGTCGAGCTGGATCCTCGCGATTACGCGGCGGCTCTTTCGCAGGCCCGAGCCGCGCTCGCCTCGGCCCGCAGCGACGAGGCTCAGGCGCGCGCTCAGCTCGAAGTCTCCGAAGCTCGGGTCGCCGGGGCGAGCGCGAGCGAGGCCGCGGCTGAGGCGGATGCGCAGCGCGCCAACAACGACCTCAAGCGATATCAGTCGGTCGAGAAGCGCGCCGTCTCGAAAACAATCCTGGATCAGATCACGACGCAGGCGCGGTCGAGCGCAGCGCAACTCCGATCCGCGCGCAGCCAGTTCACTGGCGCACGCGCGGGTGTGACCGTGAGCCAAGCGGCGATTCAAAGCGCTGCGGCGGCGGTCGGGGTTGCCGAGGCGAAGGTCCGGCAAGCCGAGTTGAACCTCTCCTACACGACGATCGTCGCTCCCGTGGATGCCCGCGTCACGGCGCGCACCGTGGGCCCCGGCAACTATGTGCAGCCCGGACAGGGACTGCTCGCACTCGTGCCTGACTACGTGTGGGTCACTGCGAATTTCAAGGAAACCCAGCTCACCTACATGCGCCCGGGTCAACCGGTGGAGCTGCGCGTGGATGCCTATCCGAATTACACGCTGAAAGGTCACGTGGATAGTCTGCAGGCCGGCACGGGCGCGCGCTTCAGCCTATTGCCCCCGGAGAATGCCGTAGGTAACTACGTCAAGGTGGTGCAGCGAGTACCCGTCAAGATAGTGTTCGATGGACCCCTGCCGAAGGGACTCGACGTCGCCCCGGGCATGTCGGTCGTCCCGCGGGTGAAGGTCAAATGAGTGCTGCAGCCGCCAGCGTCGCCGCCGAATGGCGACCGCGCTTCAATCCGTGGTTGATCGCCGTGCCGGTGATGCTCGCGACGTTCATGGTGATCCTCGACACGTCCATTGTCGTCGTCGCATTGCCCTACATTGCCGGCAACCTCGGCGCGACCCAGGACGAGTCCACGTGGGTGCTCACGAGCTATCTGGTCGCGAATGCGGTGATCCTGCCCGCGAGCGCGTGGCTTTCGAGCTTCTTTGGCCGAAAGAGGTTCCTGATCGCCTGTACGATCGTGTTCACGCTCGCCTCCGCGACGTGTGGCCTCGCGATTAGCATGCCGATGCTGGTTATCGCTCGTGTGCTCCAGGGTATCGGCGGAGGAGCGATGCAGCCTCTCTCACAGGCCATTCTGCTCGAGAGCTTTCCGCCTACCCAGCGGGGAACGGCGACTGCGCTCTTCGGTCTTGGCGTCGTGGTCGCACCGATCATTGGCCCGACGCTCGGCGGCTGGCTCACGGATCAGCTCTCCTGGCGTTGGACGTTTTATATCAATCTGCCGGTCGGCATCGCCGCTGCGACGCTGATGCTGATGATGATCGAAGACCCTCCATATATTCGCGCGAGCCGACCCCATCAAATCGACGCCGTGGGCTTTGGCTTCATGGCGCTGTTCCTCGCCACCTTGCAAGTCGTGCTCGACAAGGGGCAGGACGCCGACTGGTTCTCGGCGATCTGGCTGCGCTGGTTTGCGGGCATTTGCGCCGCCTCCCTGGTCGCCTTCATCGCGCGCGAGCTCTGGGTCGATCACCCGATCGTCGATCTTCGCGTCTTCCGCAACCGCAACTTCGCCGTCAGCGCGGTCCTGTTCGGGTTCTTTGGACTGTCGATCTATGCGCTCATCACCCTGCAGCCGCTCTTTCTGCAGTCGCTTCTCGGCTACCCCGCCTTCGATGCGGGTCTCTCCGTGACCCCGCGCGGCCTCGGCGCTCTGGCCGCGCTGCTGCTCGTCGGGTCACTCGAGGGAAGAGTCAATCCGAAAATCCTGGTCGCAATCGGCTTCGGATTGACGGCGCTCGCGAGTCTGCTCTTGAGCCGGCTCACTCTGCAGATCTCGATGAGCAGCGTCGTGATCGCGAACATCTGTTCTGGGCTCGGAACGAGCTTCATCTTCGTGCCGCTCACGACCCTTGCGATCGGAACGCTTCGCAACGAGCAGATCGGCAACGCGACCGGTATCCAGAATCTCGTCCGTAACGTCGGTGGCAGCATCGGGCTTTCGTACGTCTCGACGATGCTTCAGCGCTACGCGCAGGCGCACCAAGCTCTCATGGTCGGGCACCTGTCGCAGTTGAGTCCGCAGTACCGGGCGTTACTTTCCCAGCTCCAGAGGATCTTCGAGCGCGGCTTCACCGCCCCAGACGCCTTCCTCAAAGCGCGGGGAATGCTCTACCGGCTGCTCGTTCAACAGTCCCAGTACTGGGCCTTCATGGACCTGTTCTTCGCGGTCGCCGTGCTGAGTGTCGCGTGCATCGTGGTCATTCCGATTTTTCGCAGGCCGGTCACGGTACATCACGTGTCCCTGGGCGAGTGAGCGGGTGAATCCAATGCGGGAAATACTGCTTCTTGATCGAGAATTCGGCGCGGGTGGCAGCACCATCGGCGCGCGGCTCGCGCAGCGGCTCAAGTGGAGGCTGTTCGACGAGGATCTCACGCGCGAGATTGCGGCATTGGCGCGCATCCCGGTCGATGTCTGCCGCCGCCGCGAAGAGCGGGTCGATCCCTGGCTGCAGCGCCTGATCCACGTAATCTGGCGAGGGACCTTCGATCGCAATCTGCCCTCACCCGATCTTGCCATTCTCGATACGGATCGGCTCGTCAGCCTGATCGAACAAGCGGTGCTCAAGGCCGCGCAAAGCAAGCCGTGCGTGATCGTCGGGCGGGGTGCTGCGCACTTTCTTCGCGAGCGTACCGATACCTTGTCCGTATTCCTCTACGCCTCCCGCGAGCTGCGGTTTCGCCGAGTGTTGCGACGCGTCGGGGGCGATCAGGAGGAGGCCGTGGAGCTCGTGGACAGCGTGGATGAGGATCGAAAAAAGTTCATCAAGCATTACCTCGGCTACGAGTGGCCGAACCGCCACCTCTTCCACGCGATGGTGAATACGGGGATCGGCGATGATGAGGCGGTCGAGAACATTCTGCAGCTCCTCGATACGATCAATCGGGCGGATGAGAGGACGAGCACATGAATGGCAGGACGTTGTTCTGTGGAAGCGCTCTGGCACTTCTTGCAGGGTGCGCCGTCGGGCCGAACTACAAGCCACCCGGCGAACCGGCGCCGGCCAAGTGGGCGACGCATCTGGCGGCAGGTGAATCGGACGCTCCTACGGCGCTTGCCTCATGGTGGAGGAGCTTCAATGATCCGGAGCTCGACACGCTCATCGAAACGGCCGTCCGATCCAATCTCACGCTGCGGGTAGCAGAGGGGCGCGTGCGCGAGGCGCGTGCTGAGCGTGAGGTGGTGGCGGGAGGCCGCTGGCCGTCGGCCGGCACTTCGGTGGCGTATTCGAAGAACCGGTATGGTGCCAACTCTTTTCCGCCGCTTGGTCTCTTTGCGGGGATCCCGCTCGACTACGACCTGTACACCCTGGGATTCGATGCGGCGTGGGAACTCGATCTGTTCGGCGGCGTGCGGCGCGCCGTCGAGGCCTCGACCGCCGAACTCGGTGCGGTGGAGTACGCGCGGCGCGATGTGCTCGTTTCGGTTCTCGCGGAGGTTGCTCGCAACTACATCGATGCGCGGGGCTACCAGGAGCGCCTCGCGATCACACGACGGAACGTTGCGGCCGAGCAGGACATCCTCGATCTTACCCGCAGCCGGTATCGAGGCGGGCTTGCAAGCGACCTCGACGCTGAGCAGGCCAGCGCGCTCCTCACCACCACGGAGGCGCAGCTGCCCGCGCTCGAAACCGGGTTCGCACAATCGGTGCACCACCTCTCCGTCCTCCTTGGGGAAAACCCAGGCGCGATGCTCGAGAACATGTCCCAAGCAACGCGCATTCCCCTGACGCCGCCCGTCGTACCCGTCGGGTTGCCAGCCGATTTGCTCCGGCGCCGCCCGGACGTGCAGCGCGCTGAGCGCGAGCTCGCGGCATCCACCGCCGAGATCGGGGTGGCGGAAGCGGACCTATTTCCGAAGATTTCGCTCACGGGCGCCCTCGGGGTCACCAGCACCTCGACGAGCAATCTGCTCGAGTACGCGAGCCGGTATTGGTCGGCGGGCCCGACGGTGCAGTGGAAACTTTTCGAAGGCGGCAGCCTTCGTGCCAACGTCCGTGTCCAGAAGGCCCGTGCCGCGCAGGCACTCGATACGTATCACCAAACGGTGCTAGTCGCGCTCGAAGATGCCGAAAACGCTTTGATTGCGTATTCCAAGGAGCAGACCCGCCGACGGTCGCTCGCGCAGTCCGTCCAGTCGAGCGAAGCGGCATTCCAGCTGTCATCCGAGCTTTACCGGAGCGGCCTCGTGGACTTTCTGAACGTACTGGATGCCGAGCGCACGCTCTACAGCGCCCAGGAGGCGCTGGTCGGCAGCACCGAGTCGGTGTCGCTCGATCTGGTGCAGCTCTACAAGGCGCTCGGTGGGGGCTGGCAACCGGACACGGTTCACTAAGTCTTGGCTCTGGCGACGAGAATTCGATTGCCCATGAGCGCTCTAACCGGAAGAAGCCGATCCGTCGGCCGCGGGTGGGGAGACGGTCAGGGGAGCTGGGCTGCACGATAGCGCAATCGCCCCGAGGACGGCGGCGAGCACCGAGCCTGCAAGGACGGCGATCTTGGCGAGGGCAGCGTAAGTGTCGTTTTGAAAGGCTTGACCGGCCATGAGCAGCGATAGCGGGTCCCCGATCCCGCAGAGAAGCCCGGCGCCGATGAATGCCAGCGCGGAGGTGTCGGCCGGGAGCACGGCGATTCTTGCCTTCGCCGCGAGCCACGTCGCGAGAATCCAGCCGATTGGCTTGACCACTGCGAGACCCAATACGATGCCGGCGAAGAGGGCCGGCGCGTACGGTGCCCTGAAATCGGCGCTGAGCGAAACACCGGCCGCCGTGAACACGAACAGAGGCAGCACGAAGTACGTCGACCATGGCTCGACCGCTCGCTCGGCTCTCTCCGCGGGTGAGAGAAGTCTCTCTGCCGCCGCAGATAGATTGCGGCTCGCCCAGTCCCATACCGGCTCCCGCTCCAGGCGGCGTCGCGGGTCTCCGGCGCGCTTGAGCTCATGCTCGGCATGTTCGAGTTCCGCGAGTGCAGTGGCTGCCTGGGCCAGGAGCGGACCCGCTCTCGGAGCCGGCCGCAGCGGCAGGAACGCGGCGAGTGCGATGCCGCTCAAGGCAGCATTGATCCCTGCGAGATGAAGCGACAGCCATAAACCGACGGTCGCCGTGAGGTACGGCCACACGGCGTAGATGCGCCAGCGATTGAAAATCGCCATGACGAGCAGGGCACCCCCGGCCGGAACAAGCCATTCGAGGTCGAGGGTGTGCGGGTAGACGACGGCGAGGATGAGGATCGAAAGGATGTCGTCGGCGACGGCGTACGTCGCCACAAAGACCTTCAGCCCGGCTGAAGCGCGCGTGCCGAACAAGGCAAGAACCGCAAGGGTGAAGGCGATGCCGGTGTCGGCGGGAACGGACCAGCCGGCAGCCGTCGGGCCTGCATTGAGCGCTCGATAAAACAGCGCCGGCGCAGCGATCGCGCCGAGGGTGGCCAGCAGCGGTGCGACCGCGGCGCGCCAGTCTGCGAGCGAGCCGGCGGTCATCTCGCGCCGGATCTCGAGTCCCAGGATCAGAAAGAAGACCGCGAGCAGCCCTTCCGAGCACCAGTTCGCGACGCTCAGCGACAGCAAGGCCGTGGGCGGACCGAGGCCGAACCGTGTGCCGACGACGTGCCAGTAGAGGGGCGCCAGCGGACTATTCGCGCAGAGCACGGCGGCCGCTGCTGCCGCCAATAAGGCGAGGCCTGCAGAGCTCGGCAGGTTCGCGAACGCCCGTGCGGTGCGCTGCACCCGAGCGGCGACGGGTTGCTCGAGCGCCTCGAGCATGGAGTGGAAGTCCCACGCACCGTCGTAGCGCGCATCACGGATGAAGATGGTGGGCGTCGCCGTCACGCCGTTTCGCCGCCCATCCGCGAGATCCTCTTGCACGCGCCGTCGCAGGACGGAGTCCCGGATATCGCGCTGGAAGCGCTCCATATCCAGGCCGAGCGACGCTGCGATCTCGAGCAGGGCGCTCTCGTCGATCGGCGGCTCGCGACCGTAGAGGGCATCGTGCATCTCCCAGAACCGATCTTGGCG
>JBOHZR010000339.1:0-8962 GCA_050738595.1 Steroidobacteraceae bacterium | reverse complement strand
ACTCGGCACTGCTGCGACAGTAAGAGGGCGCCCCCCCGCCGGGTGAGAGCGGCGCGAGAATCGGGTCGAGAGAGGCGACGGCTTCCCGCTCGCCGCCGATCATCATGCAGTAGCCGCGCGCAAGCCCGAGCACACCGCCGCTCGTGCCAACGTCGACGTAGTGGATGCCGGCGCCCTCGAGCGCCTCGGCGCGGCGGATGTCATCGTGGTAATGGGAGTTGCCCCCGTCGATCAGGATGTCGCCGGCCGCGAGCAGCGGCGTGAGATCAGCGATCACTGCGTCGACGACGTGAGCAGGCACCATGAGCCAGATCGCGCGCGGAGTGCGCAGGGAGCGAGTGAGCTCCTCAAGTGTCGTTGCGCCGCGCGTGCCCTCGCTCGCGAGGGTGCGGACCGCCTCGGCCGAGTGATCGTAGGCGATGCACTCGTGTCCGCCGCGCAGCAGCCGGCGAACCATGTTCGCCCCCATCCGCCCCAAGCCAATCATGCCGAGTTGCATGGAAAGCGCTCCCGGATCAGAGATTTGCGATGATAGCCCACGCGCGCGCCGTGCGTCAGGCGCGCCTTAAGGAGCCGGCAGGGCCTCGGGCTCCGTCCACACCTCGATCGCCGCACGAGTCGCCACGGCGCGCGAAGCGGTGAGCGCGGGATCGCGCGCGAGAAGCGCAGCGAGCGCGCTGCGCTTCTGCGCGCCCGCCACCACGAACACGAGCTGTGCGACATCCGCGAGCACCGCAGGCGACACGCTCACCGCATCGCGGCCATCCGGACGGTGCACGGGCAGCGCCCGGTGGCCGGCCGCGCGCGTGAGGTCGCGAGTGTCGAACAGCGAGGCCGTGTGGCCGTCGGCTCCGAGACCGAGCAGCCCCAGCCGACAGCGCACGCCACGGCCCGCGAGCTCTGCGAGGCGGCGCTCGTAGTCATCGGCTGCCGCATCGAGCGGCAGCTCCGTCCGGACGCGCAGCACCTGCTCCGCGGGCAGCGCGAGCGCATCGAGGAGCGCTTGGCTCTGGTGATAGTTGCTCGCCTCGGAGGTCGAGGGGACGTAGCGATCGTCACTGAAGAACACGTACAGCTGCGGCGCGGGCACCACTGCCCGCGCGGCGACCGCACGATACGCCGGCATCGGCGTGCTGCCGCCCGAGAGCATGACGGCGCGCGGGCCGCTCTCGGTGAGCGCGTGCGCGAGCCGCGCCGCGAGCTCATCGAGGAGCGCGTCGCGATCGGCGAAGCGCCGCGTGAGGATTCGCGGGAGCTCGGGAGCGCTCATCGACTCCGCTCTTCGGAGACTCGGACCGTCGCGGTGAATGAAGAGACGCCGCGCAGGCCGCGTACGCGCACGAGCGTTCCGGGCCTGCGCTCGACGATGCGCGCCATCAGCGTCTGCGCGTTCATGACCTGCGCACCGTCGATGTCGGTGAGCAGATCGCCGGTGCGCAGGCCCGCCTGCGCTGCGGGGCTGCCGAGGTAGACCGCGATCACGACTCCGCCGTGCGCGAGGCCGAGCTGCGTCGCCTGATCGTTCGTGATGTCCTCCGGCAGGATGCCGATCCAGCCGCGCACGACGCGCCCCTTCGCGATGATCTCGCTCACGACTCCGCGCACCATGTTTACCGGGATCGCAAATCCGATCCCCTCGACGCCGAGGTTCTTCGCGGCGATCGCCGTGTTGATGCCCACGAGCTCGCCGTTCGCGTCGACGAGCGCGCCGCCCGAGTTTCCGAAATTGATGGGGGCATCCGTCTGGATGAAGTCCTCGAGGGTCGCGATTCCGAGCTGCTGGCGGCTGACCGCGCTCACGATGCCATGCGTGACCGTCTGCGAGAGCCCGAGCGCATCGCCGATCGCGAGCACCACGTCGCCCACCTTCAGCTGGCCGGAGTTGCCGAGCGGCATCACGGGAAGATTGCGCAATGTGATTTTGAGCACCGCGAGGTCGGTGTCCGGATCGCGGCCGACGACGCTCGCGATCGCGGTGCGCCCGTCCGCGAGCTGGACACGGATCTGCTCGGCATTCTCGATGACATGCTGGTTCGTGACGATGTGGCCCTGCTCGTCGATGATCACGCCCGAGCCCAGACTGCGCTGGATGCGGCTGCGCAGCTGCGGCAGCAGCGGATCGCCGAACGGCACGTCGAACGGCGAAGGCGCAACGCGCTCCGTGACGCGCCGCGCAGTGAAGATGTTGACGACCGCGGGTGCGGCGCGCTCGACCGCTCCGGCGTATGTGACTCGCGCGGGATCCTCGGCGCTCCGGGCAGACTCGCGCGGACTGGGCGCCGGCGACGCGCTCTCGGCGCGCGCGGAGGGTGCGGAGGACGCGGAGGGCGCCTCACCGGCTCTCGGGCTCTGCGCGGTTGCCGCGGCTCCCGAGCGCTCCGCCGTGGAGTCCCTCGCCGCAGCCGGTGCAGGCGCCGCGCGGCGGATGAGCTCGGGGCGCCACGCGACGAGGACGAAGGCGAGCGCGAGTCCACTCACCACAGATGCCCCGATGAAAGTCAAAGCGCGTGCGAGGGTCTTCGTCGTCATGGGATGCGCGGACGGGGCGGAACGTGAGCTTCGGTTGTGTATAATGCGCCGCTCCCGCGAGTCCAGGAAGCTTCGGCCGCCCCCATTGATTGCTGCGGGCCGGCGCGGCCGACGTTGGAGAGTCCTGGCCGCGGGCCACGAGGAGTTGTCGTAGATGGCGGATACCGGTGTCCTTACCGATGATGAGCTCGGGCCGGGAGGCTGGCTCTGTCCCTGCCACGGCTCGCGCTTCGATCTCGCAGGGCGCGTGTTCGCAGGCTCGCCCGCGTCGGTGAACCTGCGCGTGCCGCCGTACGCCTTCGCCGGACCCCGGAAGCTCGTGATCGGAGTGGATCAGGTATGAGCGTGGAAGTGCATCTTCCCGGAGCTCCCGCCGTCAAGACCGGCCGGCTGCGCGCCTGGCTCTACAAGCGCTTTCCGGTCGAGGAGTTCATCTCCGACCAGCTGACGGGCTACTACGCGCCGAAGAATTTCAACTTCTGGTACTACTTCGGCGTGCTCTCGCTGGTCGTGTTCGCGATTCAGCTGTTCACGGGCATCTTCCTCACCATGTTCTACCAGGTGGGGGATCCCGCCTCGTTCAACTCGGTCCAGTTCATCATGCGCGAGGTCGACTACGGTTGGCTCATCCGCTACGTGCACTCGACCGGCGCGTCCGCCTTCTTCCTCGTCGTGTACCTGCACATGTTCCGCGCCCTGCTCTACGGTTCGTACAAGCCGCCGCGCGAGCTGCTGTGGATATTCGGCATGTTCGCGTACCTGGCGCTGATGGCCGAGGCGTTCCTCGGCTACGTGCTGCCCTGGGGCAACATGTCGTACTGGGCGGCGCAGGTCATCACGAACATCTTCGGCACGATTCCGGGCATCGGACCGGGGCTCGTCGAGTGGATCCGCGGCGACTACGGGATCTCCGAAGCGACGCTCAACCGCTTCTTCGCGCTGCACGTGGTCGCCGTGCCGCTCGCGTTGCTGCTGCTCGTGATGCTGCACCTCGTCGCGCTGCGCCGCACAGGCTCGAGCAATCCCGACGGCATCGAGATCAAGGCACACCTCGGCCCCGATGGCCATCCGATCGACGGCATCCCGTTCCATCCGTACTACACGGTCAAGGACACGGTGGGCGTCGGGGTGTTCCTGGTGCTGTTCGCGATCGTCGTGTTCTTCGTGCCGACGTTCGGCGGGTACCTCCTCGAGCCGGCGAACTTCGAGTTGGCGAATCCGCTGTCGACGCCCCCGGATGTCATGCCGTCGTGGTACCTCACTCCGTACTACGCGATCCTGCGCGGCATTCCGAACCAGCGCCTCGGCGCACTGCTGCTGCTGCTCGCCATCGTGGTGTACTTCCTTTTGCCCTGGCTCGACCGCTCGCCCGTGAAATCGATGCGCTACAAGGGGTGGCTGTCGCGGACATTCCTCGCGCTCTTCGTGATCGGCTTCTTGTGCCTCATGTACGCCGGCCTGCACCCGGTCGAGCCGCTCTACGTGCTGATCGGCCGGATCGGCACCGTGCTCTACTTCGCGTATTTCGTGCTCATGCCGTGGTACACGCGCATCGAGCGCGTGAAGCCGCTGCCCGATCGACTCAGGTTCCGTGCCCATGCGTCCTGATACGTCGAACGCCATGCATCTCGCCCGCCAGATCGCGGTGATCGCGTTCGCCGCGCTGCTCGGCTCGACGGCCGCCGCTGAGGGGAGCACGGCATCCGCGAGCCCGGCGGCCGCCGCATCGGCCAATGCGTCCGCCTCGAAGGCCTCGGCTGCGAGCTCCTCGGAGCCGGGCGCGACGGGCGAGGCGTTCGGCTCGAACTGGGAGAGCTGGCGATCGGGCAATTCCGTCGCGGACTTGGCCTCGCTGCAGCGCGGTGCGCGCGACTTTCTCAACTACTGCAACGGCTGCCACTCGCTCAAGTACATGCGCTACTCGCGCATCGGAAAGGACCTGCAGATCCCGCCCGATCTGCTGCAGAAATATCTGGTCCCGACGACGCGCAAGGCGAGCGATTACATCGAGACGCCGATGCCCGGGAAGGATGCGGTGACGTGGTTCGGCAAGCAGCCGCCGGACCTTTCCCTCATGGCGCGCGAGCGCGGCACGGACTACATCTATCGCTTTCTGACGACGTTCTACGTCGATCCTTCGCGTCCGACGGGCGCGAACAACCTGCAGCTGCCGACGACGGCAATGCCGGACGTGCTTTCCGAGCTCGAGGGCCTGAAGCGCGCCATGTTCAAGACGGTCACGAGGAGCGACGGCACCAAGGAGCAGGTCTTCGACCACTTCGACATGGTCGCGACGGGGAGCCTCACCCGCGAGCAGTACGACGGTTTCGTGCGGGACATCGTGAACTTCCTCGATTATGTCGGGGAGCCGGCGCAGGTGCACCGGCGAGCGCTCGGTGTCTGGGTGGTGCTGTTCCTGCTGGTGTTCACCTGGCTCGCGTATCTGCTCAAAAAGGAATACTGGAAGGACGTTCACTGAATTGAATCGCGGGGAGCGATTTACTCGAGCCCGTGCGATGGGCCGGGTAATAGAAGAGGCGCACGCTTGCGTGTAGGCGGCGGGCGGCTCGGAGCCTCAAGCGCTCGGGAGCGGGAGTGTCGAGCCGACGTTCGATCATGACGCTGTTCTCGGCGCCGACCGACCCGTGGAGCCATCGCACCCGGATCGTGCTCGCTGAGAAGTCGATCAGCCTCGACATCGTGAACGTCGAGCCCGGCACGCTTCCCGAGGATCTGCTCGATCTCAATCCCTATCACAGCGTTCCGACGCTGGTGGACCGCGACCTCGTCCTGTACGACTCGCGGGTGATCGTCGAGTACCTCGACGAGCGCTTCCCGCATCCGCCGCTCATGCCGAGCGACCCGGTCACGCGCGCCCAGTTCCGCCTCGCGCTCTACCGCATCGAGCGTGATTGGTACGGCCTCACCGCCGAGATCGAGCGCGAGCCCGATAAGAAGCAAGCCGCTAAGCTGAAGAAGGTCCTGCGGGATACCATTCTGCAGAGCGTCGAGCTGTTCCGGATGAAGCCCTACTTTCTCTCCGACGAGTTCTCGCTCGTCGATGCGACGATCGCGCCCGTGCTCTGGCGGCTGCCGCGCTACGAGGTCGATCTGCCCCGCGACACGGGGCAGCCGATTCTCAAGTACGCGGGGCTGGTGTTCTCGCGGCGCGCGTTTCGCGATAGCCTCACGGACGCGGAACTGGAAATGCGACCCTTCTGAAGCTGAGCCGAGTCGTGTCCGAATCCTCAAGGCCCAAGCGTCCCTATCTGCTGCGTGCGATGCATCAGTGGATGACCGACAGCGGCCACACGCCCCATGTCATCGTCGATGCCGAGCGCATGGGCGTCGAGGTTCCGCGCGCGTACGTGAAGGACGGGAAAATCGTTCTGAATCTGGGCTACGGCGCCGCCCCGCGGCTCAATCTCGGCAATGATTGGATAGAGCTCGACACGCGCTTCTCCGGAGTCTCACACCACGTGCGCTTTCCCCTGAGCGCGGTGCTCGGCATTTATGCGCGCGAGACGGGCGAGGGCATGGTCTTCTCGACAGAGGACATGGGCCCCGAGCCGCCGACCAAGCCGACGCAGCCCGAGGAGGGCAGAGCGACGCGGCCGCAGCTGAAGGTCGTGAAGTAGCGGCTCACCGCGACAGGCTCGCGAACAGGCGGGCGGGCTCACTCCGATCCGAGCTCACCCCGATGTATCGAAGGCGTGGCGGATCCACTCCACGCGCGGCTCGGGTGTCGCCGCGTCCGAGACGACGATGACGTCGAATCGCACGGCGAGGCGCGCAAGGGCGCGGCGCCGCTGAAGCAACTGCTGGGCGGCGCGCACGATGCGGCGGCGCTTCGGACCGTCCACGCTCGCCGCTGCGCCGCCGTAGGCGCTCGTCGAGCGCGTGCGGACCTCCACGATGAGCAGGGTGTCGCCCTGGCGCGCGATCACATCGAGCTCGCCGAGCCGGCGGCGATAATTTCGCTCGAGAATCTTCACGCCGTGCGCGGCAAGGTACGTGGCCGCGATCTCCTCGGCCGCCGCGCCGAGCTGCCGCCGGTCGAGGCCCATCAGTGGGGCGTTGCGGGCGCAGGACCGCGCGGAGCCGCCGCAGCGGCCGGAGCCGCCGCAGCCGCGGGTGGCGGTGCTGCGGGGGTCTGTGCGCCGGCGGCCGGCCTCTGCCCCGCGGCGGGGTTCTGCTCGCTCTGCGGCTGCGGCAGCGGGCGCGGCTGCCCATCGTGGACTTCGGCCCACTCGAGGCCGCGGTGCACGCGGCCGGAAGGATCGAGGGTCAGCTCACCCGTCAGCCCCTCGAGCATGATCGAGCGCATGGCGGGCGACTGTCCGCCGTCCTCGGCCGCGGGCGCTGCGCGCAGCGCCATCATCAGTCGATACGCGTCGAAGCCGAATGCGAACAGCCGATCGCGAGGCGGCCCGCCCGCAGGCCAGGCCGCGCTCGCGGCGAGGCGTACGCTGTCGGTGAGCCCGCTTCCCAGCATCCACGGCATGACGGGGAGCTCGAGACCCTCGAGGTCCTCGTCGGCGGTCGGATTGGGCTCATACGCCTCGGAGGTGGCATACGTCGGGAGATTGCCGGCGAAATAGTATTTGAGCTGCGGTGTGAGAAGGCGAGCAGTGGCCGCGGAGCTCGGCGCGAAGATGAAATCGACGTCGCCTCGCCGCCGCGGCTGGGACTCGAGCGCCCCGCCGACGGTCGCCTCGATGCGCTTCAGTCGCGCCGTGCTCTCGTCGATGCGCAGCACGTCCGTGATCGCCAGCTGATAACTCGTGGCGAGCGGATCGAAGCGCGCAACATCAAGCAGCGTGCCCCCGCCCGCGGTCAGCTCCTGGCGAAACGCCGCGAGCACACGGCTCCCCCAGTCCCCGTCGGGGGCGAGCGCGACCCCGCGACGGTGCCCGTCCGCGAGAATGCGCTGCGCAACCTCGCGCGCCTCGTCCTCGGGCGAGAGCGCGAACTGATAGAAGCCGCCCGGGCTCTGCGCTCCCGCGGGCAGGAAGTTGAGCGCGAGAACGGGCGGATGCGGTGCCGGAAGCTGCGCGGCGGCGGCAACCTCCTCGCGCGTCAGAGGTCCGACGATGAAGAGCGCGCCGGCGCGGACAGCTCCGTTCACGGCCTCCGCAACGCTCTGCGAGCCGGTGTCATAGACGCGTAGGCGCGGCCGACCGGCGGACGGGCTCACGTAATAGCCCGTGAGAAAGCCGTCGCGGATGGTCGCTGCGGCGGAGGCTTGCCGGCCGGTGAGCGGCAGGAGCAGCGCAACGTGAGGGGCGGCTCCGGGGGCGAGTGGAGCCGGCCGCAGGGGCGCGGCCGTGCGGTTTCGTGCTGTGCCCGGGGCCGGGGCCGCGTGAGCCGAGGCAGGCGGTCGTGCAGTGGCGCTGGGCGTCCCGGGCGGCTGCAGCAGTGAGCACGAGGAGAGCAACAATAGGCCCGGCGCGAGCGCCGGTCGCAGCGTCCTGGCGGTTCGGTCGAGCAGTGCGGCGCAGCTTCGCACGCGCGCTGTCCATGCTCGGTTCACGGGTTGATGTGCCTCGCCGGGGCGGGCAGGATGCCCACGGGAGCCGCCGATTATAGGCAATCGGGCGCGCCTCATCGGACCCCTTGAGGAATTTCCGGGCGTATTCGCACAACGAGCGAGACCGTGCCAGAGATCGAGAGCGAAACGCCCGATGCCGGCGCAGGCGAGCAGCTGCCGCGCAACTCCCGCGGACGGCTCGAGGTGATCGCAACGCCGATCGGCAATCTCGACGATGTGAGCGGGCGCGCGCGGGACAGCCTCGCCCGCGCCGACTTGATCGCAGCCGAGGATACGCGCCGCACCCGCGGGCTGCTGCAGGCGCTCGGGCTTTCCCGTCCGCTCATCTCGCTGCATGAGCACAACGAGACACGCCGTGCCGCCGAGCTCATCGAGAGACTCGAAGCAGGGGAGGTGATCGCGCTCGTGAGCGATGCCGGCACACCGCTGGTTTCGGATCCCGGGGCCGTGCTGGTGCGCGCCGCGATCGCCGCCGGCATCGAGGTCCGGCCCATTCCGGGCCCCTCGGCGGTCATCGCCGCGCTCGCGGGAGCAGGGCTTCCGAGCGAGCGTTTCTGCTTCGAGGGCTTTCTTCCGGCGCGCGGCGCGGAGCGCCGCGAACGGCTCGCCGCGCTCGCGGGCGAGGAGCGCACGCTCGTCCTGTTCGAGGCGCCGCACCGCATCGCGGACGCACTCGTTGAACTCGCAACGACCTTCGGCGCGGAGCGGCCCGCGGCACTCGCGCGCGAGCTCACGAAGGCGCATGAGACGTTCTATCGCGGCACGCTCGGAGAGCTCGCCGCGCGTGCGCGCGAGGACACGAACATGGAGCGCGGAGAGATCACGCTCGTGATCGCGGGAGCGCCGGCGCGTGCGCGGACCTGCGACGAGCGGCTCCTGCGC
>JBOHZR010000338.1:0-26768 GCA_050738595.1 Steroidobacteraceae bacterium | reverse complement strand
GCGCGATCCCTGCGCCGCGATCGGTCCAGGGCGGTCTCCTGCCCGCCCGCTCGCCGTTTCAGCGCGGGTCGCACGTCCTGTGTCGCCCTGGGGCGGCGTTGCCATTGCGTGGGCGGCGCTTTACCCTCTTTCGCTGCCCAGCCGGCCGCCTCGCCGCGGCCCTGTTCCCTTGAGCTCGACACCTTCGGAGAACGACGTGAGCGAGACCGCCGAGCGCCTCGCACGGACCGGCACTGCCGGAAAGACCGTATTCGCGGTCCTCGGCGCCATCAGCTTCTGTCATCTGCTCAACGACATGATGCAGTCGCTGCTGCCGGCGATCTACCCAATGCTCAAGCGCTCCTACGCGCTCACGTTCCTGCAGATCGGCGTGCTCACGTTCACGTATCAGATCACCGCATCGCTCCTGCAGCCCCTCGTCGGCTCCTATACGGATCGCAAGCCGCGCCCGTACTCGCTCGCCGTCGGCATGGGGTTCACCCTCTGCGGGCTCCTGCTGCTCGGCCTCGCCTCGAGCTATCCGATGCTGCTCGCCGCGGCTGCGCTCGTCGGCACCGGCTCCTCCATCTTCCACCCCGAATCCTCGCGTGTTGCGCGCATGGCCTCGGGTGGACAGCACGGCCTCGCGCAGTCCGTCTTCCAGGTCGGCGGCAATCTCGGCTCATCGATCGGACCGCTTCTCGCGGCGTTCGTGGTGCTGCCGCACGGACAGTCGAGCGTCGCCTGGTTCGCCTGCGCCGCGCTCGTCGGCATGTTCGTGCTGACGCGGGTGGGCCATTGGTACAAGCGGCACGGCATGGCGCTGCTGCCGCCTCGCCGGGCGCGTGGCGCAGCAGCCGCGGGCGAGCAGCCGACGCGGCGCGTTGCAGGGGTGATCGCGGTACTGCTGGTGCTGATCTTCTCGAAGTATTTCTACCTCGCGAGCATCACCAGCTACTACACCTTCTACCTCATCAGGCATTTCGGCGTCTCGGTGCAGACCTCGCAGCTGTACCTCTTCGTCTTCCTCGGCGCGGTGGCGCTCGGGACGATCGTGGGCGGCCCGCTCGGCGACCGCTTCGGCCGCAAATACGTCATCTGGGCGTCCATTCTCGGGGTCCTGCCGTTCACGCTCGCCCTGCCGCACGCGAACCTCGTGTGGACGGCCGTCCTCACGGTTCCGATCGGTCTCATCCTGTCCTCCGCGTTCCCTGCGATCATCGTCTACGCCCAGGAGCTGATGCCCGGACGGACCGGCACGATTGCGGGACTGTTCTTCGGATTTGCCTTCGGCATGGGCGGTGTCGGCGCGGCGGTACTCGGGGTGATCGCCGATCACACGAGCATTGAATTCGTTTACGCGATCTGCGCGTTCCTCCCAGCGCTGGGGCTGCTCGCTGGACTGCTGCCGAATGTCGAGCGGGAGCACGCGGCGGCTCACTGAGCTCGAAGGCCGGGACGCGGTCAAAGTCATTAACGGAAGTTAATCATTCACCCACCTCGACTGAAACGGTGTTGCGCCATCATCGCTGGCTGCTCTTGAAACTCGCACCTGGGGCGTAGCATTTCTCGCTCTCCGACTGACAACCTCCTACGGACCGGGCGCCGGGGCATGCTCGTCGCTGCGGCTCTCGTCGTGCCTGGCGCTCTTGCGCTGGCTCTGCCCGCCTGCAGTCTCGGACCTGCATATCGGCGGCCCGTCATTCCACCACCCGCCGCGTGGCGGACGGCGGAGGGCGCCACGCCCGCCGCCGGGCCCTGGCCGTCCACGGACTGGTGGCGAGGCTTTGAGTCGGCCGAGCTGGATCGGCTGGTCGGCGCCGGCGAGCGGGCCAACGACGATCTGGCCGCTGCCATTGCCCGCGTGCGCGAAGCGGACGCGCAGGTGAAGGTGAGCAGCGCGCCGCTGCTGCCCGCGCTCGATGCCGACGCAAACGGCTCGCGCCAGCGCACCGTCAGCCCCTTCGGCAGCGGGGCGCTCAGCTACAACCAGTTCACCGCGGAGCTGTCCGCCGCCTACGAGCTCGATTTCTGGGGGGAAAACCGCGCGATCCGCTCCGCGGCTCTCGCGAGTGCCGCAGCGAGCCGCTATGACCGCGAGACCGTCGAGCTCAGCGTCCTGGCGAGCATCGCCGACACGTATTTCTCCGTTCTGGAGCTGCGCGACCGCGCGCGCATCGCGGGCGATAACCTCGCGAGCGCAGAGCAGACGCTCCAGGGCCTGCAGACCGATGAGGAGGTCGGCACGACCACTGCGCTCGATGTCGCGCAGCAGGCGACGGTCGTCGCAACGCTCGCGGCCGCTATCCCGCCGCTCGAGCAGCAGGAGCGGCAGCAGACGGACGCGCTCGCCATACTCGTCGGCGCAACGCCGCAATCGTTCAATGTCAGCGCCGCGACGCTCGAGCACGTGGCGGCGCCGCCGGTCACGGCGGGCATGCCCTCGGAGCTGCTCGCGAGGCGTCCGGATGTGGCGAACGCCGAGGCCCAGCTCATCGCCGCAAACGCCGATATTCGCGCGGCGCGCGCTGCATTCTTCCCGAGCATCGAGCTCACGGCGAGCGGCGGTTACGAGAGCCAATCGCTTGCAACGCTGCTCGAGCCCGGGAGCCGCGTCTTCGCGCTCTCCGCCGGCCTCACGCAGCCGATCTTCCACGGGACTGCGATCCTCGGACAGTATCGGCTGAGTGAGGCGCGCTACGACGAGCTGCTCGCCGACTATCACAAGGCCGTGATCTCCGCGTTCGGCAACGTGCAGGACGCCCTCACCGGCGTGCATGATATGAATGAGCAGTTGAGGCGCCAGAGGAACGCCGTGGACAAGGCCCAGAGCGCCTATGGGCTGTCCCAGGAGCAGTTTCACGCAGGCACCATCAGTATCCTCACGGTGCTCGGCACCGAGACGGCGCTATTCACGGCCCAGGACGCGCTCGCACAGGTGAAGCTCGCTTACCTGCAGGCGCTCGTCGGGCTGTACAACGCCCTTGGCGGGGGCTGGAAACGCAGTTGAGAGACAAGAGCATGCCGATCGGAATCAGGTGGCTGAGCCGTACCCGGCTCGTGATGGCCGGTGGGGCGCTCGGTGCGCTTGCGCTCACCGCCTGGCTGCTCGCACCCGCGCGCCCGAGCTCGGCCGCCGCCCAGCATACGGAGCCTGCGGCCATCGCAGTGGACGCCGCCTCCGCGACGCTCCGGGACGTGCCCATCTACCTCGAAGGCCTGGGGACCGTGCAGGCGTTCTACACTGTGAAACTGACCGCGCGCGTGGACGGTGAGATCACCAAGATCGCCTTCACCGAGGGGGATCACGTCAAGCGGGGCCAGCTGCTCGTTCAGATCGACCCGCGTCCGTACCAGGCGGCGCTCGACGGGGCGATTGCCGCGCGCGCGAAGGATACCGCTCAGCTCGCGAACGCCAACGAGGATCTCGCACGCTACGTCCTGCTCGCTCCGAAGAAGCTCACGAGTAAGCAGACGCTCGACACGCAACGCGCGCTCGTCGCGCAGCTCAAAGCTCAGATCGAGTCGGATGATGCGGCGATCGAGAGCGCACGCACGCAGCTCTCCTACACGCGCATCACCTCGCCGATCGACGGGCGCACGGGCATCAGGCTCATCGACCCAGGCAACATCGTGCATGCAGCGGATACGGCCGGAATCGTCGTGATCACCCAGCTGCAGCCCATTACCGTGATCGTCACGCTGCCGGAGAACTCCCTCGGTGCCGTCGCGACCGCGCTCGCGCGAGGACCGGTGAGCGTTTCCGCCTCACCGCGCGACACGGAGCAGGCGGCGCTCGCTGGCGCCGCTCAAGTCGTCGATCAGGGCACGGTGCAGCTCATCGACAATCAGATCGACCAGTCGACCGGCACGCTGCGCCTGAAGGCGATCTTTGCAAACAAGCAGGAGCGGCTCTGGCCCGGTGAGTTCGTCAACGCCCACGTGCTCGTCCGCACCGTACACGATGCGCTCACGATTCCCGCCGTCGCCCTGCAGCGCGGCCCGAACGGCCTTTATGCCTACGTGATCGGCCCGGACTCCAAGGTCGAAGCGCGCCCGCTCAAGGTCGGCTACAACGATGAGCAGGTGGCCGTGATCGAGGGCGGGCTGCAGGCGGGCGAGCGCGTGGCTACGAGCAATTTCTACCGGCTGCAGCCGGGCGCCCTGGTGCACATCAACCGGTCCGCAGAGCTCGGCGCTGCCGAGCAGGCCGCCGGGTCCGCCTCAGCACCCCCGCGCGGCAACACATGAGCATCTCCACTCCGTTCATCGAGCGGCCGATCGCGACCTCGCTGCTGATGGCGGGGATCCTGCTCGTGGGGCTCGTCGCTTTCCCGATGCTCCCGGTCGCACCGCTCCCGCAGGTGGATTTTCCGACCATCCAGGTCAGCGCCAATCTCCCCGGCGCGAGCCCGGAGACCATGGCGACCTCGGTGGCAACGCCGCTCGAATACCAGTTCTCGGAGATCCCCGGCGTTACCGAGCTCACCTCCTCGAGCGTGCTCGGCACCACGCAGATCACGGTCCAGTTCGACCTCAACCGCAACATCGACGCCGCGGCTCAGGATATCCAGGCCGCGATCGATGCCGCGGGGGGGCAACTGCCCAAGAATCTGCCGGCCCCGCCACACTACAAGAAGGTCAATCCCGCCGACTCGCCGATTCTCATCTACGCGCTGCACTCCGACGTGCTGCCGGTCACGACGGTGAACGATTACGCGGATTCGGTGCTCGCGCAGCAGCTCTCGCGCATATCGGGCGTCGGCCAGGTCAACATCTGGGGCCAGCAGAAGCCCTCCATCCGTGTCCAGATCGATCCGGCGAAGATCGCCGCACTCGGTATCCAGCTCGAGGACGTCGCGGGCGTGATCGCGCAGGCGACCGTGGACGCGCCCAAGGGCTTCATCAACGGGAAGCTTCACGCCTATACGATCTACGACAACGATCAGCTGGTCGATGCGAAACCCTGGAACGACGTGATCGTCGCGTACAAGAACGGCGCACCGGTGCGCATCCGCGACATCGGACGCGCCATCGATGCACCGGAGGATTCGCAGCGGACTGCCTACGAGAACGGCCGGCGCGGCGCCATGATCGCGATCATGAAGCAGCCCGGCGCGAACGTCATCGAGACCGCGCATCGCGTCGAGGTAGCGCTGCCGCAGATCATGGCGGCCGTGCCGCCCGCCATCAAGCTCGAGAAGCTCGTCGACCGGACCGTCACGATCAATGCGTCCGTCCACGACGTCGAATTCACATTGATGATCACGATCTCGCTCGTGGTGCTCGTGATCTTCCTGTTTCTGCGCAACGTCTGGGCGACCGTCATTCCCGGAGTCACGGTGCCGCTCGCCCTGTTCGGCACCGCCGCCGCGATGTACCTCGTCGGCTACAGCCTCGACAATCTCTCGCTCATGGCGCTCACCATCGCCGTCGGCTTCATCGTCGACGATGCGATCGTCATGCTCGAGAACTGCTATCGGCACGTCGAGGCCGGAATGAGCGCCCGCGAAGCCGCGCACCAGGGCGCGAAGGAGATTGGCTTCACCATCATCTCGATGAGCCTGTCGCTGATCGCGGTATTCATTCCGCTCCTGCTCATGGGCGGGATCGTCGGCCGGCTCTTCCACGAGTTTGCGATCACCGTGACCGCAACGATCGTGATCTCGGCTTTCGTGTCGCTCACGCTCTCCCCGACCATGTGCGCGCTCTTTCTGCGCAACGAGAAGGCGGAGCGGCACGGCCGCGCCTACCTCGCGATCGAGCGCGCGTTCGAGCGCTCGCGCGAGCTCTACGCGCGCGGCCTCGATTTCGTGATACGCCATCAGCGCGCCACGCTCGCGGTGTTTCTCGCCACGGTGGCGCTCTCCATCGTGCTCTATGTGATCGTCCCGAAGGGCTTCTTTCCGCAGGAGGACACCGGGCTCCTCAACGGGGTCTCCGATGCCGCCGAGGACGTCTCGTTCGGCCAGATGGCCGGTCTCGAGCGGCGCCTCGGTCAGGTGATTACCGCCGATCCGGCGGTCGCCGGCTGGGTCGTCGCGTTCGGCGGCGGAGAGCGGCCCGTCAACAACGGCTTCGGTATGATCGCCCTGAAGCCGCAAAGCGACCGCCACTCGACGGCCGATCAGGTGATCCGGCGCTTGCGCGCAAAGTTCGCGAAGATTCCGGGCGGCACGCTCTTCCTGCAGGTGGTGCAGGACGTGAGCATGGGCGGCCATGCGACACGCACGCAATATCAGTACACCCTGACCGATCCTGACCTGGACAAGCTCAACACCTGGGCTCCGCACGTGCTCGCGGCGCTGCAGAAGCTTCCCGAGCTGAGCGATGTCGCCTCCGACCAGCAGACGCACAGCACGAAGCTCTCGGTCGTCATCGATCGCGACGCGGCGGCCCGCTTCGGCATCCAGCCCGCGCTCATCGACCAGACGCTCTACGATGCGTTCGGCCAGAGGCAGGTCGCGCAGTACTTCACCCAGCTCAACAGCTACCACGTGGTGCTCGAGATTTCACCTTCCCTGCAAAGCGACCCGCGCACCTTGAATGAGCTTTACGTGAAAGCGCCGTTGACAGGACAGATGGTGCCGCTCTCGGATCTCGTTCGCTTCGATACGCGCCACACCGCCCCGCTTTCGATCAATCATCAGAGCCAGTTCCCGGCGGTCACGCTGTCTTTCAATCTCGCACCGGGAGCCGCGCTCGGCCAGGCGGTCGATGCGATCACTCAAACGACTGCGCAGCTGCACCTGCCGGCCGGCCTCACGGGCAGTTTCCAGGGCACCGCGCAGGCGTTTCAGGACTCCCTGCGCATGGAGCCCTACCTCATCGCCGCCGCGATCGTCGTGGTGTACATCATCCTCGGCATGCTCTACGAGAGCTACATCCACCCGCTCACGATCCTCTCGACGCTGCCCTCCGCGGGGGTCGGCGCGCTCGCCATGCTCATGGCGTTCCATTTCGATCTGACCGTTCTCGCGCTTGTCGGCATTCTCCTGCTCATCGGCATCGTGAAGAAGAACGGCATCATGATGGTCGACTTCGCGATCCAAGCCGAGCGCGAGGAGCACCTCTCCCCGACCGAGTCGATCCGCAAGGCCTGCCTGCTGCGCTTCCGTCCGATCATGATGACGACGATGGCTGCGCTCCTCGGTGCTTTACCGCTCGCGCTCGGACACGGCACCGGCTCGGAGCTGCGCCGGCCGCTCGGCTACACGATGGTCGGGGGGCTGCTGCTCAGCCAGACGCTGACGCTGTTCACGACGCCGGTGATTTACCTCTACCTCGACCGGCTCAACAATCGGCTCACGCGCTTCTGGCGGCGGGCGCACCATGAGGAGCTCGGGACGCTCGCACCGGCCGACGCACAGAGCTTCGCGGCGGGGCCGGAGCACGCCGCAGCCTCGGCGGCGGCCCACCCCGCTGCCGAGCCGCAGGCATGAAAGTCCTGGTCGTCGAGGACAACGAGCGCGTCGCACGCTTCGTCACCAAGGGGCTGCAAGAGGCCGGCCACACCACCGATCATGCGGAGAACGGGCGGGATGGCCTGTTCCTCGCTGCGAGCGAGCGGTACGACGTGATCGTCATGGATCGCATGCTGCCCGGGAGCATCGACGGCCTCGCCATCATCGAGGCGCTGCGCAAGTCCGGCAATCACACGCCGATCCTGATCCTCTCGGCGCTCTCCGACGTGGACGAGCGCATCAAGGGCCTGCGCGCCGGCGGGGACGACTACCTCACCAAGCCCTTCGCATTCGGCGAGCTGCTCGCACGGCTCGATGCGCTCGGCCGGCGCCGGCGCCAGGATGCCGCGCAGACGACGCTCGAGGTGGGCGACCTGCGCATGGACCTGCTCTCGCGCCGCGTCTCGCGCGGTGACCGCACGGTGCAGCTGCAGCCGCGCGAGTTCAAGCTGCTCGAATATCTCATGCGGCACGCCGGCCAGGTCGTCACGCGCACGATGCTGCTCGAGAACGTCTGGGACTATCACTTCGACCCACAGACGAACGTCGTGGACGTGCACATCAGCAAGCTCCGGCAGAAGATCGACGTCGACGCCGAGCAGCCACTGCTCAAGACCGTCCGCAGCGCAGGGTATATGATCAGCGCCGATCCGGAGCTCGCCTCGACGGGCGAGCGCTGCTGAGGATGGGTGGATGAGGTCCGCGGCGGCGATCTGCGGCACATCCTCCTGCCAGCCCTCTCCTGTCGGAGCCGGGTCGGTGAATGCTCGTATGACTCGCGTCATCCGCTCCTCCGCCGTCACACTCGCGTGCGGGTACGTCCTGCTCGGCACCGCCGCGCTCGTGCTGTTCGCCGCGCCTTTGTGGCTCGCGTGGCGAGCGAACGTCGAGGACTTCCGCGTCGAGCTCCTCATCGAGGATTCGCAGCGTCTGACGGATGTCTTCGGCCTGCGCGGCCCCCAAGGGCTCGCCGATTTCATCAAGGAGCGCGTCAGCTTGCAGATCGCCGGTGAGCGCATCCTGCTGCTCGTCGACCCGGCCGGCCGCGTGCTCGCGGGGAATGTCCCCGCGTGGCCGCGCGGCATTCCCGCCCAGCCGGGCACCTACACCGTCCCAGTCGATCTCGACGGCCGCCACGTGCTGGTCTCCGTCGACCGCACGGTGCTGCCGGGCGGCTACAACCTCCTCGTTGGCCGGAGCATCGAGCATTTCGCCCCCCTCGAGCGGCGCTTCTGGTTCGGCCTCGGCGCCGCGCTCGCTGTGCTGCTGGCGGCAGGGGTGATCGGCGGGATTCTCATCCGGCGGGCGCTGCTCGCACGCATTCAGAGCATCCAGCAAACCGTCGCCGCGATCGTGCGCGGCGACCTGAGCCACCGCCTGCGCGTGCGCTCGAGCGGCGATGAGCTCGACACCCTCTCGCAGACGATCAATCGGCTGCTCGAGCAGATCGAGCAGCTCGTCCACGGCATCGCCAACGTCTCGAACTCCATCGCGCACGATCTGCGCACCCCGCTCGCGGAGCTGCGCTCGCGCCTAGAGGAGCTGGCGCTCACGCGTCCGGCGGCCGAGCAGACCTTCCTCGAGATCGACGCGGCCGTCGCCGACGTGGACCGCGTCATCCGCATCTTCAATGCATTGCTGCGCCTCGCCGAGATCGATGCGGGAATGCGCCGATCGGACTTTCTCGAAGTCGATATCGCAGACCTCGCGGCGAAAGCGATCGAGTTCTATCTGCCGGCCGCGGAGCTCAAGAATCTGAGCACCTCGTTCCGCGATCAGGGTCCGGTGCTCGTGCGCGGCGACCGCGTGCTGCTCGCCCAGGCCATCAATAATCTCATCGACAACGCGCTCAAGTACGTCGGAAGCGGCGGCCAAGTGACGGCGCAAGTGCAGCGCCGCTCCGAGGACTCGATCGCCGTGATCGTGGCCGACAACGGGCCCGGCATTCCCGACGCGGAAAAACCCAAGGCGGCACAGCGCTTCTTCCGCGGCGATGCGAGCCGGGGCACGCCGGGGGTCGGACTCGGATTGAGCCTCGTGGAGGCCGTCGCGAAGCTGCACGGAGGCACGCTCGAGCTCGACGATAACCACCCGGGGCTGCGCGTGCAGATGACCATCGAGGCAGGCCGTATCGTGCCGCGCGAGAGCGTCGCCGATCGCGAGCAGCCGCCGCAGCATGCCGCGGCAGTGGGCTGAGTCCGCCCGACCTCGGCCAGCGACCCACGAGCCACGGCCCACGAGCGCCGCCCGCCGAACGGCAGCGTGTCGGCGGGAACGCGAGGCGGGCTCAGCCCTTCGGCCGCTGGATCATCTCGATGAGATTGCCCGCCGGATCGATCGCGATCCCGATGAGGATCCCGGTCTTGCCGAACTCGCGAGGCGCGCCCCGCATCGTGCCGCCGGCCGCCTTCACCGCCTCGGCGGTCGCATTCACGTCCGAGACATTGAGGATCACGTGTGGAACGGGGTCCTTGAGCGCCTGCGCACGCCGCATGACGACGATCTGCGCGGCCTGGTTCGCCTTGGCGGCCGCGACCGTGTCGCCGAAGCTCAGCATGACCTCGCCGGTGCCGATCCGGTTGACTTCCTTCAGCCCGAAGGCCGATTCGTAGAACTTCGCGAGCGCCGCGACGTCCGGACCGCCGACCCGCGCGGCATTGAGACTCACATCCGCCCGCGCTGCGGCGCCCAGTGCGAACGCGGCGCAGGCCGCGACCGAAAGTGCGAAAACTCGGCTCGTTGACACGCTGCTCCCCTTCCGGATTGTTGATCGTCGCCCGCGGCGTGCCCCTGCGCGCCAAGCGCTCGGGCGATCATAGCCCCTGGCGGATGCACCGCGGTAGCCGCACGCGCCGCACCGCTCGGTGGCGGCCGGCTCAGCGTGTCGGGCGCTGGATCAGCTCGATGAGATTGCCCGCCGGATCGATTGCGACTCCGATGGTGTCGCCCGTCTGGGCGATCTTCCGCAGCGCGCCGCGCATCGAACCGCCTGCCGCCTTGATCGCCCCGGCGGTAGCCTGAGCGTCGGAGACGTAGAAGATCAGGTGTCCGACCGGGTCTTTGAGCGCTTCGGCCCGGCGCATGATCACGATCCGGGCATCAGGATTCGCCTTCGCGGCCGCGGTCGTGGCGCCGAAGTTGAGAAAGATCTCCAGGACGCCGGGAACTTGCAGCCGGCTCACTTCCTTCAAGCCGAGAGCGGACTCGTAAAACTTCGCGAGCGCCGCCACGTCCGGGCCGCCTACGCGAGCGGCGAAGCGATTCACGTCCGCCTGCGCGGCGGCGGCTAGCAGGAACGCGGCACCCGCCGCGCCGATCGATGCGAGTATCTTGCTCGTGCGCACGACAATCCCCCTCCCCCGGTGAGTCGTTCTCGCGCGTGGCCGCCGTGACGCGCCGCGCGCCTGCTCGGGATCATATCCCGGGGCGCCGCTGCGCGGTCAAGCGGGGGCCGGCTCAGCCGGTCGCCTGCTCCCCCTTGTGCAGACGCCCGATGAGCGTCCGTAAGAATACGCGGTTGAACCGCAGCTGGCACGAGGCGGAGACCTGCTCGAGCAGGGTCGAGCTCACCTTGAGCAGCGTGACGCTCTTCTGCGCGCGAATGGTCGCCGTGCGCTTCGCGCCCTGAACGTAGCTCGCCTCCCCGAAGCAGTCGCCGCTCTCGAGCGCGCCCAAGCGCTTGCCGTGACGCTCCACCGCACAGGTGCCCGAGACGATGACGTAGAAGCGGTCGTCCATCTCGCCCTCCTTGACGATCTCCTCCTCCGCCGCGTAGTTCTGCCACTGGCTCGCGCGCAGCACTTCCCAGATCTCCGCGTGCGAGAATTCGTGGAAGAATTTCAGGCGCCGCAGCACTCCGAACTGCTCCTGCCGATCGATGCGCGCGTTCTGCTCGCGCAGCTTCTGATGCACGCGGGTGAGATCGGCCGCGAAATCGAGACCGCTCTTGTAGCGCCTGGCGGGTTCCTTCTGCAGCGCCATTGCCACGACGTTTTCGAGCTCCTCGGGCATCTCCTTGCGCAGCGTGTGAATCGGAGCCGGCGTCGCGTAGACGATCTGATGGAGCAGCTTCTGGAGATTGCCGGCGCGGAACGGGCGCGAGCCGGTCAGCAGCTCGTACATCACCGCCCCGAGCGAATAGAGGTCCGAGCGATTCGTGAGCTCCTGGCTCTGCACCTGCTCGGGAGACATGTACGAGGGGCTGCCCGCGATGCCCTCGATGCGCGAGACGTCCGAGTCCGCGACCAGCGCAATGCCGAAGTCGATGATCCGCACGTCGCTGTCCTGCGTCAGCATGACGTTCGAGGGCTTCACGTCGCGATGAATGACCCCGCGCGAGTGCGCGTAGTTGAGCGCCTTCGCGCACTTGTAGACGATCTCGACCGTATCGTCGATGCGCAGCAGATTGTCCGCGCGGCAGTACGCCGCGAGCGTGCGCGCGCCGTGAACGTGCTCCGTCACGATGTAGCAGTATCCGTGCTCCTCGCCCGCGTCGTAGATCGGCAGGATGTTCGGATGCTGCAGCATGCCGACGAGATGCGCCTCGGAGAGGAACATCTTGCGCGCGATGCGCGCGCGCTCCTCGTCTCCTCCGGCGTCGATGTTGTACAGCTTGATCGCGACGTCGCGTCCGTAATAGGCATCGTGCGACAGATAGACCGTGCCGGTGCTGCCGCGTCCGACCTCTTTGATGACCGTGTACTTGCCGATCTTCTCGGGAAGCTTGCGCGCGGCGGCGAGCGAGGAGGCCTGGACTGGCATGGTGCGATCGGCTTCAAAAGACGGCGAGGCAGAATACGGAGCAGGGTCGGGAATGACTGTGATGCAGCCCTCACCCGCCCGCGCCGGTGGCGCGACGCATGGCGCCGCAGCGCGCGTCGCGTTCGTGCCCGCGAGCGCAAACGTCCGAAATCTGCAATACGAGAAATCGATCACGCGCGCGCGAACACGCCGTGATTGGTCATAATCCCCGCGGCCGCTCAGTGCTCGCGCGGCCGCAGCGCCCGCGCCGCGCGATCGAGCACGGCATTGACGAACTTGTATCCATCGGTCGCGCCGAACCGCTTCGCGAGTCCCACCGCCTCGCTGAGCACCACGCGAAAAGGCACTTCGGCGTGCGATTTCAACTCATGCAGCCCGATGAGCAGCACGGCATGCTCGATGGGATCGAGCTCGCCCGGCTTGCGGTCCGTCCACGCCGCGAGCTCGGCATCGAGCGCCGCGTGCGTTTCGCAAACTGTGCGCACCAGCTCGCGAAAGTACTCCCGATCCGCGCGCGGCATGTCCTGCGAGCTCTCGAGCTCGTTGGTCAGGTCCTGCCAGGGACCCTCGTTGATCTGCCAGCGATAGAGCGCCTGCATCGCGAGCTTGCGCGCGATGGAGCGCCGGACCGACAGAGAGGAGATACCGCGTGCCATGATTCAAATGGGTGCCCACAGCTCGGGAAGGCCGGCTCTCGCAGCCGGCTGCCGCGCCGCCTCAGGCGATGCGCGCGAGCAGTTCCGCCATCTCCAGAGCGGTGAGCATCGCCTCGGAGCCCTTGTTGGCCCCGCTCGTCGCCGCTCGCTCGAGCGCCTGCTCGGCCGTGTTGACCGTCAGCACGCCGAACGCGATCGGCACGCCCGTCTCGAGGCTCGCGACAGACAGACCGCGCGCACACTCGCCGGCGACGTAGTCGAAATGAGGCGTGTCCCCGCGGATCACGCACCCGAGGGCGACGACGGCATCGTAGCGCCCGCTGGTGCAAAGCTTGCGTGCCGCGATGGGCAGCTCGAATGCTCCCGGGACTCGCGCCACGGTGAGATCCGCAATCGCGCCGCCGTGCTCGCTCCATGCCTCGATCGCGCCCTTGAGCAGGCTCGCGACGATGAAATCGTTGAAGCGCGACGCGACGATCGCGATGCGCCGACCGCGGGCGTTCGGCTCCCCTTCGATGGCCTCGCCGGCGGCCCGCTCAGGCTTCATCGACGTAGGATTCCACCTCGAGATCGAACGCCGACAGACCATGCATCTGCTTGGGCGCCGACAGCACGCGCATACGGCGTACGCCAAGGTCTTTGAGGATCTGCGCACCGATGCCGTAGGTCCTCAGAATCGGCCGGTTCGCGGCCGCAGAGCCACCCTGCGCGGCAGGGACGTGCGCCGCTGCGGAGCTGCTCTGCGCCGCGGCGCGCCCCACGTCGGTCGATCCATGATGCGCGGCGCCGACAGGCGCGCCGAGTGCGCGCAGCGCCTCGACGAGGTCCGCGGAGGACTCCTGCTCTCTCAGCAGCACGACGGCGCCGTTGTGTGCGCGCGCGATCCGCTCGAGCGCCGCGCGCAGCGTCCACGCGCGCGAATCCCCGTGTACGCCGAGCACATCGCGCAGCGTATCGGCGACGTGCACGCGGACGAGCGGAACTTCGGGACCCTCGAGCCGGCCGCGCGCGAGCGCGAGATGGACGAAGCCTTCCACGCGGTCCCGGTACGCGTAGAGGCGGAACTCCCCGAGGGACGTCTGGACGATCTGATCGGCGATTCGCTCGATCGAGCGCTCGTTGCGCAGGCGATGGCGAATGAGGTCCGCGATCGTGCCGATCTTCAAGCGGTGCTGCGCCGCGAAGCGCTCGATCTCAACGCGGCGCGCCATCGTCCCGTCGTCGTTCATCAGCTCGCACAGCACGCCGATCGGCTGCAGCCCCGCGAGGCCGCACAGATCGACCGCCGCTTCGGTGTGGCCTGCCCGCACGAGCACCCCGCCACGGCGCGGACGCAGCGGAAAGATGTGCCCCGGACGCGCGAAGTCCGCCGCCGACGCTCGCGGGTCGGCGAGCGCGCGGATCGTGGCCGCGCGATCAGCGGAGGAGACGCCCGTGGTGGTCCCAAATCGGTAATCGACCGATACCGTGAACGCCGTGCGGTAGCTCTCTGAATTGGCCGGAACCATCTGCGGCAGATCGAGCCGCGCGAGGCGCTCCTCTTCCATCGGTACGCAGATGATGCCGCTCGTGTGCCGGATCATGAACGCGACGGCCTCGGGCGTCGCGTGCTCCGCGGCCATGATGAGATCGCCCTCGTTCTCGCGATCCTCGTCATCGAGAATGATGACCATGCGGCCGGCGGTGAGATCGGCCGCGAGCTCCTCGATGCTGCTCGTGGCCTGTCCGTGCGACTCGCCCGCGCCGCGCGCCTCCTCATCGGCGGCGCGTGGCGGCAATGAAACGACCTTGGTCATGACAGCCTTAGTTGACTGGACCGCTTCCTCGGGTGATCTGCGTATTGCTCCGTTCTTCGGCCTGCAGCTGCTCCCACGTGACGCAGACTTTCTGCCTTACCACGCGCGAGCCCGTCTCGGCGTCGTTCCGGCAGAACTCCTCCGAGCCGTTGATCACCTCGCGCTGATAGCCGTCCGGAACGGTGTGAGTGCTCGCACCCGTATCGGCGCTCGTCGTCGCGGCAGCCCCGCCCGAAGTCGCCGGAGTCTGCGATGCGCACGCCGCAAGTGTCGAAACGCCCGTGAGGATCAAGAATCTAGTCAGCCGTCTCATGCCAAACCTCCCGTCTCGAGAAGGCACCCGTCGCACGGATGGTAGCAAATCGCCGATATTCCGTTCAGTCGCCCATCAGGCGCTCGATATAACGAGCCAGGGTGTCCACTTCCAGATTGACCCTCGAGTCTACGTCGAGCCGTCCGAGCGTGGTGACCGCCTGAGTGTGCGGGATCAGATTCACGCCGAAGCGAGCGCCCTGCACGTCGTTCACGGTGAGGCTCACACCGTCCACGCTGACGGAGCCCTTGCGTGCGATGTAGCGCGCGAGCTGCGGGGGAGCCTCGAGCTCGACGCGCAGCGAGCGCGCATCCCCCGTGCGCGCAATGACCCGCGCGATGCCATCCACGTGCCCGCAGACGAGGTGGCCGCCGAGGGGATCGCCCGCGCGCAGCGAGGGCTCGAGATTGACGGGTGAGCCCTCTCGCAGCGCCCCGAGCGTCGTGAGCGCGAGCGTCTCCCGCGACAGGTCCGCTTCGAAGGTGTGTGCGCGCGCATCGACCTCGAGGGCCGTCACGCAGCATCCCTGCACGCAGATGCTGTCGCCCTCCGCGATGCGGGCGAGGTCGAGCCGGCCGACCGCGACTGTCACTCGCGTATCCCCTCCGCGCGGCGCGAGCGCGGCGATGCGCCCGATATCGTGAACGATGCCTGTGAACATGCCTCGATTCCTATGCGTGCCGCGCGTCCGCTCCCGGGGCGCACGGGCGCAACCGCACGCGCAGGTCCGCGCCCCTCGCCACGCTTTCGATGATCTCGAAGCGGGGCGCATCGGCCATCGCCTCGAACCGCGGCAGGTCGGCGAGAGGCCTGCCGTGCGGACCGAGCAGGACCGGCGCCGCGTAGATCAACAGCTCGTCGGCGAGCCCCTCGCGGATCAGGGCGCCCGCGAGCGTCGGTCCCGCCTCGACGTGGACTTCGTTCATCTGAGCCTCGGCGAGCCGGGCGAGCACCTGCCGCAGATCGAGCCGCAGGGCCGCTGCGGCGGCTGCCGAGTGATCGGAACCCGGTGAGCGGGCCGTGGCGGGCCCGCAGCGCGCGGCGGTGGCCGATTCACGCGGCGCGAGCTCGACGTGCGCGCCTCGGCCCTCGAGCGCCGAGCGCCGTACTGGGTCCGCGCTCGAATCGGCGAACAGCCAGAGCTTCCCCGGCGCCTCGAACAGCCGCGCGCCGGGCGGTGTGCGCAGTGCACTGTCGAGCACGACTCTGAGCGGTGGCCGCGGCCTCGTCATGCGCAGTCTTACGTCGAGCCGCGGGTCGTCCGCGAGGACCGTCCCGATTCCCGTGAGCACCGCCGAGCTGCGCGCGCGCCAGTGCTGCACATCCTCCCGAGCGGCTTCGCCGGTGATCCATCGGCTGGCACCGCTCGCAAGCGCCGTGCGCCCGTCGAGACTCATCGCGAGCTTCACGCGAACCCAAGGCCGCCCCTCGACCGCACGTTTGATGAAGCCGGCGTTGAGCTCCGCGGCCTCACGGTGCATCAAACCGCTTGCAACCTCGATGCCCGCCGCACCCAACCGCTGCGCGCCCCGGCCGTCGACACGCGGGTCGGGGTCGTGCATCGCGAACACCACGCGCTTCACGCGTGCCGCGACGAGCGCTTCGGCGCACGGGGGCGTGCGCCCCTGGTGGCAGCAGGGCTCGAGCGTGACATAGGCCGTAGCGCCCGCGGCCGCGGTGCCTGCGATCCTGAGCGCGATGATCTCCGCGTGCGGCTCGCCCGCCCACTCGTGCCAACCCTCCGCAATCGTGCGCCCTTCCTTCGCAAGGACGCAGCCGACGCGCGGATTCGGATGAGTCGTCGCCAGGCCGCGCTCGGCGAGCTCGAGCGCGCGGCGCATGGCGCGGTGATCAGCCTCGTCGAAGGCCCCTTCGGCAGCGGAATCGGCCGTCGAATACGTCATTTGCGGCGCTCCGGCCCGCCCCCGGGGGGGGCGTTCGGGTCCTCCGGCGCGGCGGCGCCGGGCAGCAGCGAGAGCTGATCCCGGCTCTCCTCGCGTCGATGGGCGTGCGGGCGCAGCCGCTCGATCTCCTCGCGAAACGCATCGAGGTCCTGGAAGCTGCGATACACCGAGGCGAACCGCACGTACGCGACCTCATCGAGCCGGCGCAGTTCCTCCATCACCACCTCGCCCACCTCGCGCGAGGAGACCTCACGCTCCCCGAGGCTGCGCAGCTCGTGGCAGACACGGCTGACCGCCTCCTCCACCGCTTCCTGACTCACCGGCCGCTTCTGGAGCGCTTTGCCCATGCCGGTACGCAGCTTCGCCTCGTCGAACGGCTCACGCGTGCGGTCACTTTTGACGACGAGCGGCATGGTGAGCTCGGCCGTCTCGAAAGTCGTGAATCGCTCGCCGCAGGACAGGCACTCGCGCCGGCGGCGGACTTGCCGGCCCTCCCCGGCGAGGCGTGAGTCGATGACCTTCGTCTCCACGTGGCCGCAGAAGGGACAGTACACGCGGCGCTCCGGAACCGTGGCTCTAGGGGCGAGCCCGGTGGGTCACGATCCCGCGCCGGCGGCGCGCATGCCTTCGACCCGCTCGTGAGGCCGCTCGGAACGGTGCTGCTCCGCACCGCGCCCGAGAGATGCCTCGTAGACCGGAAATTTCCGGCAGAGCTCGAGCACTCGCGGCCGCACATGCGCGACGGCGCTCTCTGCGCCGCCCGCATCGAGCACTTCCGCGATGAGATCGGCGACGAGCTCGACCTCGCTCTCGCGGAACCCGCGCGTCGTCGCGGCGGGCGTGCCGATGCGCAGCCCGCTCGCGATGGCGGGCGGTCGCGGATCGTTCGGCACCGCGTTCTTGTTGACCGTGATGTGAGCCCGTCCGAGAGCGGCATCGGCGTCCTTGCCCGTGATGCTGCGCTTGCCCAGATCGACCAGGAAGAGGTGATTGTCGGTGCCGCCGGAGACGATATCGAAGCCGCGGGCCATGAGCCGGGCGCACATCGCTTGCGCGTTGCGCAGCACCTGCTCCTGATAGCTTTTGAATTCCGGCTGCAGCGCCTCTTTGAGCGCGACGGCCTTCGCGGCGATCACGTGCATCAGCGGTCCGCCCTGGGTGCCCGGAAAGATGGCGGAATTGAGCTTGCGGGCGATCTCCTCGTTCTCCCGCGCGAGGATGAGTCCGCCGCGCGGCCCGCGCAGCGTCTTGTGCGTGGTCGTCGTGACCACGTCCGCATGGGCGATAGGATCGGGATACAGTCCCATGGCGACGAGCCCGGCAACGTGCGCCATATCGACGAGGAGGTAGGCGCCCACGTCGCGTGCGATCGCCGCGAAGCGCGCCCAGTCGATCGCGCGCGAATAGGCCGAGAAGCCCGCGACGATCAGGCGCGGCCGCTCCCGCTCGGCGAGCCGCCGGACCTCCTCGTAATCGATCCGTCCGGTGTCGGGGCGCACGCCGTACTGGATCGCACGAAAGAGCCTGCCCGAGAAATTCACGCGCGCTCCGTGCGTGAGGTGTCCGCCATGATCGAGGCTCATGCCGAGGATCGTGTCGCCCGGCGCGACGAGGGCGTGATAAACCGCCGCGTTCGCCTGTGCGCCGGAGTGCGGTTGAACGTTTGCGAATGCGGCGCCGAAGAGGCGCTTGGCGCGCTCTATCGCGAGCTGCTCGACCACATCGACGTGCTCGCAGCCCCCGTAGTAGCGCTTGCCCGGATAGCCTTCCGCGTACTTGTTCGTGAGCACCGAGCCCTGCGCCTCGAGCACTCTCGGACTCGTGTAGTTCTCGGAGGCGATGAGCTCGATGTGATCCTCCTGCCGGCGCCGCTCGCCGTCGAGCGCCGCGGCGAGCTCAGGATCGAAGCCCTCGATCGTCAGGGTTGTCGGAAACATATCAATGCATTCTAGCGCAACAAGCTCTCGACCACCGCGCACCAGGCGCTCGCGAGATTCGCGCGGTTATAGCCGCCGCCGCCGAGGGCGAGCACCCGCCCGTGGCCGAATCGGTCTGCGAGCAGCGCGAGGTCGGAGGCGGCCCGAGCGTGCGAGCGCGCCGTGTAGCGCAGATGTGTGATGGGATCGCCCTCGAGGCTGTCCGCGCCGCATTGCAGAATGATGAGCTGCGGCTCGAAGCGCGCGAGATGCTCGAGCACGGCGGGCCACACACGCGCGAACGTCTCGTCGTCCGCGCCGGGCGGCACCGGAATGTTGAGCTTGGTCCCCTCGGCGGCCCCGACGCCGTGCTCCTCCGCTGCGCCGGTTCCCGGATACAGTGAGCGGCCGTCCTCGTGAATGTCCGCGAAGATCACACCGGGGTCGCTTTCGAACGCGTAGAACACCCCGTCCCCATGATGCGCATCGATGTCGACGTAGCCGATGCGCGCGAGGCCGTGGAGCCTGCGCGCGAGCTCGATCACGACCCCGCAGTCGTTGAAAACACAGAAGCCGGCCGCATGCTTGCGGCCGGCATGGTGCAGCCCCGCGATCGGGACGAATCCGCGCCGTGCAGCCCCGCCGAAGATCGCCTCCGTCGCGCGGAGCGAGGCGCCGACGACCGTGGCCGCAGCCTCGTAGACGCCGCGGAACGCGGGCGTGTCGCCAGCATCGAGGAAACCCTGGCCGGAGGCGGAGCGCTCGCGCACGAAGTCGACGTACTCCGGCACGTGGAATGCGGTGAGCTCTTCGTAAGTGGCCTCGTGCGGCTCCAGCTGCCGGGTGCGGGAGGCGAGCCCGCGAGCCTCGAACTCCCTCAAGAAAGCCGCGTGACGATCCCGGCCGAACGGGTGCCCATCCGGGAAGCCATAACGCGCGAGGCGCTCTCCGGCGACCAGGACGAGCGCAGATTCGTGGGACGCAGCGGTCTGCATCGAGGCTCGGGTTCCCGAGAAGGCTGCCCGGAGACTAGCACAACGCTCGCAGGGCCGCGGGTTGCGCCCCGAGGCTGTGGGCCATGCTGCGGCGGTCGGGTTGGCGCCGCGCGGTTGGCGCCGCGCGGTCTGCGCGGGACGGTCGGCACCGCGGCAGGGCCTGCATCTGCCCAACGGGCAGCGAGTCGAAGATAATGCGCGGCCGGCTGCGCCGCGGCCTCATTGATGTCCATTATGAGCCAGTACATCTTTACGATGAATCGCGTCGCGAAGGTCGTGCCCCCGAAGCGCACCATCCTCCGCGACATCAGCCTCTCCTTCTTCCCCGGTGCGAAAATCGGCGTCCTCGGCTTGAACGGCGCCGGCAAGTCGACGCTGCTCAGAATCATGGGCGGAATCGACCGCGACTTCGACGGCGAGGCGCGCCCCCAGAGCGGCATCCGCATCGGCTACCTCCCGCAGGAGCCCGAGCTCGATCCGCTGAAGGACGTGCGCTCGGTCATCATGGAGGGAGTCGGCGGAACGATGGAGCTCGTGGAGCGCTTCAATCAGGTCTCGGAGCGCTTCGCGGAGCCTATCTCGGACGATGAGATGAACGCTCTGCTCGCCGAACAGGCGAAGCTGCAGGACGCAATCGATGCGGCCGGCGCCTGGGAGCTGCACCGCAAGCTCGACATCGCGGCCGACGCGCTGCGCCTGCCGCCGTGGGAGTCGCGCATCGCGACGCTCTCCGGTGGCGAGCGGCGCCGCATTGCGCTGTGCCGGCTGCTGCTCTCGGCGCCCGACATGCTGCTGCTCGATGAGCCGACCAATCATCTCGATGCCGAATCGATCGGCTGGCTCGAGCGTTATCTCGAGGAGTATCCGAGCACCGTGATCGCGGTCACGCACGATCGGTATTTCCTCGACAACGTCGCCGAATGGATCCTCGAGCTCGACCGCGGGCACGGCATTCCCTGGCACGGCAATTACTCCTCCTGGCTCGAGCAGAAGGAGCAGCGGCTCGCCGTCGAGGAGCGCGAGCGCGACGCGCTGCGCAAGACGCTGCAGCACGAGCTCGAGTGGGTTCGGCAGAATCCGAAGGCGCGCCAGGCGAAGAGCAAGGCCCGCCTCGCGCGCTACGAGGAGCTCGCTTCGCGCGAGTTTCAGCAGCGCAACGAGACCAACGAGATCTACATCCCGCCGGGCGAGCGGCTCGGAGAAGCGGTGATCGAGGTCGACAGACTCGTCAAAGGCTACGGCGATCGGCTGCTGATCGATGGGCTCTCGTTCAGCCTGCCGCGCGGCGGCATCGTCGGCATCATCGGCCCGAACGGTGCCGGCAAGACGACGCTGTTCCGCATGCTGACGGGTGCGGAGCAGCCCGACGCCGGAACGATTCGCATCGGGCCGACCGTGCAGCTCGCTTACGTCGATCAATCGCGGCAGGCGCTCGAGGACAAGAAGACCGTCTGGCAGGAGATCTCGGGGGGCCTCGATCTGATCAAGGTCGGCAACTACGAGACGCCCTCCCGAGGCTACGTGGGCCGCTTCAACTTCCGTGGCGCGCAGCAGCAACAGCTGATCGGGGAGCTGTCGGGCGGCGAGCGCAACCGCGTGCATCTCGCGAAGGTTGTCAAATCCGGCGGCAACGTGCTGCTGCTCGATGAGCCGACGAACGATCTCGACGTAGAGACGCTCCGCGCTCTGGAGGAGGCGCTCGCGAGCTTTCCCGGCTGCGCGGTCATCATCTCGCACGACCGCTGGTTCCTCGACCGCATCGCGACGCACATCCTCGCTTTCGAGGGCGACTCCCAGGTGATCTGGTTCGAAGGCAACTACCAGGGGTACCTCGAGGACTTCAAGCGCCGGCGCGGCGAGGACGCCGCTCAGCCGCACCGCATCCGCTACAAGCCCCTGACCCGATAGTGTCCGCATCGGCCGAGGCGGGTCGTCCGCGCTGGCTCGGGCCGCTCGCGGCCCTGCTCATCTTCGCCCTCGCTGCCTACTTCCTGCATGGGGAGCTCGCGCGCCTGCACGTCCGCGATGTGCTCGGCGCGCTGCATGCGATCCCGGCGAGCGCGCTCAAACTCGCGTTCGCCCTGACGGCGGCGAGCTATCTCGCGCTCGGCTGCTACGACGTGCTCGCGTTCGGGTATCTGCGCACCCTGCGTGTCACGGCCCCCCCGCGCGTCTCGCTGGCGCGCGTCCTGTCGGCGAGCTTCATCGCGAATGCGTTCGGCCACAATCTCGGCTTCGCGGCCTTCACCGGCGCCGCATTTCGCCTGCGCCTGTACGCCGCCTCGCGCCTCACCGCGACCGATGTGGCGCTCGTGACGGGCTATACGAGCCTCACCACGACTCTGGGCATCGCGCTGCTCGCGGGCCTCTCGTTCACTGCCGATCCGGACCGTGCGGCGATCACGCTGCACACCGTCCCCGGCTGGTGTCTGGTGATCGCAGGGGCGCTTCTCGCGTTCATCGCCGCGTATGCAGCCTGGTCCTCGATGCCGCGCCTCACGCTCGAGATTCGCGGATGGCTGCTACGTCCGCCGGGCGCCGCACTGGGACTGGCGCAGATCGCGCTCGGCTCGATCGACCTCGCCTTCACGGGAGGGGTGCTCTGGGTGCTGCTGCCGCATTCGGTGCACATGGGCTATTTGAGCTTTCTCGGCATCTTCGCGGTCGCGATCGCCGCGGGGCTCATCACACATCTGCCGGGCGGCATCGGCGTCTTTGAGGCGATCGTGGTCCTCGCCGTGCCCGAGTCGCGTCCGGACGCGCTGCTCGGATCGCTGCTCGCCTACCGGATCGTGTACTACCTCACGCCGCTCGCGGCGGCTGCCCTCATTTTCGGCGGCGAGGAGCTCGGCGCGCAGCTCGGGCGGCTCGCCACCGTGCACCGGCGCGCCGCCGCGCTCGTCGCTCCGGTCGTGCCCGCCGTCGCCGGCGCGTTGACGTTCGTCGCGGGCACGGTGCTGCTCGTCGCCGGGGCGACCCCCGAGCTCGACATGCGACTCTCGCCGCTCGTGCGCCTGCTGCCGCTCGCCGTCGTCGAGATCGCGCATCTCGCGGCGAGCATCATCGGGCTTGCGCTGCTCGTCCTCGCTCGCGCGCTGTTCAGACGCATCCGCGCCGCCTACACGGCGGTCGTCTGGCTGCTCATCGCGGGCGCCGCCGCATCCATTCTCAAAGGCTTCGACTACGCGGAGGCCGCGATCCTCGGGATCGTGCTCGGAGTGCTCGCGCTCGGCCGCGCGGCATTCCATCGGCCGGCCTCCGTTCTGCAGGAGCGTTTCACTCCCGCGTGGGCGGCGAGCATCGTCGGAGTGGTTCTCGCCACGATCTGGATCGGATTCGTCGCGTACCGGCACGTCGAGTACTCGAGCGATCTGTGGTGGCGATTCGCCCTCGACGCGAACGCGCCGCGCATGCTGCGCGCCTCGCTCGTCGTGTCGATCCTCGCGGCGGCCTTTCTGGTGCGCTCGCTTCTGAAGCCCGCGGAGCGTGCCGCGCTCGAGAGGGTGCCAACGATCGACGAGATCGAGCGCGCCGTCGATGCCTGCCCTCACGCGCTCGCCTGCGCCGCGCTCACGGGCGGGAAGCGCTTCGTGACGAGCGACAGCCGCGAGTCGTTCATCATGTACCAGGTGCAGGGCCGCAGCTGGATCGCGCTCGGCGACCCGGTAGGACCGGCTCGCGAGGCCGAGGAGCTCGTGTGGCGCTTCCGGGAGCTCGCGGACGAGCGCGGCGGCCGGCCGGTCTTCTATCAAACGAGCGCCGAGCGCGCCCCGCTGTATCTCGATCTCGGTCTCTCGGAGCTGAAGATCGGCGAGGAGGCGCGCGTGCCCCTCGCCGGGTTCTCGCTCGACGGCGGACGCCGCGCGGAGCTGCGGCTCGCGCGTCAGCGCGCGCAGCGTGACCAGGCGAGTTTCGAGGTCGTGCCGCGCGAGGCGGTAGCCGCGCTGCTGCCCGCGCTCGAGACGATCTCCGACGCGTGGCTCGCCGAGAACGCGGCCATCGAGAAGCGCTTCACCACCGGGGCGTTCTCGGAGCGCTACATTCGCCACTGTCCCATCGCGCTCGTGCGCCGCGCCGGCGAGCCGGTCGCCTGCGCGAATCTCTGGATCACGTCCCGCAAGACTGAATGCGCTGTGGACCTCATGCGCTTCGGACCGGACGCGCCGGCTGCGGTGATGGATTACCTGCTCCTCGAGCTCGCGCTCTGGGCCCGATCGAGCGGATACGAATGGTTGAGCCTCGGCGTCGCACCGCTCGCGGGGCTCGATCGCGATCCGCTCGCGCCGGCGTGGCACCGCGCCGGCCATGCGCTGTTCGCGCACGGCGAGCACTTTCACAACTTCGAGTCTCTGCGCCGCTACAAGGCGAAATTCCACCCTGTCTGGGAGCCGAAATATCTGATGGCGCCCGGCGTCGCCGCCCTGCCGCACATCCTCGTCGACGTTGCGCTGCTCGTCACGAGCGGCGCAAACGAGGCGGCATCGAGCGCCGCTGCCCCGAGCTCGCTCGCCGCGAAGTGACATAACGCAACCCGCCGCCGCCGCGCGCAGCTGAAGCCCGCGATCGCCGCACGCGGTTCAGCCCGGTGCGATATGATCATTCGAGCGCGCGCTCAATCAGCAACACCAATAAGGCGCTCTCTCATGTCCGTCTACATCGACTCAGCCAGCCGGCTCATCGACGAGCAGGAGCCGAGCCTCGCTCTGAATTGCCCGCACTGCGAGGTGACGGCTCATGTGACGCCGAGCGCCGTGCCGCGATTCGAGGATCTGCAGAGCGTGAAGCCCGCCGCGGTCGGAGTGGTCTATCGATGCGACGCCTGCCACGCACCGCTCTTCCTGCGCTACCCCGTGCGCGTCTACCGAGCCAATCGCGTCGAGCTGTCCCCGCAGTTCGTAGAGGTCGAGCGGGCGCGCGAGAAATTCACCTTCACGCATCTGCCGGAGCAGATCGAGCTGCTGTTTCGCGAGGCGCTGACGTGCTTCTCGAGCGGCGCTTTCAACGCGTTCGCCTCCATGTGCCGCCGCACGGCTCAGGCCGTCTTCAACGATCTGGGCGAGGCGGGAAAGCTCCGCCTGTTCGATGAGCTCAACGAGGTGCGCGAGATGGCGGACATCGATTCGCGAATGTTCCTCACGCTGAGAAGCGTGATCTTCGGAGCATCCTCCGAGGCGCGAGACGATCCGCCGCAGCTCGATGCAGCGACCGCAGCCGTCCTGCTTGAAGTCGTGAAGGACCTACTTTACGAGGCGTATATCCGCAAGGGACGGCTGCAGCAGGCGCTGATGGTGCGCCGCTTCTTCGTCGAGGAAACACAGAACGACCTCACGCCCGTTGCCGCACAGCAGCCGCCTCGACAAGCCGGATGAGCCCGCGGCCGCCCGGCGGGCGCCGCCCCCTTCCAGCGAGCCTCAAGTTACGCCCGCTCCCGCCGTTAACCGCCGGGAGGATACACTCACCGCAGGACCGGTGCAGATGGCCCGCGGTCTCGAGAGCGGAACGGTCGAATGTACGACGGCGCCGACACAGTCATTCTCTACGAGGAGCTCGCCTATCAGGACGTGCTTCCGGTGCTTTGGCGCGCGCTGCCCGGGACGATCGATCCTGCGCTCACGGCGAGCTACAGCGACCAGAACGTGCGGCTGCTCGAAGCTTGCGCGGCGATCGAGGAGCATGCGGGGAGCGAGAAGCCGGACGAGGATTCCCCGGAGCTGCTACGGCTCGAATTCAAGGTCAATCTGCTCCTCGAGCTGATGGGACAGCTCCTCGTTGCGAATCGTCCGCGTCCGCCGGCGGTTCCCATACGCTTCAACGCGCTCGGCGCCGTGTGGCGCGCGGCGGCTCCGCTTCCCGAGGCGGGCGCGCAGGGCGTCGCCGAGATCACCCTGCGGGACTTTCTCGCCGAGCCGCTGCGGCTCATCGGACGCATCACGAACGTGACGCCGGACGGCCAGATCAAGGCGCGCTTCGCCTCAACCGGCGAGGCCGTCTCCGATCTCATCCAAAAGCTCGCCTTCCGGCGCCACCGCCGCCAGGTGGCCGAGAGCCGGCAGCCGCGCCGCGCCTGACCCGCGCCAGTCATCTCGCGAAGCCGCAGAGTTGACGGCCTGTGACTGCCGTCACGCGCGCATCGGGCGCTGCCGAGCGAGTTAGGAGACGCTTCACACCAGTTGAGCGCGCGGAAGTGAACAATAGCTGCCACGGTTCGGGTCTCGCCGGAGAATCGATGTCGGCACTTGAGATGGCCGTCGTCCCCACAGAAAGGGGCGAGGCGCGGGGAGCGGGGGCGCGGCTCGAGGAGCGCAGCCGCGTCCGCTTGCCGACGGGCACCTCGCCGGCCATCCGCGGCGTCATCGGCCTCATCCGCCAAGTGGCTGAGCACGATTCCACCGTCCTGCTCCTCGGGGAATCCGGAACGGGCAAGGAAGTCATCGCGCACGCAGTCCACGATCTCTCCCCTCGCCGGCAGCGGCCGTTCGTCGCGGTCAACTGCGGCGCGATACCCGCCGAGCTCCTCGAATCGGAGCTTTTCGGGCACGAGAAGGGCGCATTCACCGGTGCGGTGGCGGCGCGGAAGGGCCGCTTCGAGATCGCCGAGGGAGGCACGCTTTTCCTCGATGAGATCGGCGACATGAGCCCGACGATGCAGGTGAAGCTGTTGCGCGTGCTGCAGGAGCGCATCTTCGAGCGCGTCGGCAACCAGGTGCCGGTCCGCTGCAACGTGCGCATCGTCGCCGCAACGCACCGCAATCTCGAGGAGGCGATCGCGCGCTCCGCGTTCCGTGAGGATCTGTTTCATCGGCTCAACGTGTTCCCGATCGAGACGCCGCCATTGCGCGAGCGGATCGAGGATCTTCCGCTTCTGGCGCGCGACTTCATCGCGCACAACGTGAGCGAGGGGCGCGGTCACGTCGAGCTGTCCCCGCGGGCGCTCGCCGCGCTCGCGCTGCACCGCTGGCCCGGCAACGTGCGCGAGCTCGAGAAC
>JBOHZR010000337.1:0-32223 GCA_050738595.1 Steroidobacteraceae bacterium | reverse complement strand
GGCATGGTCGGCGCGGGCCGGGACGACGATGTCGAGAGCGGCAACGGCAGTGAGCTGTACGCGGTGATCGGCCAGGCGCCGCGGCAGCTCGATCGCAATGTCGCACTCGTCGGACGCGTCGTCGAGGGGATGGAGCTGCTCTCGTCTTTGCCGCGCGGATCGGGCCCGCTTGGCTCCTTGACATCCGGTGAGCACCGCGTGCCCATCGAGTCGATCCGCGTCGCCGCCGACGTTCCCTCCGAACAGCGTTCGCATCTCGAGGTTCTTCGAACGGATACGCGCACGTTCGCTGCGCTCATCGAAGCGCGGCGCAACCGGCGCGATGCCTGGTACAAAGTTCCGGCGGGACGGATCGACGTGTGCAACGTCCCCATTCCGGTGCGCCAGCGCTGATCAGCGTAAGCGGCCCCGCGTCCTTCTTGCTGCAGAGCCGCCAAACGGCCGCAGGGGGCGAAACGGCGACGGCCGGAACATTTGAGGGCGAGCGCGGGCGCGGGGCTCGCCGAAGCGCGGCCGAGCCTCGATGCCCCGCTGGCGCATCTGTCGCGGCCGCATCTGAGGCCGCCGCATCCCCGGTTGCCCCATCCGTCGTTGCTGCAGCGGTTGCCGCATCTGCTGCCGCGCAAACGCACGCTGCCGAGCCTGCTGCAACATCTGCTGCCGTTCGGCGGGGGTCGCGGCTCGCCAGCGCTGGCGCAGTGCCCGCCGGCGTTGCAGCGGCAGGCTCTGGAACTTGCGGAAGTTCTCGCGCACGGCGCGCTGTCGATCGGACGGCAGCGAGCGGAACTGCTCCCAGCGCCTCTGCAATGTCTGGCGCTCGGTGGGCGGGAGCGCCTGCCAGCGCTTGAAGCGCTGCCGCGCTGCAACTCGCTGCGTGGGCGTCATGTGGAGCCAGCGGTTGCTGCCATTCGCGAGCGCCTGCTGGCGCTGCGCCGGCAGGCTCCCCCAGCTGCGCGAAAAGCTCGATAGGAGCCGCTGCTGATCCGGGGAGAGCGAGGACCAGGGGAGGTGCACAGCGCTGTTCGCGGCTGGAACCGGGGGCGGCATTACCGACTGGGCGAACGCCGGCGCTCCCGGCGCCGCGAGCGCCAGGAGAGCTGCGATGCTCACCGCGTAGCTGCCCCTCCTCCTCACTTCTTCTCACTCCCGCTCGACGGATTCGCCTGCGCATGCGGCGGATCGGTCGGCTTGCTCCCGTCCGCGCGCGCCTGCTTCGGCTGCGACGCAACCTTCGTCGGATCGGTCTTCGCCAAATAGTCGATCCAGGCGCCGTCCTCGGACCCAATCCCGCCCAGGAACTCCATCAGACCCGCGTCATCCGAGCTTTGCGAGCTCTGCGCGTCCTGCGCAGGCTTCTGGCTCGTCGCGTGCCCCGTATCCGCGTGCACCCACACGGCGGGCGCGAAGACGGCCGCCCCGAGGAGCAGCGCCGTCGTGATCGGCTTCAACCGCTCTTCCCGCCGCCCGCGCTGCCGTCAGCGTCGCCACCCGAGCTGCCGGCTCCGCCGGCACCCGAATCGGCACCGCCTGCATCGGCCTGCGCCGCAGCCCACTCGTAGAACGAGTGGTCGTAGTCCTGCATGAACGCGATGCTGTCGTCGTCCGCCAGCATGTCGAGCACCTCGAACGACGGCTGCGACCCTGCGATCCTCGAGCCCGGATGCAAGGGCGCGTGCATGAAGAGCGCGAGGCCGACCGCGAGCACGCCGGCTGCAATCGCTCCCGCGATCGGCAGCGCACCGGCTGCATGCCAGAACGGCCGGCGCCGGGCGGCAGCGGCCTCGAGCGCCACCTGCCGTGCGCGGTTCAGACGAGAGCGCGTCCGCGCATCGACGCGCGCCACACTCTCCTCGAGCACGGCGCGCGCGCGCCGCTCGAACCCGCTCTCCTCACCCGTTCCACTCATCATGTCTCGATCTCGAAATCGCCGAGCCGACCGCGTAATGCCTGGACGGCTCTGAAGTAATGTGTCTTGACGCTGCCCTCGGAGCATCCCATCGCCGCGGCGGTCTGAGCCACATTGAGCCCCTCGAGATTGCGCAGCAGGAATGCTTGGCGTTGCCGCTCCGGCAGCACTTGCAGCGCCCGCTCCAGCGCCGCCATCGCCTCGTCCATCTCGAGCCGGGCGGGCGGCTGCGGATCCGCGCTGGGTGCCTCCGCGATCGGGTCGTGCTCGTCCTCCTCGTCGTCACGCCGAAAAGGCAGCCACGCCATGACGCGGCCGCGCACCGAGCGCCGCCGCTGCATGTCCCGGATCCGGTTCTCGAGGATCCGGTAAAACAACGGCTTCCATTCCTCCGGCGAGCGGTCCGAGTAGGCGCGTGCGAGCTGCAGCATCGCATCCTGGACGGCATCGAGCGCATCGTCCTCGTGGCGCAGGCTCGCAAGAGCAATCCTGAATGCCTTCACCTCGACGCTCGCGAGGAACCGGTCGAGCGGCCCCGAGCGAAGCTCGGCTGTCGAATCGTTCAATAGCGTGTCGCCGTGGACTGCCGCGGACGCGCGGCCCGACCCCGACGGCGGCCAGAGCGCGAGCGGCGAACCGGGCGCGAGGGTAGCAAAGCCACTCATGCCGCGTACAACGCCCTCCATTCGGCGGCGTTGACCTGTCTCCGAAAAGAGTCACCCGGATCTGAGTTGAGCTTGCCATAATCGCGCGCTTGTCCCCATGCGATGCAGCCGCCGAACCTGGGAGCCCTGATCCCGGGGCCGCAGAGTCCCGGCAGGCACGGACCGACCGCATCCTGCGGGTCGCCCTCGATGTGCCGCTGCGCCGCCTGTTCGACTATCTACCTCCGGACAGCGGCGCCTCTGCAGCAGGCAGCCGCCTCCTCCCAGGCGTGCGCATCCGCGTCCCTTTTGGACGCCAGCGCCTGATCGGACTGGTCATGGAGATCGCGGCCGGCACCGAGTTACCCCCGGAACGGGTGAGACCGGCCCTCGAAGCTCTGGATGCCGCGCCGGTCATGGACGAGGCAGCGCTCTCGCTGCTGCGCTGGGCCGCCGATTATTATCACCAACCCATCGGCCAAGCGGTCGCCATGGCGCTCCCGAAGGGACTGCGCCTCGGCGCCCCCGCGGTACCGGTCGAGCGGCGCTGGTCGGCTACCCCTGAGGGGCTCGAAGCGCTCGGGCGGGGACAGCCCGCGCGCGCCCGACCGCAGAAACGGCTCCTCGCATTGCTCGCGGAGCGGGTATCCGGCCTGACCGCGGAGGAGCTCGCCTCGGCACTGCCGCCCGGCTGGCGGGAGGCGGCCCGCGCCCTCGTGCGGCGCGGCTGGGCAGCCTGCCGCATGGAAGCCGTTGCGCTGGGTGCGGAGCGGGCCCGCGCGCGCCACCCCGGCCCACCGCTCACGCCCGAGCAGGCACAAGCCGTCGAGCGGATCAGCAGCTCCCTCGGCCGCTTCGCCGCGTGGGTGGTCCATGGAGTGACCGGCAGCGGCAAGACCGAGGTCTACATGCGAGCCATCGAGGAGGTGCTGGAGCACGGGCACCGCGCGCTCGTGCTGGTACCGGAGATCGGGCTCACGCCGCAGCTCGTGGCGCGCTTCCGCGATCGCTTCGAAGCGCGCCTCGCGGTCATGCATTCGGGCCTCACTGACGGCGAGCGGCTCGCAGCGTGGCGGCAGGCGTTCAGCGGGCAAGCGCACATCGTGCTCGGCACGCGCTCGGCCGCGTTCGCACCCGTTCCGTCCCTCGGCCTCGTGATCGTCGATGAAGAGCACGATGCCTCTTTCAAACAGCACGAGGGCGGCTTTCTCTACTCGGCGCGCGATCTCGCGGTAGTGCGCGCGCAGCGCGCCGGCGTGCCCATCGTGCTCGGGTCGGCGACTCCTGCGCTCGAGACGCTGCACAACGCCGCCACGCACCGCTATGAACGGCTCGTGCTGCCGAATCGGGCGATCCAGAGCGTGCCGCCGCGCGTGTCATTGATCGATCTGCGGGCGCACGCGGTGAACGCCGGGCTGTCGACCCCTGCGACCCAGGCGATCGAGCGGCACCTCGCGGAGGCCGGGCAGGTACTCGTGTTCCTCAACCGGCGCGGGTACGCGCCGACGCTCCTCTGCACGGCCTGCGGGTGGATCGCGCCGTGCCGCGATTGCGACGCCCGGCTCACCGTCCATCGGGCCGCGAAGCGCCTGAGCTGTCACCACTGCGGCGCCGATGCGCCGCTCCCGGAGCGCTGTCCGCAATGCGGCTTTCTCGTGAAACCGGTCGGCCAGGGAACCGAGCGGATCGAGGAGACCCTCGCGCAGGTCTTCCCCGGTACGCCGCTGGCGCGCCTCGACCGGGACGTCGTGCGCCATCGCGGCGACATGGAATCCGTGGTGGCGCGCATCGCATCGGGCGACGCGCGCATCCTGGTCGGCACGCAGATGGTCACGAAAGGCCACGATTTCCCGAACATGACGCTCGTCGTCGTGCTGAACGCCGATCAAGGCCTCTTCAGCACCGACTTTCGCGCACCGGAGCGGCTCGCGCAGACGCTCATCCAGGTGGCCGGTCGCGCCGGGCGTGCTTCGAAGCCGGGCGAAGTGCTGATTCAAACGGAGTACCCGGATCACCCGCTGCTCGTCAACCTTCTCGCCGAGGGCTACGAGGGTTTCGCGCGCACCGCGCTCGCCGAGCGGGCGCAGGCAGCGTGGCCGCCCTTCAGCCGGCTCGCGGCCGTGCGCGACTCGGCCGAGAGCGCCGAGGCGGCGCTCGCATTTCTCGAGGAAGCGCGGCGGATCGCGGGAAAGCCTGCCTGCGTGAAGCTGCTCGGCCCGGTTCCGGCCGCGATGGCAAAGCGCGCCGGGCGCTTTCACGCGCAGCTCCTCGTCGAAAGCGCGGAGCGCGGCCCGCTGCATCAGTTCCTGGATTCGTGGGTTCCCACCATCGAGCAGCTGCCGAGCGCGCGCCGCGTTCACTGGGCGCTCGATGTGGACCCGATCGAGCTGTTCTGACCCGAGATGCGCCCGTGCGAGCGTCTACCTTCTCTGTACGGCTCGAACACATTCAGCGCCTTACGGCCGGCGTGGACCTTCAGCGGTAATTCGCGTGGCCTGGCCTTTCTGGGGCCGTCTCTGTCCTGAGGCCCTCACAATTTCAATTCCTTGGCGAGTTTCACGAAGGGCAGTATCCGGGCTCTGTGGTCTGCCCATTCGGTATTCTCTCCGTCGGCTTTCAGGTGCACCTGATAGAACTGGGGGATCGCCGTGCGCTGTGCGAAATAGACAATGTTCTTGCTGAGCGCGCGTTCCCCGGTCTTGCACTCCACCGCAAACTCAGGTTTACCGTTTCTCAGTACGACAAAGTCGATTTCCCTGCCGGCGGCATCACGCAGGAAGCGTAAGGACATTGCGTCTGCTAGCGTGTCCTCGGTGAAATGGCAGTACTTGAGCAAATGCGAGGCTACGAGGTTTTCGAATCGCGCAGCCTCGTTCTCGCAGACCGACCAATCCCAAAGATAGAGCTTTCTCTCTTTTTTTGCCGCCCGCAGGTGAGGCAGTCCGTACGGCATGATCCTGAAGCAATAGTACAGGTTCTCGAATATGCCGACCCATTTGTCTGCTGTCTCGAACGCAACTGACAGATCCTGCCGGAGGTTCGCAATGGACAGAATGGATCCGCCACGCTCCGGCAGGACATGAGCAAGCAGTTGCAGTTGGGAAACCTCGCGGACAGACTCCAGGCTGATGAGGTCCTCCTGAATGACGCGGCTCGTTCTCTCACGCTGCCATCTTCTCCAATGGCGGTTGTCCTGCTTCAGGAACGGCTCCGGGAAGCCGCCGAATTTGAGCAGCGTCTCGAGATCGGAAGGCCGCGGATCATCGTTGAGCTCATGGAGCGACAGGGGATGGAGCCGGTAGTAGTGGTATCGTCCCTGTAGCGAGTCGCCTCCGCGGCGATAATGATCCAACCGCGCTGATCCGGTGATGAGGAACTGCGTACGCGATTTATGACGGTCGTAGAAGCCCTTGACTAGGTTGCGCCAGCGCTTGTACTTGTGGATCTCGTCGAGTATCAGCATTCGCTGTCCTGCGGGCAGACCTCCCTTGACGAGAAGCCTCTGATGCTCGGGGACGTCCCAGCTGAGGTAAGCGGGATGGCTTTCATCTGCTCCGGGGAGGAGACTCAACGCCAGGGTGGACTTGCCCACTTGGCGCGGGCCGCCCATAAAGACCATCTTCTCACTGAGGTCCCGGCGGATCGGATCAGTGAGGTAGCGCTTCATGGATCGGTCGCCAGCGAGTAATGTGTCTAAATTAGACTATACTCTATTTTATACACGAACAAATCAGAGTCCATCGAGCATGGCATACAGGCTGTCGTTGGCGTCGCCTCGCTGAAATAGCAGTCTCAACCCTGAAGCGATCGCGCTGGGTTGCCCATCCTATATTTTTTCAGTATTCTAGAATTTATGGGTCGCCGCGAATTCTTGAGCCAACACGAGCTATTGGTGATGCTGGCCGTGCTGCGTCTCGGCCGCGAGGCCTACGGAGTGCCTATCGGTGCCGAGATCGCCGAGAGAACGGGCCGCGAGATGCTGCTCGGCAGCGTCTACGCAACGCTGGACATCTTGGAGCGGAAGGGGCTCGTCGCGTCCCGCCTGGGCGAGGCCACGTCCAAACGTGGCGGTCGCGCCAAGACCTATTTCAGCCTGACAGGCTTAGGACTGCGGGAGTTGCGCGAGGCACAGCGCGCACTTCAGGCGCTGAGCGAGGGTCTTCCACAGCTGGAAGGCATCCGGCCGTGAGGCCCGCCAGTCCACCTCAGTTTGCGAGATGGCTGCTCGAGCGCTTTGGAACTGCCTCGCGGCTCCATTCCCTGGTGGGGGACTTGGCGGAAGAGTATGCGAACGGACGCTCCGGTGCGTGGTACTGGCAGCAGGCCCTCGGAACTGTGGCGCTCGATTTCGTTCGATCCCTGCGGACCCACCCGCTTTCCTTCATTGCGGCCGTCATCACGGGCGCCAAGCGGCGCGACCGCATGCGAGAGGACGCTTTCGCGTGGCTGGCACGTCTGCGCCGTGGTCTCAGACCTGAGGAAGGCTCAGAACTGCGGGAGTGGCTGAAGCGCCGCTCTCACCGCGCCTGTATCGCGCGCACTGCGGCGGAGAGGGACGGCCCGGAGGCCCTGGCCGTTCTCGGCGAGATTTTTCTCGTCAACCCAGAGTGGATCGATTCATCCCCGCGACGCAACCCCGCGATCAACGTCGCAGCTGCTCTTACTGCAACCTTCATCGCCGCCCTGCCGCTGCTGTACACGCATCATTACATGCCAGGTTTCCTCCTCGGCCCCGCCCTCGAAGGCTCGTACACGGAAACGATGGGCACCGCGTTCGCCAGTGGCCGACACACGTTGCGACGTGTAATCCTCGCAGACGGAACGCGCGTCGTGATGAATCGCGGGACGCGTATGGTCGTCCTGGGCCGTTCCGTGCTGCTGACGCGGGGCGAGGCCACATTCACGGTGACTCCCGGCGCGCTCCCGTTTGAACTGACTGCCGACGGTCATCCGATCCGAACACTGGCGGCCACGTTCAACACTCGACTGACCGGCAGAGACGCAATGGAGGTCACGGTCCTGGAAGGAACGGTGACTGTGTTCCCATCTCATGTGAGCACCAGCGTCAACCCGGCCCGGCTCTCTGAAGGCGATGTGAGGCTTCCGGTCCCGACGCCCCTGCACGCCCGTCAAACGCTCGACATCGATCCGGGTACGGAGTCCGTACGAACTCTATCGCAGCTCGAGGCACAGGCCCGGATTGCGTGGCAGCGCGGATAGGACAGGCCTTTCCGATGTCCTATTGAGCCTGTCGCCGCCTCGTTCACTAGCAGCAGCCGCTCGCGAGGAGTGAGAGGCAGATGAGCTTTTGGACACTCGTTCGGACCGAGTTGTGGCGCAGGCCAGAGCGCACGATCTTCACAATCGTGTCGCTGGCGGTCGGGTTTTTCCTCTTCGGCCTACTGCAGAGTGTGAATGCGGCGTTCGGCGCAACGGCGGCTCACAGCCATGCCGATCGGCTGATGGTGAGCGGGCGGTTCGGCAATTTGATGCCGCTCGCCTACCTGAGCCGGATCGAGCGCGTTCCGGGCGTCAAACGGGTGATGTGGCTCGGTTTACTCCTCGCCTATTATCGCGACCCGAAACAGTCGCTTCTGGTCCTTGCCACCTCACCGGCACGTTTCTTTGCCGTTTTGAACGAGAACAGGACCTCGACCGCGGCTCTCAATCGGCTAATCCGCACGCGCACCGGTCTCATTGCGTCCGATACCGTCGCGAGGCGCTTTGGCTGGAAGGTCGGTGACCAGGTAAGTCTCATGGACGGTCAACACCACAGCTGGACCTTCGATATGGTCGGCATCGTGGCGTGTCCGAGCCCGTGCGCCAGCAATCCCGCACAGCAGCCCTTCGCCCTCATGAATTACAGCTATTTCGACGCAGCCCGCGAATCCGGCCGTGGCAAGGTTGCGTGGTTCTATGTCCAGGTAGCCGATCCGCGCCGCGCCGCCTCCGTCGGGCGTTCGATCGACAGACTCTTTGCAAACTCCTCCGCGCCGACGCTCTCCCAGCAGGAAAGCGAATTTGCCGCGCAAGGCGTCGCGGAACTCGGTGACGTGAGATGGCTGACGGACAGCGTAATCATCGCGGTCTTTTTCGCCATGCTCTTTCTCGCAAGCAACGTCGTGTTCGACTCGGTCCGAGAACGTACGTCGGAGTTGGCCGTGCTGAAAACGCTCGGCTATTCAGACGTGCGTATCCTCATGCTCATCGAGCTGGACGCGCTTGCGCTCAGCCTCTCGGGCGCGACTGTCGGTCTCGGCCTCGCCGCGCTCGCCTTTCATTTCGTCGGTCGGACGCTCGGCAAGATCAGTGATTTCATAGCGAAATCGAATGTGCTCTCACCCGCGATCGTATTGGCTGGAGTGGGTCTCGCCGTGGCACTCACGCTCCTCGCCGCCGCGATTCCGGCATGGAGCGCCAAACGGCTCGACATCGTGGACGCGCTGAGGGTGCGTGCGTGAACGCCCTCAAGCAGATCGGTGCCGTCACGGGCGCCGCGCTGCAGGCCGTCCCGGGAAGGCTCGGCGGTTCGCTGGTCGTCGTGATCGGGACCGCGACGACCGTCGCAGTCCTCATCTCGGCGCTGGCTGTCGCGACGGGATTTATGCGGGCAGCGGCGAAGAGTGGAAGTCCCGAGCGCGCGATCGTTCTCGCGGGCCCGAACGAGACGTCGAGCGGGATTTCGCGTGCGAACGTCGCGACGGTCATGGAGGCGCCTGGCGTGGCGTACACCGCGACGGGCCGGCCGATTGCCTCGGCGGAAGCGCTTCGTGACCTGCCGCTCACCGATTCCCATACTGGCCAGGATTCCTACGCCACGGTTCGCGGCGTCGGCTCCGAGGCGCTTGTTCTGCGGCCGGAGATTCAGCTCGTCGCCGGGAGACTCTTCGAGCCCGGTCGGCGGGAAGTGATCATCGGTCGCGCCATCGAAGAGCGGCTCGGCGGACCGTCGATCGGGTCGAAGATCGCCTTCCCGCATGGGGACTGGAACGTCGTTGGGATCTTCTCGAGCGGCGGGGGCTCGCACGAATCGGAGATTCTCACGGACGCGTCCTCGCTCATGAGTACCTATCATAGTAGCGAGTTCAATAGTGTGACCGTGCGGCTCGCCAGCCCCGCGGATTTCGCCCGCTTCAGCGCAGCGCTCGCTTCCAATCCAACACTCTCCGCCACCGCCCAGCGCGAGGATGAGTATTACACGAGGATGTCCCGTCCGATTTCGCGACTCCTCGAAACTACCGCCTATGGCCTCGGCAGCATCATGGCGTTCGGGGCGGTCTTTGGCGCACTCAACACGATGTTCTCGGCGGTAAGGCGGCGAAGGACGGAAATCGCAACGTTGCGCGCCATTGGATTTGGCGGGACCTCCGTCATCGTCTCCGTAGTCACTGAGGCGCTTCTCCTGGGCCTCGTGGGAGCACTGTTTGGCGCGCTGGCCGCCCGGCTCCTACTCAACGGCGCGAGGGTCAGTACGATGATGTCGATGGCGACGTTCTCGCATATCACCTTCGGGCTCGCAGTCGGTCCCAGGATAGTCCTGATCGGAGTGCTCTTCGCACTTGGGATAACCCTTGCCGCGGGAGTCTTTGCTGCAAGGCAGGCTGCGCGAATCTCGATCGCGGCGGGGATGCGGGAAACTTGATCCTGGGGCCTATGTGATCCGGGCGACCCCGATGAGCGCGACGATGTCAATACAATCGTATTGACATTAGTGGCCGCGTGCGGCACGCTGGATGCGTGAAGCGCCCTACGAAGGTTGCGCAGCTGCAGCTGCGGGTTTCCGCCGAAGAGAAGTCCGCGATCCGGCGCGGCGCCCGGCGCGCGGGGATGGACATGTCGGCATATGTGCTGAGCAGAGTGCTCCCGGCCGCCTCGGCCTCGTTCCAGCGGGCCATCGCTGCCCTGAGCGGGCCGGGAGCACCCTCGTTCGCACTCGCGGAAATCAATTCCCTGCTATCGCCTCTGACCGCGCCGGAACTGCGTCAGGCCGTCGCGATGGCGCCCGAGGTCACTCTCGCCCCATTCCTGGCTAATTATGTGGCTGCGATGGTGGAAACAGCCTGCGAGCGGCGCGCGATTCCGGTACCCGCGTGGACCCGGTCGATCGAGCCGCTCGCGGAACCGGTATTCGGCTCCTCCCTGGCATCCCTGCGCCTGCATCTGCTGACACACGCACCTCCTGCCTTCAGGCAGCGCAACATTTTCGTCGATGCCAGCGTGGGCGAGCAGGTGTAGGCGTGTATGGCTCCTCTCGCTCGGGCCGATATCCGGCGCTTGTTCGAGCTCTTGAACGATGAGCTGCGCCGAGCCGCCGTCGTGGGCGAGGTGTACCTCGTCGGTGGTGCCGTCATGTGCCTGGCTTACGACGCGCGGCCCTCGACGCAGGACGTGGACGCCTACTTCAGACCGGCTGAGCAGGTGCGCAAGGCAGCGATGCGCGCCGCCGTCAAGGCAGGAATCGACGCCAACTGGCTCAACGACGCCGTGAAGGGGTTCATGAGCACACGAGGCGAGTTCGCGCCGTACCTGCAGCTCGATCACCTGCACGTGATGGTCTCACAGCCCGAATATCTTCTCGCGATGAAGTGCCTCGCGATGCGGATCGGGGCGGAATTTCACGACGAGGAAGACGTGCGGTACCTGCTCCGCCATCTCGACGTGCGCTCGTACGAGCAGGCGCTCGGCATCATCACGAAGTTCTACCCGCTCGACCGATTCCCTCAAAAGACGCTGTACGCACTCGAAGAGCTGCTGCCGAAGCAGCCGAGCTAACTCGCAGGACCCGCGGCGACCGCGATCGGCCGCACCCACTCGACGAGCTGCCGAAGGAAGGCATCGCGCGCGGTGAACACCGCCAGGTGACCTACGTGGGGCAGCACGATGAACTTCTTCGACGGCGCATCGATCCGGTCGAAGTACTGCCTGGCGAGCGCCGTCACGGTCAAATGGTCTTCCGCACCCTGGATGAAAACGATCGGCACGCGAAAGTCCGTACCGAGCTTCGGCAGGTCATCACGCATGATGGACTCCCACATCAGTCCCTGTGAGAAATCCGCGCCGGCGCCGATGTAGGCCGGCCGATTCTTCGGGGGAGCGGCAGAGTTCGACGGTGCTCCCGGTAGAACCGGGTCGAGGGCGTTCGCCCAGCTGACCCACACCCATTTCTTTGGGGTATCCGGGTACGGCGGCGGCCCCACCGCTTCGAGCTGCCGCTCGGCGACCGTGTTGTGCACCGCCTTGGCCCGCTCGATCAGCAACGGATAGGCGGCCTCGGCGTCCCGCTCGAGCTCCACGACCTGCCCGGTGCCGACGTAGACGGCGAACAGATCGGGGCGGAGCTTGATCATGTGGACCCCGAGAATCGACCCCCACGAGTGGCCGAGCAGAGCGATTTTGCTTTTGTGCAGGTGCCTGCGCAGGTACTGCGCAACCTCGATCCCATCCTGCGCCATCCGGTCGATCGTCATGGTCGGCGCCACGGATTTTCCCGAGCGCTCGAAGGTCTTTCCTTCTCCACGCTGGTCCCACATAACGACCGTGAATGACTTCTCCCACGCCCGGTAGGCGGGCGTTGACGGAATGGTCGAGAAACCAGGACCTCCGTTCAGCCAGAGCAGCACCGGATTGCGCCGGTCATCGCCTCGAATCTGAATCCACTGCTCGATACCGCCGATCGGCACGTAGCCCGCCTCGTGAATGGCCTCGGGTGATCCGATTGGCGTCATCGCAGGCGACGCGGTTGCCGGCTCGGCCGATAAGCACGCTGCTCCGAGCAGCGAGCTCGCAACCAGTAAAATCAAACCCCGGTACATTATCCGTCTCCCGTTGCGGCGCGCTTGAGCTGAAGCGCTCCTCGTCACTGATATCGAAGCGCGGTGGCCGGCTCGACGCGGGAGGCGCGGAGCGCCTGACCGCCGACCGCGAGGCAAGCGATGGCAACGGTTGCCGCCAAGCTCGCGATGAACACGACCGGCGTGAGATCGATCCGCGCGAGGAACAGACTGAGATACGCTCGCGCGGCGAGCCAGGCGAAGGGCCAAGTGATCAAATTCGCGATCGCAACGGGCGCCGCGAAATCGAGCAGCAGCAGCTCGATGACCTGTCTCGGGGTGGCGCCCAGGGTCTTGCGTATGCCCAGCTCATGCAGCCGGCTGTTCGTGACATGAAGGGCCATGCCCGCAAGTCCGATGAGCGCAATGGCAAATGCGAAGGCAGCCAGCCCGGTCATGACGGCGCTCACCGCCGTGAACGTCTCGAATGCCTCTCCGAAGAGCTCGTCCGAGAAGCGCCACTCGAGCGGCACCGTCGGCGCCAGCACATGCCAGCTACTCTCGATGTGCGCCAGCGCCGCGCGGATGTGCTGCGGGTCGATGCGGACGATCGGGTATCCCGCCAACGAGGGCATCAGAAGATAAAGATTCGAGTCCGTTGCCCCGACTGTCGTCAGGCGGGGCGCCCCGTTGTCGACGACGCCGATGATCCGCAGCGGCGTGGTGAACGCGCCAAACAGAGGAGCCCTGTAGACCGTCTTTCCGACCGCCTCGCCGGGATCGCTCCAACCGAACTTTGCGGCCAAACTCTCGTCGATGATGACCTTGATCTCGCCTGCGCTGCTGTAGAAAGCTCGCGCGCGATCAGCCTCGTCCGCGCGATTGCGATCGAACGCTCTCCCGGCGAGCAGCTTCAGTCCGATCGTCTCGAAGAAGTCATATCCCACACGGTTGGCCGCGACCTGGATCTCGCGCTGCCCCGGACTGGGCGAGCGGGTGACGTTGAAGAGCCAGCAACAGCCGCCGCCCCACGGTATGGTGTTGGTCGTGCCCACTGAGCGGATGTATGGCGATCGCTCGAGCTCGGACCGCAGAGTCTTTTCGTTGACTTTGGTGCTCAATAGATCGGTCGTGATCACGACTGTTGGGTTACGCATCAGTGCCGGCAGCGACTTTCCCATCAACTCGTTCTGATCGCGTACGACGAGTACCATCACCATCAGAAAACCGGCGGCGGCGAACTGCGCGCCGACGAGCGTCTTGAATGCCCAACGCGAGCCGGTGCGCGGTGAATCGGAGCGCAGCGCCTGAGCGGGGCTGAGCCGCGAGAGGATGAGCGCCGGATATGCGCCTGCCAGCACAGTCGTGAGCGCGATCAGCGAAACGAGGAACAGCCAGAAGCCGGGGCGCGCGAGCTGCGAGAGCTGCAGCTTAAGAAGCAGGACGGTGTCGAGCAGCGGAGTGGCAGCCAGCACGAGTACGAAGGCGAGCGCCACCGCGAGCACACTGACCGCGGCCGCTTCGAGGAGGCACTGGAGAACGAGCTGACCACGGTTGGCCCCGACGATCTTGCGCAGCGCGATCTCCCGGCCGCGCCGCAGAGCGACGGCGGTCGCAAGGCTCGCGTAATTGAAACAGGCGACGAGCAGCACCAGCGCATCGAGCAGAGCGAGGCTCGCCACGACCGATATTCCTGAATCTCCGATTTCTCCGGCGAGTGCGCTCAATTGGATCGAAGAAACCGGCACTACACCGAAGAGCGAGTGCCCTTGCGCACGCGGCATGTGGCGAGCCGAGAAATCACGGAGGCCGGCTCGCAGCTGCTGCGCGGTGAACCCATGTTTCGGCAGAAGCACGTAGGTGAAGCTGTTGTTCTCGTCCCAGTCGGTGGCGGCCCGCCCGAGCGCTTTGGGCGTGAGTCGCGTCAGGATGTCGAAGCGCAGGATCGATTGCTCTGCATCGCCCATGTGGGACGGCTGCGGCACGCCGGCAATCACGGCCTTGATGGTGATCCAGGTCTGATTGTCGATCAGCAGGCGCCGCCCAAGTACGTTTGTCGCTCCGAACACCCGTCGAGCGGCCGCCTCGGTGATGATCGCGCCATCGGAACCCGCGAGCGCCGCCGCGCGATCTCCGGCCACGAACGGCAGGTTGAAGATCCTGAAGAAATCCGGATCGACCATCACGTCGTACAGGAACAGGTTGTGCCCACCGGAGGAGACCGCCACGCGTCCCGATCCCGGCAGGCCGAACCGGACGGCGCGCGCGACGGCCTCGAGCTGGGGGAAGTCGGTGCGGATGTACGGCGCGGCTACGGGGGTCACCCCGGGACTGGCAGGAACGACCGGGTTCGCGGCAGTGCCCATCCACATCTCCTGCGTGATGGCATAGATGCGCCCGGAGGCGCGGAACTGCGTATCGCTCGTGCGCAATTCCTGGATGAACACAAAGGTCACGATGAAGCAGGCGAGCCCGACGCCGAGCCCAACGATGTGCATGAGCGTCACGAGCTTCGAGTGCGCAAGGTTGTGCGCGATGGTCCGAAGGTAGTGGCCGAGCATGGGTGCCGCCTCTCTAGATCGCCTCGGCGACGTTCGGCACGATCCGTCCGTCGAGCAGGCTGATGAGCCGATTGGCCCGCCCAGCATGGCTCGGCGAGTGTGTGACCATGAGCACGGTCGCACCCTGTTCGTTGAGCGTCGCGAGCATGTCCATTACGTCCTCACCGTTCTTCGTATCGAGGTTGCCCGTCGGCTCGTCGGCGACGATGAGCTTCGGGTCGCCGACGACCGCACGTGCCACCGCGACGCGCTGCTGCTGGCCGCCGGAGAGCTGGACCGGTCTGTGCTTCGCGCGGCTCTCGAGACCCACGAGCTCCAGCACCTCGCGCACGCGCGTCCGTCGAGCCGCGCGTCCGAGGCCCTGATAGAGCAGCGGCAGCTCGACGTTCTCGTAGACCGTGAGGTCGTCGATGAGGTTGAAGCTCTGGAAGATGAAGCCGATCGCGCGCTTGCGCAGCTCGGTGAGCCCTCGCTCCGAATAGCGGGAGACCTCGGCGCCGTCGAGGTGGTATTCGCCGCTCGTCGGCGTGTCGATGAGGCCGATGATGTTGAGCAGCGTAGATTTACCGCAGCCGGAGGGACCCATGATCGCGACGAATTCGCCCTGCTCCACTTCCAGGGTCACATCGTCGAGCGCAGTGGTCTCGAGATCGCTCGTGCGATAGAGCTTGCGGACGTTCGAGAGTCTGATCACTTCGCTTGCCCCCTGAGCCGGCTCGTCGAGCCTCCCGGCGAGCTTCACGTTCGCGTTCATGATGATGCGCCTCCGGTCAAGGTGATGCGATCGATGTCCTTGAGGGATTCGTAGCTTGAGACGATGACGCGCTCGCCGGGGGAGAGCCCGCCGAGCACCTCGACCTGCTCGAGGTTGCGCCGGCCGAGTTCGACATGGCGGCGCTGCGCCACGGTGCCGCCGAGCGGCAGCACGAAGACCCATTGCCCGCCGGTGTCGTCATAGAACGGTCCGTTCGCCACGACGAGGCCCCGGCGCTCGCCGCCGATATCGAGACGGAGCTGGACGGTCTCACCGCGGCGGAATGCTCGTGGTGGGGCAATCTGCGGCCGCTCGGCCAGCTGCGTCCCCTTGGCCGGCGATGAGTCCGGCGCGGGCAGCAGGTCGATCTTGAACTGCCGATCGGTCACCTGCGGGTAGACCTTCGTCACGATGAAGCGCCGGGGCGGCGTGTCGCTGTCCGGCTCGGTGGTCGCAATTTCCCCGACCGTCACGCGCTGCAGGTAGTGTTCGTCGATGAGCGCCTCGACCTTGAATCCGTCGACGCGGTCCACTTGACCGATCCGCTGCCCCACTGCCTTCGCCTCGCCGAGATGCGCATCGAGCATTGTGAGCTGCCCGTCGAAGGGCGCCCGGATGACGAGGTGATCGAGGTTGTCTCGGGCGATCGCGAGATTGTGCTGCAGTCCGACGACCAATCGATCGAGCTCACCGACCTGATCGCGCTGCAGGGCCTCGTCGGTGTCGCGCGCCGCGACGTCAGCCGCTTCCAGGTTCCGCAACCGGCCGAATTCCAGCTGCGCGTCCTCCACGTCCGCTCGCCGGACGACGCCGGTGCCGGCGAGCGCCTCGAGTCGCTCCAGCCGCTTTTCGGCTTCGTCAGCCTGATATTTCGCATCGATCAGCTCGTGGGAGTGCGTGAGGCGACTCTGCGTAAATGCGAGCTTCGCGCTTGCGAGCCGCTCCAGCTGCTCGGAGACCTGCGCCTCGCTGTTCAGGACCTGCAGCCGCAAGCTCGCATTGTCGAGCCGCACGAGCGGCTGGCCTGCCTTGACGAAGGCGCCCTCTTCGACATCGACCTGCGCCACCTGACCGCCATCGATGGCGTCGAGGTAGACCGTCTCGCGCGGCTGGACGGTCCCGGTGACGGGGATGTATTCGAGGAAGTCGCCCGACTCAACCGTGGAGAGGACGACCCGGTCGCGGCTGAGAGTGAGCGTGCGCGCGGTGCCGTAGCGGACATAGCCAAACACGAGGGCCGCGATCGTGAGCAGAGCCGCCGCCGCCCCGATCGCGCGGCGGCGAGTGAGCCAGTGCTCCTCGATCGGCCGGTCCATGCGGGAAAGCGGGACACGGCCGGTGCGAAGTCGGGGCAGCGGACCGGACGGCGCACCGTGTCGCAGACCGTGGGGCGCACGGGCCGGCTCCTCGTCGGGCGCAGCGTGCGCCAGCGCCTCGCCGGCGTCGCCGACCGGTGAATCGGAGCCGCCGCGAGCGGCACGCGCTCCGCGCAGTGCCTCGATCCAGGGCAATTCAGATGGTCGCCTCGCCATGCGCTATACTGTATTATCTACGTAAGACAGTACGCAAGTAATACATTGTCGCGGACTGCGAGTCAAGCTATCTTATGACCCCATGAGGAAAGCGCGTCACGAGTGGACGGATGGTCCCGCGATTTATCTGCAGCTGAAAGGCGAGGTGATCGCGCGGATTCTCGACCAGACCTTTCCGGAGGGATGCATGCTGCCTTCCGTACGCCAGCTCGCGAGTGATTTCGACGTGAATCCGCTCACCGCCGCGAAGGCTTACAAGGAGCTCGCGCGCGACGGCCTCATCGATCGGCTGCGGGGGGAAGGGTTGATCGTCGCCAAGGGCGCCCGCGATGCGCTGCTCAAGCGTGAGCGCGCGCGGTTCTTCAAGGACGAATGGCCGAGTCTGCGCGAGCGGCTGCGCCGCCTCGGAATCGACATGCGAGCTCTGGCGGAGTCGGCGGAGGATAAATAGACTGTTCGGTTTCTCGCCGAATGGTTCTCCCCTTGAAGCAGCAGCTTGAGCAGCTACTCCTCGCGGCATTGCGCGGCCTGCCGGCCGACCTGCTCCCCTCGCCCGCGGAATCTTCCGCGGTGACGGTCGAGCGCGCCCGCGACCCGAAGCACGGGGACTTCGCCTCGAGCATCGCCCTGAAGCTCGCGAAAGCCGCCCGCCGCAGCCCTCGCGAGATCGCGCAGTCGATCGTGGCGGCGCTGCCTGCGAACCCATTCGTCGCGCGCGCCGAGGTGGCGGGCGCGGGCTTCATCAACTTCTTTTTGTCGCCGGGCGCGTACGCGCGTGAGCTCGCCGCGATCCACGAGCTCGCCGATCGATACGGCCGAAGCGCGGCCGGCGCGGGCGAGCGCGTCATGGTCGAGTTCGTCTCGGCCAATCCCACCGGCCCCCTTCACGTCGGACACGGCCGCCAAGCGGCCCTTGGCGATGCGCTCTCCTCGCTGCTTCAGGCGCAGGGATACGAGGTGACGCGCGAGTACTACTACAACGATGCCGGCGCGCAGATTCAAAACCTCGCGCGATCCGTACAGGCGCGAGCACGCGGGCTGGCGCCGGGCGAGCCTCACTGGCCCAAGGACGGCTATGCCGGGGAGTACATCCAGGATGTCGCGCGAGACTTCGCGGCAGACCGTGGGGCAGTCGATGACCTGGAGGCGGTTCGAAAATTCGCGGTCGCCTACCTGCGCAACGAACAGGATCGCGACCTGAAGGAGTTCGGTCTCGAGTTCGACGTGTACTCCCTGGAATCGAAGCTCTACACGGACGGCAGCCTCGATGCCGCCGCCGAACGGCTGATCGCGAGCGGCAAGACCTACGAGAGCGAAGGCGCGCTGTGGCTCCGTACGACCGAGTACGGGGACGACAAGGATCGGGTCGTTCGCAAATCCGACGGGAGCTACACGTATTTCGTGCCGGACGTGGCCTATCATCTCAACAAATGGCGGCGGGGATTCAAGCGCGCCATCAACGTGCAGGGTTCGGACCATCACGGCACGGTCGCACGCGTTCGAGCGGGGCTGCAAGCGCTGAACCTCGGCATTCCGCCGGGCTATCCCGAGTATGTGCAGCATCAGATGGTCAAGGTCATGCGCGGGGGCGAGGAAGTGAAAATCTCCAAGCGCGCCGGCTCGTACGTGACGCTGCGGGACCTGATCGACTGGGTGGGCCGGGATGCTGCTCGGTTCTTTCTCGTCTCGCGCAAGGCCGATGCGGAGTTCGTGTTCGACGTCGACCTCGCGCGCTCGCGCAGCGAGGAAAATCCCGTCTACTACGTACAGTACGCCCATGCGCGGGTCGCAAGCGTCATGAAGCAGCTCACCGCGCGTGGACTGGCGCTCGATCTGGCGGAGGGCCTCGCCAACGCGGCGCGGCTTACCGGCGAGCACGAGCAGGCGGTCCTTGCTGCGCTCACGCGCTACCCGGAAGTGATCGAGCAGGCTGCGGCGGAGCGCGCCCCGCACGGACTCGCGCACTATCTGCGCGAGCTCGCAAATGCCTTCCACACCTACTACAACGCGGAGCAGTTCATCGTCAGCGAGGCGGCGCTTCGCAACGCGCGGCTGGCCCTGGTTCTCGGCGTCCAGCAGGTGATCCGCAACGGGCTCGCGCTCCTTTGCGTCTCGGCCCCGGAGAGCATGTGAGCGCAAAGGGCGAGCGATGAGCCGGCTCAGCGCGCGCGACTACAAGCGGCCGGCCAACCGCTCGTTCGACCCGTCCCGCTGGCGCGAATTCGGCTCGGGTGTTCTCGTGGGAGTCGTGCTCGCTGCTGCATTGTTTGCGTTCTCCCATCGCCCGCGGCACACGGCGCCCGAGGTCCCGCGACCGGAGCCGCATCGATCCGCGTTGCCGAATGCCGACGCTGCGGAGGATCCGGTCGATGCGGCGGCATCCGGTACGGCCACCGACGAACATTACGACTTCTACAAGATGCTGCCGCATTTCGAGGTCGTCGTGCCGGAGAAGGAGCGTGACGTGAAGCGGGATGTGCCGACGGCGAACATCCAGCGCCCCGGCGTCTATGTTCTACAGGCGGGCTCATACCGCAATGAGGCGGAAGCCGACCGAGTCGCGAAGCAGCTCTCGCTCGAGGGAATCGAGGCCAAGGTCCAGCGCGTCGCCGTAGATGCCGACGTCTGGTATCGCGTGCGCATCGGGCCGATCCGCAAGCTCGATGAGCTCAATCGCACCCGTCACCGCCTCGAGTCGGCGGATGTCGATTCGATCGTGATCCGCGTGGGGGACTGAGCGATCACACCGGCGGTAGTTTCGCTGTCGGATCAATTGCCGTCACCCCAAGCGGGGCGTAATGCTTGAGGTTGCAGGTAAGAATAGTGAGTTCCTGATGTTTTGCGATCGCTGCGATCGCCAAGTCCGCGAATGCTGCGGTGTGGCCGCGGCTTCGCGCTCTATCCGATAGCGCCCCCGCGATCCGAGCTGCCGAGAGATCGAATGGCAGGATTCGCCGGCTGTAGAGATGCAGTAACGTCTCCAGCCATTCACGCAGACGCTCAGACTTCCGTGTCGCTCCTTCGCGGCTCGCCTTCGCGATCCCATCCTCGATCTCGGCGATCGTAACAACCGACACGTAGAGCTTCTCAGAGTTGCGGTCCATCCATTCGATGAGCGCCGGAATGGGCCGGACCTTCGAAGGGGCGCCAGTGGAGAGTACATCCGTGTCGATGAGGAAGCGGCCGCTCACAGCCCCGAATCGCGCAGCGGCACGGTCGAGCGCGGTGGCACATCATTCTTCCCGAGCGGCGCCGACATGAGCAGCCGGCCAAACGAAGGGACCCGCGAAAGCCGCTCCCACTCCTCGTACGACAAGAGCACCGCCTCGCGCTTGCCGTGACGGGTAATCACCGACGGCTTGCCCCGAAGTGCGTCATCGACCACCGAAGAGAGTCTCGCTTTGGCATCTTTCAGTTGGAGCTTCCGCATATCGCTCTTCATATGACTACTGTAGTCATATGGTAACTGGCTTCGGATCAAGGAACAACGCTGGGCGGGCGCCGTCCTGCCGCGCCAGTAAGGACGATCGATCAGCGCAGCGGCTCGAGGAGCCTCCCGGCGCGCGGCAGATCGTGGCGATCCGGGTCGAGCGAGAAGAGTATCCGGATTGCCCTTCCAATGATGTCTCGGCGGGGCACGAAGCCGATGTAGCGCGAATCCTCGCTGTTGTCGCGGTTGTCGCCGAGAACGAAATACATTTCCTTCGGAACGACGACTGGGCCGTACGTGGACGGGGCCCAGCGTCCCGGCAGCCGCAGGATATCGTGCGCGGGGCCTTCACCTGTCTCGCGGAAGACTTCGGGTGCCGAGCGCCGAGTCGCTGCAACGAGCTCGCGCAGCTCCCTTGGGTTGCCTGGCCCGTATTCGGCGGACACGCCATTCACGATCAAATGATCGTCTTCGAGTGCCACCGTATCCCCTGGCACCGCCACTACGCGTTTGAGCAGCAACGTTCCATCCGCCGGGGAGTCCAGCGTGACGATGTCACCGCGCCGTGGCTCATCCCCGGGTGTGAGGTGCACCAGCGTGAAAGGCACTCGCAAGCCGTAGACGTGCTTGTCGATCAGTAGCCGGTCGCCCTCGAGAACCGTCGGATTCATGGATCCTGTCGGCACGTAGACCCAATCGGCCCACGCGGAGCGAAATCCGGCCATGAGGAGCAGGAATCCGAGTATGGCCCGGTACTCGTGCCAATATTTGGAAAGACGACGCGGCCCGGCGCAGGATGCGATGACGCGCAGCACCTGAACCCAGACCCAGATCCTGGACTCTCGAGCGCGGTACTCCTCGATGAGATCGCCGGCGAGCGCCTCATTCCGGTAGCGCGCCCCGAACCGTCTGAGCAGCCAGAGCGCGACCCGAGGCGGTTTCATGAGTCGCATGCCTTAGCCTCGCTCGAGCGCCGTGATGCCGCTCCACATGCGTGTCAGCATCGTCTGGGCACCCCGGACTTCCTTCAGGCCCTTCGCAGTCAGACGAAAGAAGGCCTTGGCGCGACCGCCGCGTTCCGGTGTCGGGTCGCCGAGTTCCGAGACGGTGAGACCCTTCGCCTCGGGCCGCGACAACGTCGCGTAGATGCTGCCGAGCGCGACTTCTCGTCCGCTCACCGCTTCGATCTCGCGCGCGATGGGAATGCCGTATGCGTTGCGGCCCGCACGCATGACCGCGAGAAGCACCAGCAGCTCGAGCGATCCTAAGTATTCTCGCTTCCTCATTTCTTCTACTTTAGCGAGATATGTCTCTGTGGACAAGATTTCGGCCTGCTTGCGCGACTTGCGACAGATGGGTAGCCGTCTTATGCTGGATATTCGCCCAGTCGTACGCTGCCCTGCATGCCATGAACGCCGCTTCGGCATTTCCAATCGAAGGCGGGTGCGACTGCCGCCGCGTGCGCTATCGCATGCAGACGGCGCCGCTCTTCGTCCACTGCTGCCATTGCCGCTGGTGCCAGCGCGAGAGCGGCGCGTCCTTCGCGCTCAACGCGTTGATCGAGGCGGAGCGCCTCCTGCCTCTCGCCTCGGAGCCGCAGATCGTCCCTACCCCCTCCAACAGCGGCCGCGGCCAGCTGATTGCGCGCTGCCCGGAATGTCGAGTCGCGCTCTGGAGCCACTACGGGGGCTCGGGCCCCATCATCCGGTTCGTTCGCGTGGGCACGCTCGACGATCCCGATCTCCTGCCACCCGACATCCACATCTTCACGGCCTCGAAGCAGCCCTGGATCGAGCTGCCGAAGGGCACACCGGCGGTTCCGGAGTACTACGATCGCGAGAATTTCTGGCCGGCGGAAAGCCTCGCGCGGCGCAAGGCGCTCCAGCCGCAGATCGATGCGTACCAGGCATCGCTCCGTCGAGCGCAATAGCCATGGTCACGCTCCAGCAGCGAGAGAACGGCTGAAGGATTGCCGGCGCGCGAGGCGCGGCCGCGCGCTCAACGTACCGCGCGACTGCCGTGATCGACTGCTTCGCGGCCGCCCGGAATGCGCGGGCGCTCGCGGATCGGACGTATCGGGCGAATCTCGATGCTGCCGACCTCGGCCGGCGGAATCTTCGAGGCGAGCTGGATGGCCTCGTTGAGGTCGCGAGCCTCGATCAAATAGAACCCGGCGAGCTGCTCCTTGGTCTCGGCGAACGGCCCATCGGTCACCGACAAGCGCCCACTGCGGACCCGGACCGTGGTAGCCGTCGAGACGGGCTCGAGGGCTTCCGAAGCGATGCACTGACCGCGCTCGCGCAGCGCCGTATCGAATGCGAGGCAGTGCCGGTCGTCCATTTCACCGATCCTTGCTTCCTCGCCGTACACCAGACACAGGTACTTCATCGTGCCTCTCCCGGAACCGGCAGGCACTCCATGATCTCGACGCCGTCGCCCGGAAAAATACTGAAATGCGGGTGGCTCTCGAACAGTTGCGCAGCGGCCTCGTGCGATTCGGCCTGGACGATGACGTACGCCGCCATGTGGTTGCGAACATCGGAGATACCCTGCTTCGAGGCGCGCTTGGTCTTGCCGAGTGGCCCTCCGCCCTCGACGATCGCGTCCCGATGCGCGGCGCCCCACTCCCGCCATGCCCGCATGCCGGCGGCTTGCCGGTTGCCGCGCTCCTCGGCGCTCAGCCGGTCCCAATCCGCTCGGCCCGCTGCGCTGCCCGTATAGATCGCCATGAACTTCTTCATCGATGCTCTCCTCGCGCCGCCTGGCTTGGCAATGTGCCCCCCGGGTAGCCGAACACACGACCGCTCGTTCGACAGCTCCGGCGGAAAATCCGGCGCTCCGGTCCGAGCCCGGGAGGCCGCCGTCTCAGTCGGCTCCCAGCGCCGCCAGACGGCGCGCGAGGTATTGCTTCTCCGGCCCCTGCACCGTGAGCGCGAGCGCTCGTTCGTAAGCTGCGCGCGCCTCCGCTGCGCGGCCGAGGCGCCGGCAGAGGTCCGCGCGCGCGGCATGCGCCAGGCGATATTCCACCAGGTCCCCGCGCGCGAGGAGCTCATCGACCAGCGCCAGACCTGCTGACGGACCGTCCCGCATGGCGATCGCGACCGCGCGATTCAGCTCGACCACGGGCGTGGGCTCGATGCGCCGCAGCAGATCGTACAGGGCGACGATCTCCCGCCAGTCCGTGTCGGCCGCGCGCATCGCCTGACAGTGGATCGCGGCGATCGCCGCCTGCAGCGCATAAGGTCCGAAGCGGCGCGAACCCAGGGCACGGGACACGAGCTCAGAGCCTTCCTCGATCTGCCCGCGGTCCCAGCGCGTGCGATCCTGCTCCTCGAGCACGATCAGCTCGCCGGCCGCGGAAGCGCGCGCGGCACGACGTGAATCCTGGAGCAGCATCAGGGCGAGAAGCCCCACCGCTTCCGGCTCCGGCAGCATCTCGAGGAGCAGGCGGCCGAGTCGGATCGCCTCGCTCGCCAGATCGAGCCGCATCAGCTCGGGACCCGAGCTCGCGGTGTATCCCTCGTTGAATACGAGATAGATCACGCGCAGAACCGAGTCGAGCCGCTCTGGCAGCTGCGCTCGCCCGGGAACTTCGTAGGGTATCGCCGCATCGCGGATCTTCGCCTTCGCACGCACGATCCGCTGAGCGAGCGTCGGGGCGGGGGTGAGGAAGGCATGCGCGATCTGCTCCGTCGTCAAGCCGCAGACCTCGCGAAGGGTGAGCGCGATCCGCGCTTCGGGCGCGAGCGCCGGATGACAGCAGGTGAAGATCAAGCGCAGCCGGTCGTCCGCGAAACCGCCGGCATCGAGCCTCTCTTCGGGCGCAGCTCGATCATCCGCCGCGACGTCGTGCGCGTGCGGATCGTAGGCCTCGAAGCGCGCGTCGCGCCGGCGCTGATCGATGCTGCGAAATCGGCCCGCAGAGATCAGCCATGCCCGTGGATTCTCCGGCAAACCTTCCCCGGGCCACTTCTCGAGCGCCGCGCGGAACGCCTCGTGCAGGGCCTCCTCGGCGCGATCGAAGTCCCCGAGCAGCCGGATGAGCGTGGCGAGCACCGCGCGCGATTCGCAGCGGTACGTCTCCTCGATGCGCTCGCGCACCTCACGATCGCCCAGGTGCTGATCGCGCGAGCCGACCGCCGACGGCTCACGACCCGGCGCCTCACCCGCGGTTTGCCGCCGCACCATTCGCCGAGGATAGCAACATCCGCTCGATCTCATCGCCCGGCACGGGCTGGCCGTGCAGGAAACCCTGCGATCGGTCGCATGAGAGGGCACGAAGCATCTCGAGCTGCGCGGTGGTCTCGACACCCTCGGCAACGGCCTCGAGCCCGAATGCGCGCGCAAGCCCGATGATGCTCGACACCAGAGTCACGCTCGCGCGGTCGTCCGGCAGTCCGCGTACGAAAGAGCGGTCGATCTTCAGCGCATCGATCGGCAGGCTCGGCAGGAGCGCGAGCGAGGAGTACCCGGTCCCAAAATCGTCGATCGCGACACGCACGCCCGCCCCGCGCAACCGCTCGAGTCTGCGGCGGCTGGTGTGCAGGCCTTGAAGCAGGCCCGTCTCGGTGATCTCCACGTCGATCGCCCCGGCATCGCCGGGCAGCCGGGCGATGAGCTCGAGCGTCTGCTCGACGAATGTACGGCGGCGGAGCTGGATCGCGGAGACGTTGACGCCGACCCGCACGGGGCCGACTCCGGCGGCGCGCCACCGCAGGCAAGCTTCAACCGACTGCTCGAGCACCCAGCGGCCGACCGGCACGATGAGTCCGGACGACTCGAGCACGGGAAGAAACTCGCCCGGCGCAATCACTCCGCGCTCCGGATCGCACCAGCGCAGCAGCGCCTCGACGACGCGGATTCGGCCGGTCGCAACCTCCACTTGAGGCTGAAAGTACAACTCGAACTGCCGCTCATCGAGTGCGATGCGCAGGCGGTGCTCGAGCGCGAGCCGCTCGGCGAGTTCCCTGTGCATCTGCTCGCGATACGTCATGAGCGTCTCGCCCGAGCGCTTCGCCTCGGCAAGCGCCGCCTCGGCCTTCTGCACGAGCATGCCGCCATCATCGCCCGCATGACCCGAACGTGCGATGCCGCAGCGGAACGTCGCCCGCACCGTGCGATCCCCGACCGAGAACGGCTCGCCGAAGATCGTGCTCTCGAGGAGTCGAACGGTGCCCTCCAATGCCGTGCCGGGCCGCGGCAGGACGAGCGCGAATGTGCCGCCGCCCAGGTACCCGATCCGCTCCTCCTCCTGCACGTGGGTCCTCAGTCGATCGGCGAGCCGCTGTAGCAGCACGTCGCCGGCGTGCCGCCCGTGGCTGTCGTTGATGACGCTCAGGTTGTGCACGTCGAAAGCGGCGACGGCGAAGGCCGATTCCGTACCGCGGGCCGAGCGCAGCCGCTCGTCGAGGCGCCTGCAGTACAGCGCGCGATTCGCGAGTCCCGTGAGCGGATCGCTGTGCTGAGCGGTGTCGATGATGGCGCGCAGACGCTGCTCGCGCCTGCGAATGCGCCGCTGAGTCAGGCGGCGGCGACGGCGCCGCGCCGCCTCCTCGACCGCGCGCCGGATGGCCGGCGCCAGGCGCTCGGCGTTCGACGTGAGCACGCAGTCGGCCGCTCCACCGCGCATCGCCTCCACCGCGCGCTCCTCACCGATCGGAGCGCAAAAAAAGATGAACGGAACGTCGCGGGCCGAGCGCCGCGCGATATCGAGCGCCGAGAGACCATCGAACCCGCAAAGCGCGTACTGCGACAGGATGACCTGCGGGCGGAAGGCACGTAGCGCCTCGCGGAAGGCGGACTCGGAGACGACGATGCGGCGCTCGAAGGGGATGCCGCTCGCGCCGAGCTGCCGGGCGGCAAGCTCCGCATCCGCGGCTTCCTGCACCATCAGAACTCGGAGCGTGTTCGGCACGGCGCGCTTCCTCCCGGCCAGCATAGCGCAGGCGAAGTGGCGGGCGCTCAGCGCTGATCGCGTGCACGCCGGATCGCCGTGCCGCGCGACATAAGCGCCGGCCTCAGTCGTCGCTCACCGCCCGGAAATCGACCCCGAGCGAACGGAGCTTCCGGTACAGGTGAGTGCGCTCCATCCCGACGCGCTTGGCGAGCTGGCCGACCTTGCCATTGCAGAGCAGCAGCTGCTGCTGCAGGTAGGCCCGCTCGAAATGCTCGCGGGCTTCGCGCAGCGGCATGGCGAGCAGGTCCTGCTTCACCAGCGGCTCCGTCTGAGCGGTCTGGGTCGTGATTTCGCGCTCGATCTCCTCGAGCGAGATGTCCTCGGTCCCGCCAAGGATCAGGAGGCGCTGCACGAGGTTACGGAGTTCGCGGATGTTTCCCGGCCAGGGATAGTTGCGCAGCCGGTTCTGCGCGGCGACGCTGAAGCGGCGCAAGGGCAGGCCTTCGGTGTCCGCCAGCCGGTCGGCGTAATGACGCAGAAGTTCCGGGACGTCCTCGGCATATTCGCGCAGCGGCGGAATTCGCAGCGTGAGCACGTTCAGCTGCGACAGCAGGTCGCGGCGGAAAGGCTCGGGCGTGGAGCTCTGCTCGAGCCCGGGCAGTGCGGAAGTCAGGATTCTCACGTCGAGTGCGATCGGCTCCCTGCCGCCGACGCGCGTGAACGCACCGGCTTCAAGATCCGCGGCGAGCACGCGCTGGCCGGCGGGTGACAGATCGTCGAGCCCGTTGATGAAAAGAGTGCCGCCAGCCGCCTGTTCGTAGTAGCCGGGCTCGACTCCCTTCTCGCCATCGCGCCCGCGCAGCTGCGCTTCGACGGCTGCATCCGAAAGATTGCCGGCGACGACCATGACGAACGGCTTTTCCGCCCGGCCGCTGCGCGCGTGCACGTAGCGCGCGAAAGCTTCACGGCCCGTGCCGCTTTCGCCCGTGAGCAGGACCGGGGCGGCGTGCGGGGCAACCTGCTGCACCTGTTCGCGCAAGGCCATCATCGTGCGGCTCTTGCCGACCGGCGCGAGGAGCGTGGGCAGCGTCGCGCGCGCCGACTGCTTGCGATGCTTTCCGAGGTCGAGCGCCCGCTCGACGGTTCGCAGGAGTTTCGCGAGCGAGAGCGGCTTTTCGACGAAATCGAATGCGCCGAGGCGCGTCGCCTCGACGGCGGTTTCGACGGTTCCGTGACCGGACATCATCACGACCGGAAAGTCGAGTCCCTGTCCGCGCGACCACTCGCGCAGGAGCGTGATGCCGTCCGTGTCCGGCATCCAGATGTCCAGCAGGCACAGGTCCGGGCTCTGCCGGGCGCGCGACGTGCGGGCCTGCCCGGCGTCGGCGGCGACGTCGACCTCGTAGCCCTCCTCGGACAGGATCTCCTTGAGGAGCGTGCGGATATCGGATTCGTCGTCGACCACCAGGATACGTTGTGTGCTCATGCGCGCTCTCTCCTCACTTCACTTCGGCTGCGCTCGGTGCGCGGAACGCTGGTTCCACGACCGGCTTCACTCACCGGCAACTGGATGCGCACGCGCGCTCCCCCTGCCGGCCTGTTGTCCGCTTCAATGCGGCCCCCGTGCTCTTCGACGATCTTCTTCACGATTGCAAGCCCCAGGCCCGTGCCCTTCGGTTTGCTGGTCACGTACGGATCGAACACCTGGCCGAGCAGGTCCCGCTGGAAGCCGGGCCCATTGTCGCAGACCACGATTTCCGCGAGCCGTGTGCCCTGCGATTCCTCGAGCCGCGACTCGACGTCGATGGCGCCGTTCTCCTGACCCTCGAGCGCTTCGAGCGAATTGGTGAAGAGATTGTTGAAGATCTGCCGCACGCGTCCGCGGTCCGCCTCGATTTCCGGCATGCGCTCATCGAGCATCAGGCGGATCTGCACGCGGGGATCCTGGGCGCGATACAGGTCCGACACTTCGCTCACCAGCTGGTTCAGGTCGAAGCGCGCGACCTTCATGTCGGGCGCGCGCGCGTACTCGCTGAACGCGTTCACCATCTGCTTCATCGCTTCGACCTGCTGCACGATGGTATGCGTTGCGCGGTCGAGCACCTGTTCATCTTCGGCTTCGATGCGCCCGCGAAAGCGGCGGCGCATGCGCTCGGCCGACAGCTGGATGGGCGTGAGCGGATTCTTGATCTCATGCGCGAGCCGGCGGGCCACTTCGCCCCAGGCGGCATCGCGCTGCGCCTGCAGAAGCGTCGTGATGTCGTCGAACACGATCACATAGCCGCCCGGCACGTCGCCCTCGCCGACGAGCGTCGTGCAGGCGCACATCAGTACGCGCCGGCCCGAGGTTGATTGCAGCGTGATCTGTTCGCGCCATTCCGTCTGGCCCGCGTCGAGGTAGAGCTCGACCGCCTGGATGAACTGCTCGACCAGCGGCTGGCCCGTGGCCACTACGGCCAGCGTCTTGCCGGCCCCGGCCTCGAGATCCGCCCCGAGAATCGTTCCGGCCGCGCGGTTCGCGACGCGAATGCGCCGGTCCGCCTCGAGGCTGATCACGCCGGTCGAAAGTCCGGCGAGGACCGCCGCGAGATTGGCCCGTTCGCTCTCGACCGCCTGCTGGATGCGAGTCGTTTCCTCGCGCGCGCGCGACAGACGGCGCGTCATGTCGTTGAAGGAGTGAACGAGAAAGCCCATTTCATCGCGCGTCGTCAGCGGCAGTCGCGTATCGAAATCGCCTTTCGCCACCGCGCGCGTGCCGGCGACCAGATCCTGGATCGGCCGCACCAGGTTCTGCGCGGAGAAGAACGCGCCGTAGACGGCCGCAAGGAGCGACAGCAGCAGCACCAGCGTGAGCAGCAGTCCGAAGGTGATCTTGAGCGGCTCGCGCAGATAGGTCATCTCGCCGTACTGCGTGTACGCGCGCTGCACGGTGTCGGTGAGCTGGGCGATGCGTTCGGGAACCGGGAACATCGCGACGAGCGTGCGCGGCTCGCTCCCCGGACTTTCCGCCGGCAGCGGCGCGGCCGTCCGTATGACGTAGCCGCCGCTCGGCAGCACATCGAGACTCGCGTACGGCCGGCCCTGGCGAATCTGCAGCATGATTTCGTCCGAGGGCTGCGTCGCCACGTCGCCTGACAGCGTTTCCGAGCTCGTCGCGATGACGCGGCCATGCTGGCCGAAGATGGTGAGCTCGCTCGCGCCCGTGAGGCGTCGCTCGTGATCGAGGCGCGACATCCGCGACGCGCTCGGCTCGCGGATGATGGCTGCCGCCAGGTCCTCGGTACGCTCGAGGTACTCGCTCATCCTCAGATTGAGCGAACTGCGGCTCACCTCCATCGCATCGCTCAAGCCCTGGCGCACCTCGACGTGAAACCAGCTGTCGATGCCGCGGTTCAGGAAATACAGGGCCGAGAAATACACCATCAGCAGCGGACCGATCACGAGGAGCCCGAACAGCATCAGCGTGCGTGCCTTGAGTCTCGAACCCGGCTGATGGCGGCGATACTCGCGCACCAGCTGCGTGATCTTGTAGGCCAGGACGGCAAGGAGGCCGACCAGCAGCACCGCGTTGAACAGCAGGATCCACGGGTGGTAGTGACTGAACTCGGTGGAGTTATCGGCGGTGCGCGTGAGCGCGAAGAGGCCGATCAGCCACATGAAGGCCGCGACGGCGATGAGCGCGTACGCGCCCCACTTGCGCAGCGCCTGGACGACGACGCCGAAGCGATACCGGAGGCCGACGCCGAAAACGCCGGTCTCGATCTCGACCCCGGGCGGGCTCGCGTTCATTGGCTGAGTGGCCATGTGTACCACTCCGTGCTGCGCTTCCAGTCTTCGCGCCAGAACATGAGGAGCTTCAGCGTGGCCGGCAGATCGCCGACGGAAACGGTCGCGCGCACGTTGACGTTGTAGCGGCGCGGGTCGTCCACCGCGGCGGCCTCAGCTATGGGCAGATGATCGATTTTCCCGAGCGCCTGCAAAGCCGAGTCGAGATCGGCGAAAGTGCTCGGGTCGCCGTTCGTGACCGCACTCGAGTGCTGGTCTGTACCCTTCTCGACGCGATAACGATCGGCCACGGCGTGATAAGTCAGTTCGTAATGCTGGGTCGCCGTCGCAAGCGTGGCATCGGGCCAGAAACGGCGCGGCCGGGACACCTCGACCTCGAGTTCGAGCCGCAGCGGCAATCCCTGTCGCAGGGCGTCGCGCACCGAGTCATCCACCGGAAGCTCGATCTGCGCCGATAGCCGGTAGCCCTGCTCGTCGTGCTCGATGGCGGCGTTGCGGATTTCGAAGGTGCCGTTGAGCGGATCTGCGGCCGCGATGCCCAGGACGAATACCGCAAACACGAAGATCCAGCGGAGCGCGATCGCGCCACCTACTCTCTGTCGGCTATTGTCCGTCCATGCCATCGATGAGTGCTTCAGGCCTTCGTAGTGGTTTTTTCGAGACAAGCATAATAGAAGCCGTCGGTGGCCGCCTCACCGACTAGTAAATAGAGTCCGGGTTCCCCCGGCCGCGACCGCCCGAGGCCTCCGGGCACCTGGACCGGCGTCACTTCCTGCGCATCCGCGTGCCGCCCGAGAAAGTCCTTCACTACCGTGGAATTCTCGGCGACCAGCATCGAGCAGCTCGCGTACACCAGCCGCCCACCCGGAACGAGCAAGGGCCAAAGCGCCGCCAGCATGGCCGACTGCTGTTTCGCAAACGCCGCGATATCTGCGCGACGACGCAGCACCTTGATGTCCGGGTGCCGCCGGATCACACCGGTCGCCGAACATGGCACATCGAGCAGGATGCGATCGAATGGCCGCCCGTCCCACCAGTCCTGGGGCTGCGACACATCGGCCGTGAGGATCCGGGCATCGAGACGCAGCCGGTCGAGATTCTCGCGAATGCGCGCACAGCGTTGCTCGTCGTTGTCGATCGCAAGCAGCTCGGCAAGTCCATCCGTGCGCTCCGCGATGTGCCCGGTCTTGCCGCCCGGTGCGGCACACGCATCGAGCACACGCTCGCCCGCCATGGCATCGAGCAGGATCGCGGCAAGCTGGGCACCGGCGTCCTGCACCGATGCCGCGCCGTCGGAGAATCCCGGGATCGAGTCGACTCCGAGCGCTGCCTCGAGCCTGAGGGCCCCGGGCAGTAATGGCGAGCGCTCCGAGGCAATGCCTGCGAGCCGCAAGGTCTCGAGGTATTCGTCGAGCAATTGCCGGCGCTCGTTCACGCGCAGCCACAAGGGCGGCTGCTCGTTGCCGGCCTCGAGCATGCGCGGGTAGTCGAGCCGCCAGTCGTGCGCGAGCATCTCGATGAGCCAGCGCGGATGGGCGAACCGGCCGACCGGCGACTTCAGGACCTTGGCGTCGATTGCCACGCGTTCGCGCAGATAACGGCGCAGCACGGCATTGACGAAACCGCTGGCGCGCGCTGCGTCGATGTGGCGCGTGGCTGCGACCGACTCATCGACGACGGCATGCGCGGGAATCGGCGAGTGCTGGATCTGAAAGAGCGCGACGGCGAGCAAGGCGACGGGCATCCGATCGAGACCTGCCAGCGGCCGCGTGCTGAGCGCCGCAAGCTGCCGTTCGATGCGTGGCCACCAGCGCAGAGTCCCGTACACCCAGGCTTGCAGTTCCGGATGCGCCCGGACCGGAAGAGTCGCCCGCGCGTCCGCGAGTGACGCTTCGAATCCGCGCCCGCCGTCGATGACGGCATGCACGACGCGCGCGGCCGCCG
>JBOHZR010000336.1:0-6886 GCA_050738595.1 Steroidobacteraceae bacterium | reverse complement strand
TGTCGTGTGGTATCTTCTCTCACGCAGGAGCCTTTCGAGTGACGCAAATGCTTGTAGCAAAGCCATTTTGTCACAACAGAGGCTCCTGCTCCCTCCTATTTTCATGCGCCTTCGCGCATTTTCCGGGTTAGTACCCTTATATAAGGGGTGCACCTCGCACGATGCGGGTCCGGATGGGATGACACCCGATCCGGACCCGCTGGGGTGGGCAGAAGGCTGCTCGGTCCCGGGCTTGCGCCCGCAGCCCCCGATGGACGAAGCTCCGCGGAGCCATGCACGCCTCGCCGCAGATTTCATCGGACTTGCCTGTCATTGCCCATTGGGTGCGCAATGAGCCGGTCATCGGCCGCAGCACGCGCGCCGGCGAGGTGTTCGACCCGACGAGCGGCGTGCCGAGCGCGCACGTGCCGTTCGCGACTGCGGCCGAGGTCGATGCCGCCGTCGCCGCGGCGCGCGCGGCGTTTCCGGGCTGGGCCGCCACACCACCGGTGCGCCGTGCCCGGGTCCTGTTCCGCTTTCGGCAGCTGCTCGAAGCGGCGGCAGAGGAGGTCGCGCGCACGATCAGCCGCGAGCACGGCAAGACGCTGAACGACGCACGCGGGGAGATCGCCCGCGGCCTCGAAGTCGTCGAGTTCGCATGCGGCGTCCCGGAGCTTCTGAAGGGAGAGCACAGCGAGAGCGTGGGCACGGGTGTCGACGCATTCAGCGTTCGGCAGCCCCTTGGTGTGGTTGCCGGCATCACCCCGTTCAATTTTCCGGCGATGGTGCCGCTTTGGATGTTCCCGCTCGCGCTCGCCTGCGGAAACACGTTCGTGCTCAAGCCCTCGGAACGCGATCCCTCCGCTTCGACACTGCTCGCCCGCCTGCTTGCGCAGGCTGGGCTGCCTCCCGGTGCGTTGAACGTCGTGCACGGCGACCGGGAGGCGGTCGATGCGCTGCTCCATCATCCCGATGTCGCGGCGATCAGCTTCGTCGGTTCTACCGCGGTCGCCCGCGCGGTGCATCGCGAGGGGACGCTCCAGGGCAAGCGGGTCCAGGCGCTAGGTGGCGCGAAGAATCATCTGGTCGTCATGCCCGATGCGGACCTCGAGGAAGCCTCGCAAGCGCTGCTCGGCGCAGCGTTCGGTTCGGCCGGCGAGCGCTGCATGGCGATTTCGGTCGCCGTGGTCGTGGGCGAGCGGACGGCCGATCGGCTGATCGGAGAGCTCGCACCGAGAATCGAGGCCCTGCGCGTGGGCTCTCCGTTCGATCCCGGCACCGAGATGGGTCCGCTCATTACCCGTGAGCATCGCGATCGCGTCTGCGATTACATCGACTCGGGCGTGAGTGAAGGGGCGACTCTGATCGTCGACGGGCGTGGCAGATGCGCCGGCGCGAGCGGATTTTTCCTCGGCGGATCGCTCTTCGACCGCGTCGAGCCGCGGATGCGCATCTATCGCGAGGAGATCTTCGGGCCGGTGCTCGGCATCGTGCGAGCTCCCGACCTCGATGCGGCGATCGGGCTCATCAATGCACACAGTTACGCGAACGGGACGGCCATCTTCACGCGCAGCGGCCGGGCCGCGCGGACGTTCGCCTCCGCGATCGAGGTCGGGATGGTCGGTGTGAATGTCCCGATTCCCGTGCCCGTCGCGTTTCACAGCTTCGGCGGCTGGCGCAGCTCGCTGTTCGGTGATCACCACATCTACGGGCGCGAGGGCGTCCGGTTCTACACACGTCTGAAGTCGGTGACGCAGCGCTGGCCGGGCGATGCGAAGGAGCGCGCGGAATTCGCCATGCCCTCGAGCAGCCAGTAGCGTGCATCGGGCGCGCCGTGCCGGGCGCATCAAAAAAGAACCCCGCTTGCGCGGGGTCATTCGGTCGCTTGCTTGCTTGCTGTGGAGGAGTGTCTTCTCGTTCTTGTCCGGTTGCGATCGCAGTTCGCCGAACGTGAAGCGGCCGACTGCTGATCACGAATCAGGTCATCTCGCCTTTTTCTTCGTCTCGCTTTTTAGGTATCTCGCCCGTCCCCTAGCCCTCATCCCTCCGGGCCCCTCAGGCCCTCGCGAATGAACAGGTGCAACGGCCGTGCCAGGGGTCCGCGCGCGGGCTCCGATGTGACATCTCGTATCTGCGACGTAGTTCAACTGTGACCTGATACGCCTTATGCGAGGTTTGGCGCACCGGCGGGCGCGCTCTTCTCGAGCCCGAGCGCTCGCAGGTCCATCCGCAATGTCAACTTCATCGACGAATCCCTGTGCTGTCCTCCCGCGGGAGCGGCCCAACGCGCGTCGTAAGCATTTGAAATCCAGGTCGTTTCGGGCAGTCGAAGGGATGTAAATGATTCCGACATCGCATGTTGGGATGGCTGGCGCGAGGACCGTCCGGGGCTGGTGGAGAGCCGCTCTCCTCATCGCTGCGGTGTGCGCGCTCGCGGCACTCTTGCGTCCGGCATTCGCCAAGCCCGACCCGTTTCCTCGGCCACCAGAGCTCGAGCGTGATATCCAGTTCTGGATCCGCGTGTACACGCAGATCGACACGAACTCCGGGTATTTGCACGACGAGAACAACCTCTCGGTCGTGTATGAGGCGCTGCACTTCTCCCCGAATACCTCTCCGCGCGAGCGCGAGCGGGAAGTCAGTGCCGCGCGGGACCGGATCGTCGCTTCTCTGAAGCGCATCGCGACGACCGGGCCGCAGGACCTCGAGGATCAGCGCATTCGCAAGCTCTGGGGCGACGATGGCACACCCATTCGTCTGCTCGAAGCAACCAATCACATCCGCTTTCAGCTCGGTCAGTCGGATCGCTTTCGCGAGGGGCTCGAGCGCGCAGGCAAGTGGGAGGCGCATATCGCCGAGACGCTCGCCAATCTCGGCCTGCCCCCCGAGCTCGCGGTGCTGCCGCACGTCGAATCCTCGTTCAATCCGGCGGCTCACTCGAAGGTCGGCGCGGCGGGTCTCTGGCAGTTCATGCGCTCGACCGGCCGGCGCTACATGCGCATCGACTCGACGGTGGACTATCGGCTCGATCCATTCCGCTCGACCGAAGCGGCAGCGCAGCTCCTCGAGTACAACTACAGACTACTCGGCACCTGGCCGCTCGCGATCACGGCATGGAATCACGGGGCGGCAGGCGTGCGCCGCGCCGTCGAGACGCTGGGCACGGACAACATCGCGACGATCTTGCGGCATTACACCAGCCCCTCGTTCGGTTTCGCCTCGCGCAACTTCTACGTCTCGTTCCTCGCGGCGCTCGAGATAGACCGCAACCCCGAGAAGTATTTCGGCCACATCAGGCGTGATCCGGAGGTGCGGTTCCAGGAGGTCACGCTTCCCTTGCGGGCCTCGACGCGGACGCTCGAGCGCGCGCTCGACATCGATGCGGATACGCTGCGCGCACTCAATCCCGCGCTGCGGCCAGTGTGCTGGCGCGCGGGTCGGCCCGTTCCAAAGGGCTATCACCTGCGCCTGCCGGCCGCCGGAACGCACTGGACTGCCGTCCTCCTCGCGCAGCGACTCGGAGCCAGAACACCGCGGATCCTGCTCGCCAAGGCCAGCGTTGCCTCGCGAGGGGCCGCGGTGAACGAGGTGCCGGCCGCGAGCGTTGGACCGATTGCGAGCGGTGCTCCGCTCGCAAGACTCGCGCAGGTGGACGGCGCCGCTCGCGAGACGGCGGCTCACGCTGAGGCTTCCACGCCGGCTCCCGCGCAGAGGGGTGCGAGCGAGAGTCTCTCGCCTGAGACGGCGCGCATCGAGAGCGACGAGGACACGGTCGCCATCGCGGCGATCGGCGCTCCGGCCGCCGCGGCGCAGCCGGTCTCGGCCGCTCAGGCGGAGGCTCTCGGGCCGGCGCTCGGGCCGACTGCGGTGGAGGCGACCGCGACTGCCGACCCCATCGATTACTCGGTCTCCAAGAACCAGACGATCGTCGTCGCAGCCACCGAGACTCTCGGACACTACGCCGACTGGCTGCACGTGTCGGCAGCGAGACTGCGCAAGCTCAACCATTTGCGCCGCAGGAGCTCGGTGGTGATGGGACGCCACATCAAGCTCGACTTCCACCGCGTGCCCCCGGAGCTGTTCGAGGCGAAGCGTCGCGAGTACCACCGCTCGCTCGAGGCGAGCTACTTCGCGGAGCACCGCATCGCCGGCACCCGCGTCTACATCGCGCGCCGCGGCGACTCGCTCTGGACGGTGACGCATCGGTACGCGCGGCTGCCGATCTGGCTGATCGAGCAGTACAACCCCGATGTGGACTTCGGCAGCATGCGGCCCGGCACGCAAATCGTCGTTCCGCGCATCGAGGACGTCGCGAGCGCCGGCGGGTGAGCCCATCCACGGATGGATATGTGCGCTGAGCGCGGCGTTTGAGAGGCCGCTACGGCCCCTTCAGATGCGCCGCGAACGCGGTGAATCCCGGCAGAGCGTTGCTTTGCGAGCTGAAGCGATCCGTGCGCGGGCCGCCTCGATCGTCGACCGTGGATTCGATCGACATGCTCCGTGCGCTCGCGAGGCAGGCGAGAGCCGCCCCCGGTAGCCGGAAGTACCAGTCTGCACTCCAGGGCGCAACGGGCGGATAGGGCGGCCGCGAGATCTGCAGGTGGGCCAGATCGAGTCGCACTGCAGTGAGCGCGAGCGGCTCACCGCCGCAGAGGACGCGCACACTCGATGGCGTCCCATTGTCCTGCGGCACCGAGACCCACAGGTACTGCTCGCGATTTCCCATGCGATCGACGACGAAAGGCGCGGCGAAGGCGAACGGATCGCCGTTGGGTCCACGATTCTCGGCCGTCACGAGCTCCGAGGGTTTTGCGAGGACGATCACAGTCGTGCCGGTGCTCTGATCGAGCCGGTCGATGACTCGGAGCGCCGGTCCGGACGAGCAGCCCGCCGCCAGCAGCGCGGCGAGCGCCGCGCCAGGGAACGCGGCGGCGGTACGCCGATTTAGTGATAAGGTAGGCATCCTCGTGGGTGTCGCTCGATTTTATAATCTTGGCAGTTCGTCGCTTTAACCGGAGTGCGCCTCCGCGATGACCTCGAGGAGCCAGCTGACGCCCGCCCGCCGCCGCAGTCAATGGGGCCGTTCCGTCCGGCCCGGCGGTGCGGACCGTGCCGCCCATGCCGCCCGTTTCGCCCGGAATGCAGGCCGGCGGCTGCTCGCGACCGCCGCTCTCGCCGCGCTCCTGCCGCTTGGCGGCACGGTCTCAGCCCACAGCGAGCGCCTCGAGCGCGTCTCGATCACCCCGGCCGGCTCGCTCGCGCAGCCCCCGCGGCACGAGACGCTCGGCACCTCCGAGCTCCCCGTCGCGGACCACGTCGTCGTGCGCAAGTCGCTGCGCCGGCTGTATCTCATGCGCGGAAACACGGTGCTGAGATCGTACAAGGTCGCGCTCGGCCTGAATCCGGTCGGGCAGAAGGAGCGCTCGGGCGACTTTCGCACGCCCGAGGGCCGGTACCATCTCACGCGCCGCAATCCACGCAGCGATTACTTCCTGTCGATCCAGGTTTCCTATCCGAACGATGCCGACCTGCGCCGCGCGCAGCGCCATCGCTGGGAAGCAGGCGGCTCGATCATGATCCACGGGCTGCCGAACCATCTGAGCCGCCCTCCCCAGTACTACGAGAAGTACGATTGGACCGACGGCTGCATTGCCGTGTCCGACTCGGACATGCTCGAGATCTGGCTGATGACGCGCGAGAACACGCCGATCGATATCTTGCCCTGAACGGCATCCCGTCCGTTCCGAGCTGATCGCTATGGAAAGCAGCATACTCATTCCCGAGTTCGTGGATGCGCGCGTCGGCCCGCGCGGCAGTCTCGAGAACCTCTCGCAGGCCGAGATCGGCAAGCTCCTCGATTCGAGCCAGGGCGGCCTGTATGAGCTCTTCCGCAAGTGCGCGCTCGCGGTCCTCAATACCGGCGCCGATACCGACAACGCGAAAGAGATCTTCGATCGCTACCGCGATTTCGATATCGAAGTGCTGCGGCAGGCTTGGGGCGTGAAGCTGCAGATGCACAACGCGCCCGCCTCGGCGTTCGTCGATGGCGAGATGATCCGCGGAATCAAGGAACACCTGTTCGCGGTGCTCCGCGACGTGATCTACATCGCCAACGAGATCATCGATAGCGGGCGTTTCGATCTCACCGACTCGGCCTCGATCACCAATGCGATCTTCCATGTCCTGCGCAACGCTCGAGTGCTCGACTACAAGGCGCGGCCCAATCTCGTCGTCTGCTGGGGTGGACACTCGATCGGGGAGGCGGAGTACCAGTACTCGAAGCGGGTCGGATACGAGCTCGGTTTGCGCGGGCTCGATGTCTGCACCGGATGCGGCCCGGGCGCCATGAAGGGCCCGATGAAGGGTGCGACGATCGGGCATGCCAAGCAGCGCATCGAGCATGGGCGCTATATCGGACTCACCGAGCCCGGGATCATCGCCGCCGAGCCGCCGAACCCGATCGTCAACCAGCTCGTCATCATGCCGGACATCGAGAAGCGGCTCGAGGCGTTCGTACGCCTGGCGCACGGCATCGTCGTCTTCCCCGGAGGAGCCGGCACGGCCGAGGAGATCCTCTATCTCGTCGGCATCCTGCTCGATCCCGCGAATCTCGAGCAGCCGCTGCCCGTCGTGCTGACGGGACCCGCATCGAGCGCCGCGTATTTCGAGCACATCGCGCGGTTCATCTCGAGCACCTTGGGACCCCGCGCCCTCGATCGCTTCGAGGTCATCGTCGACGACCCCCCGGAGGCTGCCCGCTCGATCATGCGGAGCATGGAGGCGGTGCGCGAATTTCGCAGGGAGCGCAACGATTCCTACAACTTCAACTGGCTGCTCGCGGTCAGCTCGGAGCTGCAGCGCCATTTCGAGGTCACACACGAGTCGATGCGAGCGCTCGAGCTCGAGC
>JBOHZR010000335.1:0-5912 GCA_050738595.1 Steroidobacteraceae bacterium | reverse complement strand
CGTGGGGACTGTTCATCGCCTCCCACAGATCGCTGCGCCGCTGCACGTTCAGCCAGAATTCCGGACTATTGCCAAACACGCGCGCCAGGATCAGCGCGGTCGCCGCCGTAACGGTCCGGCGGTTGTTGCACAACTCGTTGACGTGCTTGCGCTGAACGCCCATCGCCTCCGCCAGCGCGGCTTGGGTCAACCCCATAGGCTGCATGAACTCCTCGACCAGAATTTCGCCGACCGTGGCCGGCTTGCGCTTCGTCGTCAGCATGGTTCGCCTCATCTGTAGCTGTGGTCGTCGAGATAGACGCCTTCCGCCTCGCCTCGGCTACCGTCCCATCGGAAGATCAGCCGCCACTGACTGTTGACGCGGATCGAGTGGAACCCCGCCAGATTGCCGCGCAGCTTCTCGAAATGATTGCTGGGCGGCACCCGCAGGTCCTGATCGGTCGTCGCGTCGTCGATCATCTGGAGCTTGCGGAAGAGCCGAGTCTCGAGGTCGGACGGGATGTGCCGCGACCGCATGTCCTCGATGAAGAACGCGCGCAGCCACTCGTCCCGAAAGCTCACGATCATCCAGTGGCGCCGCTCATGTATCTATGTACCACTCGTAGGTACAATATACAAGCATTGAAGCTGGCGACACAGTCAATGCTTGCGCGTGTACAGCGCTTGCGCGTGTACAGCGCAAACTACTCTGCCAACTCGAATTCGGCGTTGCTCACACCGAGAGCTCCATTGGGCTCGGCGTCAGAATTCCGCCGCAATCCCTTTCAGCCATTGCAGGTCGCGCCGCCAAGATCGGCGCTCGGCGGCGTCGCGCTCGAATAGAGCGGCAGTCTTCTCCAGTACCAGCGTGAAAGGCCGCCCGATGCGGCGGGTCGCATGGCGTACGGGAAGCTCACGAGAGTCTATGATGCCGTGGATATGAGCCCTGCCGCAGATGGCTCGAAGCAGCGTTGAATGGCGGGGAACTCGTCGGCCTCCCCTGGCAGACTTTGCTGGCCTTCGTACGCCTATCGACCCACGCTCGGGCGGTTCGTCAGCCCGCCTCAGCAGAGCAGGCTTGTGCGATCGTGACCGGATGGCTCGAGCACCCGAACGTTGTCGTGCCCGGCCCCCTGGATCGCTTCTGGGAGATTCTCCGCGGGCAGCTCATTGAGGCCCAGGTTGCAGAGGTCCGCTGGTCACCGATGCGGCTCTGGCGGCACTGGCCCTCGAGCAAGGTGCTGTTCCGTGCTCCACTGACAAAGACTTTCGTCGGTTTCCGGGCCTGCGCTTCGAGAACCCGCTGCAAGCTGCATGACTTCGATCCAGTTGGTACCCGAGGACGAATCGGTTGTGTATGTAGTTGTGCATGTGTAATCTGAGCATGCACTATACTCCAGTGACGGGAGCCACGGTAGTGAAGGCTAAAGCAGAGTCGTTGCTGCGCCAGCAATATCTGGTGCCCAGGCGCAGCGTGAAGAAGCTCCGGGAAATGAGCCGCAAGGAAGGCGTTTCCACCGGAGAGCTCGCTCGCCGCGCGATTGAGGCATACACCTCGGGCAGGGTGCTTTCTGAGTCCGAGGAAGAGACCGCCGCTCGGGTGCTGCTCGAGGAGATCCATAGCGCTGTGCGCGCCGTGCTCAAGCGCATCGACACCTCGCTCGCCGAGGTGCGGGAGCGCGAGCGTGCGTTGGACGAGGGCGCGTTCCGAGCCCACGTGCGTGAGGAAACTCTGGCGTGGCTCAGAGGCCACCCCGAAGGGGCCGAGGCCATCAGCGAGCTGCTGACCCTGCCGGTGCCGGCATGAGCCTCCTGAGCGAGGTTATCAGCTACGGCAAGGACATCGTTCTGCTCGGCGAGCGAGTCGATACGCTCGTCGCCGAACGCAAGGAGATGGCCAAGCGGCTCGAAGATCACGAGCGGCGCCTCATTCGTATCGAGACGCTGATCGAATTCAGCCAGGCGCGGCGACGAGAGCTGCCGAAGAAGTAGCGCGCTACTCGTCGGTCCGCGTGCGCACACGTGAGCAGTGCGCGGCGACCATCCGGATGTCGTCGTAGTTCAGATGGTCGCCCGTACCGGTGCGGATCGCCGAGAGAGCCGCGTTGCCGTGCTCCCGCAGGAAGGCCACGACGGCGTCGATCGCGTTTGCAGAAAGGATCTCGTGAACATCGATCTCGCCGCGCTCGATGAGCTGCGCGAGGTGGCTCTTGATCGTGCCGAGCGTCAGGCCGCGAAGTGTCGCGATCTCCTCGGCCGTCTTGTGCTGGCGGTGCAGGCCGAGTGTCTGCTGGATCGTGGCTCCCCCTGGCCCGTCTTCTCTTGCAGGGCGTTCGTGCTGGTCTCGCACGTAGCGGGGCACGCCGCCGTAAAGCCTCTCGTCGAGCAGGCGGCCTTCGTACAGTGAACCGATCTCGTCCCAGCAGGCCTGCTCGATGAGCTGCACGTGAGCGATGTATCGCCTCAGGCTCTTCTTGCGCTTCTTCGCGCCGCGAACCGAGGCAATGTGTTCACGCAGTGGAGCGGCGAGCTGTGTGGCGATTCGCTCGGTGAAGTATTCGATGGCTTTGCCGCAACGTTCCTTCAATGCAGGGAGGCAGGCCGCGGTGCCTCCCGCCTCATGACTCATGCGGCGTAATTGCCGCCGGAACTTCTCCGCGGTCGCTTCGATCTCCGCCAGCCTTTCGCGGACGGAGTCTTGCAGCGCGGCGGCCCGCTGCGGGTCCGGTGTGCTCCTGTTGCGTTCGATCGACTCCCGCCACTCGCCCACGGAGACCGACAGGCGGCGAAACGTGAATAGGCGCTGTAGCAGATGCCCCGCATATTCGGCTTTCTCGCGCGCGAGGAGATCGTGCAGCTCGCCGGCCGCGTGACGTGAGGCGCTGAACGCCTCGATTCGACAGTCTTCGCGCAGCGCATCGGGAGTGATGAGCGAGTGCAGGACGATCCCGTCCAGCGATCGGCAGCGGCTCAGCGCGACGTAGACCTGCCCGGCCGCGAACGAACGGCCCGCATCGACGATCACCTTGTCCAGCGTCAGTCCCTGGCTCTTGTGTATGGTGATCGCCCAGGCGAGCCGCAACGGGTACTGGCTGAAGGTGCCGAGCACTCGTCTCTCGACCTTGCCGGATTCCTCCTCGACGCCGTAGCCCGCGTTCTCCCAGGTCTCGCGATGCACGGTGTAATCGGCGCCGGAATCGCGGAAGGTCACCGTCACGACGTCGCCTCGAATCTGCTTGACGGTCGCGAGCTTCCCATTGTAGTAGGCGCCTGCCTCGGTATCGTTGCGAACGAACATGACTTGCGCGCCCACCTTCAGGTGGAGCACTCGCTCGCACGGAAACAGCGGCGCCGGAAACTCGCCGTCGATCTCCGCGGCAAACGCATGCGTCTGGTCGGGGAGCGCTGCGAGCTCGGAAGCGTTGACGCTATCCGCCTTGTGATTGTGGGTGCTGAGCAGGACGAAGCCCGGCTCTTGAGGTTTGAAATGCGGATCGTAGCGCTCCTGCAGTAGCCGGTAGTCGTCCGGCTCGAGCCGGCGGCGGCGGATGCTCTCGAGCAGCGAGAGAAAGCGCGCATCGCGCTGGCGATAGACCGTTTGCAGCTCGATGTGCGCAGCGCCGAGCCGTGGCCAGACGAGAGAATCGAAGAAGAAGGGACTGCGATAGTAGTTGCGAAGCACCGTCCATTCCGTCTCCTTCGCCACCGGCGGCAGCTGATGGATGTCACCGATGAGGATCGTTTGCACACCGCCGAAGGGCTGACGGTCGCCGCGCACCGTACGCAGGATGAGATCGACCGCGTCGAGCACGTCGCAGCGCACCATGCTGATCTCATCGAGGATGAGCAGCTCGAGCTCGCGCAGCACGTGCAGCTTCTCGGTATGCAGGCGCAAATGCTCGGCGAGGAGGCGATGACGGTTCGTCGCGACGTTCGGATCCACGGGATCGTCGTTCGGAACGAAGCAGGTGAGCGGCAGGCCAAACATCGAATGAATGGTGACGCCGGCCGCATTGACCGCCGCCACGCCAGTAGGCGCCACGACGACGATGTTCTTCTGTGCCCCGTGCACGAGCTTGCGCAGCAGCGTCGTCTTGCCGGTGCCCGCCCTGCCGGATACGAAGCAATGCTTGTGCGTATACAGAGCGAATTGCTCCGCCAGCTCGAATTCGAGGTTGCTCATGCCGAGAGTTCCAAGCGGCGGGTTCAGCGCGGCAAGGATTTCATCAGGCAGGCGAAGAGGGCCGGCTGGCACTCCCTCACTTGCTTGCGTAGCGCAAGGTCCTCCGCCTCGCGTCCGTCCGCACGCGCCGAGAGCCAGCGATGGATCAGGCGATAGTGCTCCTCGGCAGGAGTGTTCCCGAGCGGCAAGTCCGCCGGCAGCTGCCGCGCGAGGGCCGGCTCCTGCAGCAGCAGCCAGGCGGGAAATTCCTCCGCGGGCTGTGCGTCGTCGTCCGAGTCCAGAAATCGCTGCCACAGGGCATAGACATCGGACCATTTCAGTTTCTCGATAGCCTCTGCAGCCTCACCGGGCGCACGCCAACACAATTGGAACCATGCGGATAGCCCTTCGATGCGGCGGCGGCCGCGAAGGCTGCTTTCCACGAGCTTGAGGCCGAGCGGCCCGTGGCGCCACCACTCGGGCTCCGAGAGCACGCTCGCCCTGACTTCCTCCCACGCCTGCGCCTGGCTCCACGCGTGGCTCGCATGCAGCATCGGCTCTCGAGGCGAGTACGGCAGGGTCCCAACGGCTGCGGCGAGATGTCGCCACAACGGCACGAGCAGGTCCCGGGCGCGCGCACCGAGCAGACGCCGGGCGGAGGATGTGACCGCGGTGATGAATGCCAGCAGCTCGCGGGCATCCGCGACCGGGCGGCGCAGTCGCTCCAGCGACTCGAGAAGACGGCCGAAAGCCGGCAGGTCGGGGTGGTTCGGCGCCTTGGCGTACAGCGCATCGAGCAGGCGCGCTGCCTCGGGCGCATTCGCAGCGGCGAGCGCGCAGGCGATGCCGGTCGTCAGGGCGACGACCGGATTGTCGAAGAACAGGTCCATCTGCGGCGCGGACTGCGCCGGGATGTAACGGCTCGCGAGCAGCGCCGCGAGGCGCGCATCCTCGCTGATGCGCAGCTCGGCGCTCGGCGAGGCCGTTGCTTTCGAGGCATCGAGCTCCTCGGACTGCTCCACCAGGCCGAGAGCGCGTGCGTAGGCGACCGAATGTTCGAGCTCCTCGCGAATCGATGCGCGGCTGCCCCTCAGCACCTCGTCCAGCACGGCGACCTTTCCCCGCCGCCACGCCTCGTAGTCGCCCTGAATCAGTCGGCCGGTCGCAAAGAGGAGTTCGAGCGGCGCAAAAGCGCCGTGCTCGAGCAGCAGCGAATCGACCTGCGCTTGCAGCTCAGACGGGGGCGTGCTCATGGCGCGAGCAGCGGCCCAGCACGACGGCTCACCGAGGACATGATACGGCGGATCATAGCCGACCGCGACCCGAACCTGCGCGCCGCCGGCCGTCGTGCCAGCGACCCGGAGCGAGGAGTCGGCCTATTGCGTCTCGGACTTCGTTTGAAGCGCGCGCTTGTAAGCCGTCGCGAAGGCCTCGACGAACGTGTGCGGCATCCGATCGGCAGGCATCTCCGCGAGATTGCGATAGAACTCGACGAACAGTCGCCAGTAGCGCGATTCGTCGTTCGCCGCCGTCTTCACGCTTCGCCGGAGCGTGCGCTCGAAGCGCGCCTCGAGCTCGGCCGGGTCGAATCGCCCCACGAACTCGACGAAGGCGGCCCGCAACGCCTCGGCGCTCGCACGCTCGTGTGTCCGCGCCGCCTGAATGGCCTCCCTCAACCATTGAACCGCATCGAGGCGGCGGCTCTCATGCTGCGCGAGTAGCTCGACGAGGAGCTCCTCGATCGTCTAGCGCACGAGCGACGGGCGCGGAT
>JBOHZR010000334.1:0-2900 GCA_050738595.1 Steroidobacteraceae bacterium | reverse complement strand
GTGCAGTTGCCGACCTGATCGCAGGGGTCGCATTGACGGGGGCCAGACCTGGCGATCTGCGAATGGCGCGACGGTCGCATTTCGATTCGCGTACGGGAACGATCTCGTTCTTTTCCAAGAATCACCCGCGCACTGTGCCTCTGCCGAAGGCCGCACTGCCGCTGTTCGAGCGACTTGCGAAGGATAAGCTTCCGAACGCATGGCTGTTTACCCGCGACGACCGCAGGCCATGGGGCCACTCGGATTGGGACGAGCTCGTGCGCGCTGCGGCCGAAACAGCCGGGCTTCCGACGGGTGTTTGCCTCTACACGCTCCGCCACAGTTTCATTACGCAATCACTCATGGATGGCGTGTCAACGCTCGATGTCGGGCGAATCACAGGAACCTCGCTCGCAATGATCGAGAGGCACTACGGGCATCTCGTGCTGAACGAAGCGCGCGAGCGCCTGGATCGTGTCAATCTACTGTGATCGATCTTCAAGGCCCGTCGGGCCACGAAGCGTTCGAGCTCGAAGTTGAGGTTGATCAGCGTGCGATCGGAGCCGTGCGTCAACCCAAATCCCGCACCGAAGTTGTATTCGATGCCGAAGGGGAGCTGGCCCCAGATCACCGGTATGATGTAGAGGCGAGCGTGGCCTCCGTCTCGGTACATCGCCCGGAATTGCACAGCTACGACGAAGGTCGTAACATACTGCGATGATGAAGAGCTTCCGACTTCCCGCCGATGACCTCGAGTACACCGTGCTGAGCGAGCTGTGGCAGCTGGGCACGGCCTCGGTGCGAGAACTTCACCAGCGGCTCGGCGCGCCGGAGGGGCTCGTATACACCACCACCGCGAAGGTGGTTGATCGGCTGCGCGAGAAAGGCCTGATACAGCGCCAGCGCAAGGGCAATGCGTTCCTCTATCAGTCCCGCGTTGCGCGCGAGGCGGTGGAGCGTGCGCGGGCACGCAATGCCGTGACGCGCCTCCTGGGCTCAACCCCACAGGCGGCGGTCGCGGCACTCGTGGAGGCGGTCGATGCCGTCGACACCTCGCTCCTCGAAGAACTCGAGCGGGCGGTGGCGGCGCGCCGGAGGGCCAAGCATGGAGCGTGAGACGCTGCTTTCAATCCTGATCATGCTGCTTGGCGGTCTTGCGCTGCAGCCGCTCGCGTGTCTTCCGTCGCGGGATCTGCCGGGCGCCGGCGCGCGAGGTCTCGAGCGCCGCAGCTGGCTCAGGCTCTGGTATCCCGTTATCCCGCTGCTCCTCGTCACGGCATGGCTGTGCGGTTGGGCGCTCGTCGAACCGGATCCGGTCCGGGATTCCCTGAACCCTTGGGTAGTGGTGGCCTCCGGGATGCCCTTTGTCTTGCTGTTCGTCCGCGCGGCGGCAAGAGCGGCGTGGGCGGCGCTGCGCCAGCCCCCCGAATACGGGGTGTCGACCGTCGGGCTCCTCCGGCCAATGATCCTGTTCTCTCCGTTTCTCGCCAAGCAGCTCGATGACGGCGTGATCCGCGCAGCGCTTGCGCACGAGCGTGCGCACGCAATGCATCGCGATCCGCTGCGCATTCTGTTGGCCCAGCTGATCACCGATCTTCAGTGGCCCTGGCCCTCGGCACGCAGGCGCTTCGAGGTCTGGCTCATGGCGCTCGAGCTCGCGCGCGACGAGGAGGCCCGCGTTGGCGGGGCCGACGGGGCGGACTTGGCGGCGGCGATGGTGGCATTCGTACGGTGTCTCGGCCGTGCCACACCGGAAGAGCGCGCTTCGCTCGGGGCGACGCAGCTGGCTCACGCTCGCCTGATCGGGGACTCCCGCACGCTCAAGCAGCGCGTATCGCGACTGCTCGCGCCGCTCCCACAGGGGCAGGACGCCGGTGGGCGTGGACCCCTCGGGTTTGAGCGGGCGGCTCTCCTCATACTTGCGATGCTCTTGATCGCTCTGGCGCTCGGCGTCCTATACGGGGAGCGTGTCATGCACCCGTTACTTGCACTGACCTCCTGAGGACGCCGCCCTTGCGAGGGTCTGCCTCGTTCGCGGCGATGATCGTCCTGCAAGGCCTCACGGCCGGTGCAGCCATCGCGGCGGCGGCTGAGCCTAGCGCCTCGGAATCCGCAACGATGGCGGTGCACGTCGAGCCCGTCGCTGAGCGGTTCCAGGCTTACGGTCAGGTTGAGCCCATCGCCCCTTTGCCCGTGAGCGCGATCGAGGCCGGGATTGTCGCCGACTTGAGGGTACTTCCGGGCTCGGCGGTAAAGGCTGAAGAGGCACTTGCGACGCTGACCGGCCCTGAGATTCAGTCGCTTCTGATCGACCGGCACGGTGCGGTTCGCAGCAGTCGGACCCAGCTCGCCGCCGCAGAGCGAAACCTCTCGATCGAGCGCCGGCAGCTCTCCGCGCAGATGAGCACTCAGCAGGCCGTTGCAGCCGCACAGAGCGCCGTTGCAGCGGCGCAGGCCGCTTTCGACACCGCGCAGGCGCAACTTCGCGTGGCGCAGGAGATGCGGATGCTGCGCGCACCGTCGGCAGGGACGGTGTTGGCGATCAATGCGGCCGAGGGCGAACGCGTGAGCGCCGGGCAGACTATCCTCACGCTGCAGACCAACAATCGCCTTTGGCTCGCTGCCGTCTACTACGGGACGGCTGCGGCGGCGATCCGCGTTGGCATGGCCGGGCAATTCCAGCCCGCCTCAGGTGGCGCACCGGTGTCGGTGAGAGTTGTAGCAGTCTCCGCCGCCCTCGCCCCAGACGCAGGGGAGTCCGTCGGGTTGGTGCCGGCCGGGCTTGCAACGCCTGTACCGTGGTGGAACGGCGAGCGGGGCACGGTCACGATCAATGGTGCAACACAGTCGCTGGTTGCCGTGCCCACGCGCGCCCTCATCCTCGATCAAGCGCGGTGGTGGGTGCTTGTACGCACGCCGAA
>JBOHZR010000333.1:0-5876 GCA_050738595.1 Steroidobacteraceae bacterium | reverse complement strand
CCTCTGCTGCGCAAGGTAGTGGGCGCCGACAGGACGGAGATCGTGCTCGCGCCGATTCCGATGGGCGGCTCCGTGAAGATGCTCGATGAGCGCGAGGGTCCCGTCGCGCCCGCCGATCTGCCGCGATCGTTCACGCGCCGGCCGCCATGGCAACGCATCCTCGTTCTGCTCGCCGGGCCCGGCTTCAATATTCTCTTCGCCATTCTCGTGCTGTGGGGCATGCTGTGGGTGAATGGCACGACGAGCGTGCGACCCGTCGTGGGCGAGGTGACGGCGGCTTCGCCGGCCGCACGCTCCGGATTGCGCAGCGGCGATGAGATCACCGCGATCGACGGCTCCGCCGTCATGGACCAGCGGGATGTCCTCTTCGATCTGCTCGACTCGGTGCTCTCGCACGGCAGCGCACAGCTCGCCGTGCGCGACCGCGGCGGCGCGAGCCGCACGCTGACCCTCGCCCTCACTGACCCGGCTCAGCGCAAGCGCCTCGCCGAGCCGGCCGATCTGTTCAACGTGGTCGGGTTCGAGATGCAGGGGCCGGTGCTCGCGCCGGTCATCGGCTCCGTGCTGGCGAACGGTCCAGCCGCTCGCGCGGGTTTGCAGGCCGGCGATCATATCGTCGCGGTGGATGGCCGGCCGGTGCACGACTTCGCCGACGTCCAGCACTACACGCCCATGACGCCGGGCAAGACGGTCCTCATCCGTTACACGCGGAGCGGCGTCGAGCACACGACTGAGATCACTGTCGCGAAGGTCGAAAGCGACGGCAGCCAATATGTCGGCATCGGCGCCTCCTCCACGAATCTCGCGCACTTCCCGCCGGGCCTCGTCGTTCATCGTGCGCTCTCCCCGCCCGCAGCGCTCGTCGCAGCGGCCGATGACGCGTGGGATCTGACGGCGGTGCAGGGACGGCTCGTCTGGCGCATGGTGATCGGGCAGATCTCGCTCAAAAATCTCAGCGGTCCCATCGGCATCGCTCAGGTCGCCGGGGAGTCGGCGCACGAGGGCGTGGCGGCGTTCCTCAGGTTTCTCGTCCTGATCTCGCTCGCGATCGCGTTCTTCAACCTCCTGCCGATCCCGCTTCTCGACGGCGGTCAGATCGTGTTCCAGGTGGCCGAGTGGGTGAAGGGCAGCCCGCTTTCCGAACGGACCCAGCTGTTCGGACAGCAGATCGGTATCGCGCTGATCGTGCTGCTGCTCGGCGTTGCGATCTTCAACGACGTGTCACGCCAGTTCGGCTGACGCGGCCTGCCCGCGGTCGACCGACCGGCGCTGCGCCGGTCCCAGCGGCGGTGCGGCATAGAGCGTCGTGCGCTCGATGAGCGGCCGGTCCGAAGCCGCGGCGGCGATCGCAGCCAGCCCCTCGGGGGTCATCTCCTGCCCGTGCACGCCACCGGCGGCGCGCGTGATCGACTCGTTCATCAGAGTGCCGCCCAGATCGTTGGCGCCCGCGCGCAGGCATGCGGCGGCACCGCGCGGGCTCATCTTCACCCACGATGTTTGAATGTGCCGCACGTGCGGATGGAGCGCGAGCCGCCCGACGGCGTGCATGAGCAGCGCCTCGCGGAACGTCGGTCCCGGCCGCGCGAGCCCACGCCGCCAGAGCGGCGCCTCCATGTGCACGAACGGCAGCGGCACGAGCTCGGTGAAGCCGCCGGTCTCGGCCTGCAGCGCCCGCAGGCGCCCGAGGTGCCGCGCCCAGTTGAGCGGCTGGTCGACGTGCCCGAACATGATCGTCGCGGTGCTCTTCAATCCCACCGCGTGCGCCGCGCGCATGACCGCGAGCCACTCGTCGGTCGTCACCTTGTCCGGGCAGATGACCGCGCGGACTTCATCGTCGAGGATCTCGGCCGCCGTGCCCGGAAGCGTCGAGAGTCCCGCCGCGCGCAGCCGCGCGAGATAGGTCTCGAGCGGCAGGCCGAGCGTGCGCGCCCCGTGGGTCACCTCGAGCGGCGAGAACGCGTGCACGTGCATCCGCGGCACCGCTTCCTTCACGGCCGCGACGATGTCGAGATAGGTTCGCCCGGTGAATTCGGGATGAATGCCGCCCTGCAGACAGACCTCGGTGGCGCCGCGCTCGGCCGCCTCGCTCGTGCGGCGCGCGATCTCCTTCAGATCGAGCCGGTACGCCGGCCCGCGCAGCTGCTTGGTGCCGCTCTTCGAGAAGGCGCAGAACCCGCAGTGATACAGACAGATGTTGGTGTAGTTGATGTTGCGGTTGACGACGTACGTGACGCGCGGGCCGACCATCTCTTCACGCAGCGCATCGGCTGCGGCGAGGACCGACACGAGGTCGGCGCCGTGCGCCGAGAGGAGCGCGAGGAGCTCCTCGGGCGCGAGCTCCGCACCGCGCCGCGCCCGCTCGAGGATGCGCTCGATCGGGCGCGAGGCCGCCGGCCGCCCGCAACCGCCCTCCGATCGAGGCTCGCGGCGGAGCCACTCCTCTGCCCAGGCGGGCAGAGGATCAGCCGAGCCGGCGTGCCAGGCGTCCCCGCGCGCGCAGCCATTGGAGTCCGCGCGCATGCGGACGGGGAATTGCAGAGCCGGATCGAGCCACTTGCCCGGCGCGCGCGCGAAGGCCGGGGTGATGGCGAGCCGCTCGATCAGCACGCGTCCGGCGGCCGCGCTCTCGCGCGCGAGCGCCTCGAGATGCGGCCAGGGCGCCTCGGGATTCACGTGGTCGGGCGTGACGGGAGAGACGCCGCCCCAGTCGTTCACTCCTGCACGGACGAGGGCGGCCAGCGCGCCGGGGCGAAGATTGGGGGGTGCCTGCAGCGACATCTGCGGGCCGAAGATCAGCCGCGCCACCGCGATCGTCCACTGGTGCTCGGCCAGGGAGGGCTCGGGCGCATCGGCCATGCGGGTGCCGGGCTTCGCCCGGAAGTTCTGCAGGATGAGCTCCTGCAGGTGTCCGTAGCGCTCATCCAGCGCGCGCAGGGCGAGCAGGGCCTCGAGGCGCTCGCGCCGCGTCTCGCCGATGCCGATGAGCAGCCCCGTCGTGAAGGGAATCTGAAGCTCCCCGGCGGCCGCGAGGGTGGCCAAGCGCGCCGCGGGCCGCTTGTCCGGCGAGCCCCAGTGCGGTCCGCCGCGCGCACACAGCCGCTCCGAGGCGCTCTCGAGCATGAGGCCCATCGAGACGGCGACCGGACGCAATCGCACGAGCTCCTCGCGCCTCATCACCCCGGGATTCAAATGCGGCAGGAGGCCCGTCTCACCGTGCACCGCGCGCGCTGCGGCGCCGAGGTATTCGAGCGTGCTGGCGTATCCGAGCCCCGCGAGGGCTTCCCGTGCGCGGGCGTAGCGCAGCTCCGGCTTGTCCCCGAGCGTGAACAGCGCTTCCTGGCAACCGGCCGCCGCCCCGCGCCGGGCGATCTCGAGTACCTCCGCGAGCGAAAGGTAGGGGGCGGCGAGCGCGCGCGGAGCCTTGGCGAAGGTGCAGTAGTGGCAGACGTCGCGGCAGAGCTGCGTGAGCGGAATGAAGACCTTGCGCGAGTACGTGACCGTCGTGCCGTGGCCCGCTAGGGTCAGCGCCTCGGCCGCGGCGAGCAGCGGCTCGAGCTCGATTTCGAGCAGCTGCAGCGCCTCATCCGGCGAGGGGCGCCGCGCTGCGAATGCGGTTGCGAGCGCGCTGTCGCGCGGTCCGCTCAGCGGATCCCGGAACACGGTGGCCATGCGCGAGCCTCGATGGCAAGATGCGTCGGCAAGCGGGAATTGTACGGCCAATCGCCCTCGGATCGAGACACATCGCGATGATCATCCCATGACGAGCACACTGGCGGAGAAGCTGCGCGCGAAACGCTTTGCCGTCACGACGGAGCTGACGCCGCCAAAGGGGATCGATCTGACGGATCTCCTCGCCAAGGCCGATCTGCTCAAGCCCTGCGTCGACGCGATGAATCTCACGGAGTCGCCGCGGGCCCGCATGGCGATCGAGCCGAAATCCGTCGCTCATCTGCTCATCGACCGCGGCGTCGAGCCCATCGTGCAGGTGACGGCACGGGACCGCAACCGCATTGCCGTGCAGGCGGACCTGCTCGGCGCGGCGGCGCTCGGCATCGCGAATTTCGTCTTCATGACCGGGGATTCCCCGAAGAACGGCGATCATCCCGACGCGAAGCCCGTCTTCGATCTCACGACTACGGAGATGCTCGCTGCGGCGCGCGGGCTCGCCGCCGGCCGCGATCTCGGCGGCAATGCCCTGAAGGGAGCACCCTCGATCTTCATCGGCGCAACCGCGAATCCCGGCGCGGCGGATCTCGCTGCCGAGGCCGAGAATGCGCGGCGCAAGATCGAGGCGGGGGCACAGTTTCTGCAGACTCAGGCCGTCTTCGACGTCGCCGTCGTGGAGCGCTATCTCGAGGCCGCGCGGCTCGGGGACGTGGCGCTGCTTGCGGGAATTATCCCGCTCAAGTCGGCGAAGATGGCCGCCTGGCTCAATGCGAACGTGCCCGGCATCCGCGTTCCCGACGCGCTGCTCGCGCAGATGCAGGCGGCCGCCGAGGCCGGCCGCGAAGAGCAGGTGGGGCTTCAGATCGCCGTGCGGCTCGTACGCGCGCTGAAGGGCGTCTCAAACGGCGTCCACCTCATGGCGCTCGGCTGGGAGGCGCACATCCCGCACATCCTGGGCGAGAGCGGCGTGCGCTAGCGGATCATTTCACCGTGTAGCCGCGCCCTTCGAGGCACGCAGACATTGCTCGATCGTAATCGGCGTGGGTGCCTGCCGTCTGATCGGGCGCCACCCCGCCGTTCGGCGCGGTGGGATCGAACCCGGTCTGACTCTGGGCCCAGGTGTGGCACTCATAGCGGTCCTGCGCCTGCTGCTGCTCGCTCTGGCCGTTCTTCGGATAGATGAACAGCCCGCTGCTCGGCGGGGCGTTCGGTGCGGCACCCTGGGGTCCCTGCTGCGCGGAGACGTTCGCATCGGCAGGCGGCGCAACGACCTCGTACCCCAAGCCCGGACCCCGATAGGTGTAGTAGACATCATCGGCGTAGTAGTACGGCACGCTGCCCACCGAGAGCGTCGTGTAGAACGGCGGCAGCACCGGAACGTACACGCCGAACGGCGGCGCCACGACCACCCAGCCCACACCGCGAGGGGCATACCAAACACCGCCCGCAAAGAAGTAATGGGCGCCGCGATGCACCACCTCGTAACGCGCGCGCGGGAGCGCCGACACGAATACGCCCCGGTTGTAGTAAACGTGGTCGTGGTGAAAGCGCGCATCGACGTGCTGGCGCGCGCGGTCGAAGTGCCGCGGTCCGCGCTCGATATGCTCTCCGCGGCGATCGGAGTGATCGTCGCGATGCTGCGCCTGGGCGCTGCCGGCTGCGAACAGCGCGCAGGCGAGAGCCGCGCAGGCAGTCAGAAGGATGGCGCGGGCACGGGTCGTCGGACGTTTGGCGATCATGGGTGCTCTCATCTCACGGTATAACCGCGGCCCTCGAGACAGGCGCTCAATGCGCGCCGGTAGTCGGCCGCCTGGTGCTCGATCTCACGCATCTGCGCGCGGTCGTACACGATGGTCTCGTGCTGCTGCTCGGCATGCGAGGCATCGGCGCTCGAGCCGATGGCACCGCCGATGAGCGCGCCCGCGAGCGCGCCGAAGCCGCGCTGCCACGGATTGGATATTGCAGCGCCGATCACCGCTCCGGTCACGGCGCCGATCGCCGTGCCCGTTCCGGGCGGCGGACCACTCTCCACCTGCACGCGCGCCTGTGCGGGCACATTCGCCGCGCTCGGGTCGAATCCCGTCTGCTGCTTCGCCCAGAGGTAGCAATCGTAGCGGTCGCGGTCGAGCTGCTGCGCGGTCTGCCCATGCTGCGGGTACGCGTACACCGTCGTATTGATCACGGGCTGGGGAGGCGGTGGGGGGCCAGGC
>JBOHZR010000332.1:0-5247 GCA_050738595.1 Steroidobacteraceae bacterium | reverse complement strand
TGGCAAGAGAGTGTAATTCCATTGAGGCAGGACGCGATGCTTTCGCAGCCGCAGCTGCTTCATTTGATCGTCCGAGATTTTGACACCGGTGGGGAAGCTTTTGGTGATGAGTCGGCTTTTGACCGTGAGGCCGGTGGTCGTAGCAGTTTCTCCGATGAGCTTGACTATCAGTGGGTAGCTCTGCAGAGGAATGCCGGCCCAGTGTTTGCTGATTTCGCTGAAGAGGCGATGCTCGATGGGATTGTACTTGGAGGCGCCGGTGGGGTAGTGACAGACGGTGACCGAGAGCTGACAGGGATCGACCAGATGTTTCTGCAGCGCCCACTTCCAGGCCCGGGACTGATAGCCATTGCTGCCGCCGCCATCGGCCAAGATGAGCAGCTGAGAGTCCGAGCCGTAGAGACCCTTGCCCTGTTGGTGCCACCACTGGCCGATGGACTCGACGGCAAACTGCGGGGTGTCGTGCGTAGTGCCGACGTAGACCGAACCTCGATTGGCCTGCAGGTCGTAGATCCCATAGGGGATGGCCATGCCGAGGGCATCGGAGCGAAAGTCATGGTCGTTGACCGGCACGGGCCTGCGGCTCCAGGCGCGGCCGGCATTCTTGAAGCACCCGACCATCTCCTTCTTCTTGGTATCCACGCTGATGATGGGCCGGCTCTGACGGACAAAGCGCTGGCGCTGCCGGGCGATGTGTCGGAACTGTTGATCACGCTGCGGACCACAGGTTCTGGAGAGCGTTTTGCAGTTGCCGCGCAGCGCAATGCCCAGTTGCTTGAGCAAGCGCCGCACGGTGTGGGGACTGACGGGCAGGCCCGCATCGGCCAACGCCCCGGCGATCTGCCGCAACCGCCGGTGTGTGCGAGGACGGCGCCGACCCATGGGGTCCCCCGCGAGGGAGTCGTTGAGCAGGGCGCGCAGCTGTTTCAGGAGGACCGGAGTTTTTTTTCAGCCCGCGGCCGACCGCCGCCGGCTGCCCGAACCCGCTCGTGTTGCACCTCCCCCGCGAACAGCTCACGCCGGCCTCGAGCGACGGTATCCGGATCCAGGCCCAGCAGCCCAGCCAGCAGCGTATCCCCACCGTGACCGTACTTGAAACTCTCCAGTCCGGCGAACAGTCGCCGCTGCTGCTCATCGAGCAGGCTGTAGAACAAGACCACCGCGGCTTTGAGCTCGGCGGTCTCCATGATCGTGGCACCCGCCAGGGGTGCCAACCGCAACGTCTCGATCTGCGCCTGACGCGCCCGGCGTTGTTCGCGCTGACGCGCCTGCTCAGCAGCGCAGTACAGCCATCGCTCATCCCGTGCGTGACGGCTCAGACGTCCGCGTTCGACCAGCGTACGCAACGGGTCCTTGACCGGCACGTGCAGCAGCGCTTCCAACTCACCGGCGAAGTAGCCTGTCGAGGCCTCGCTCACCCAGGCGACCAGCGTCTCAAGCAGCGTGCCATGGCGGGAGAACCACACCTGCCGGCAGCTCCACAAGCCCTGCGCATCAAACCGCGCGATGCCCGGCAGCGTGTAGTAGGCCCCGCGATGCGAATAGCTGCTGAGGTAGGACAACGCCGCGAGCTTGCGGAACACCGTCATCGCCACTTCGGTGCCCAGCGCAGACTTCAGCTCCGGGAGCGAGGCGATTTGCCGGCGTGCAAACAGCCGCCGCAGGGTGTCGGGATCGAAACGAGGCGCATACATGATGTTAGCATTCTGCCTTGTGACGATCATCCAAGGCAGATTCATAACATCATGAGGTGCTCTTGTAAAGAGCCTCCATTGACTTATTTGGCAGCATTTCTAGGCTATACGGAAGATGCTAATCATCCATCCCAGAGAGAGAGACGGCGATTCACTGTGTCGTTATTACGCTACGACGACAGAAGTTGTTATTGCACAAGTCCTAAGTGTACGGTCCGGGAGGCATGGATTGGGAATCCTGCCGGGCGCATCCATTTCTGCCACGCCGTTCTCGCTGTCGAGGGTGAGCGTGGGGGGCACGCACCCGGCCAGAAGGAAACGTGCTCATGCGGGTGCCAACTACTCTAACGCCCACGGCACGGAGAGCTGGCTCTGTCCGGCGCTAACTCAAGTATTTCGATCAGGCACCGAACCGAGGGGAACTCCATGCTCAGGTCAGGCCGAAGCCCGCTAAGGAGTAGACCGGTCGCCAGCCGCTGTCGGCCAGAAGCTGCCTGTCGACCCAGCCCCGACCGATCTCCGAAGCGGTCACTCGGCCCGTGGGCATCCCCGCCAGGTCGCTTATACCTCAATCCGGTAATTCAGTGCGATCTCGTCACCTGGCAGGCCACGAAATCCCCAGTTGTGCCTCGGCGTCTCGGTAAGCGTGATTTCTAGCTCGTTCGGCAGGCGTTCAGCTTCGCGGCAAACACGCTCGAAGAGTAGTCGAATGAGCTGCTTTTTTGTTTCGGTGCTGCGACCCTCGAACAAACTGATCTCGAGGATTGTGTAGCGCGGCGAAGCAGTCGCAGGGAAATAGAAATCTTCCGGCTCCATGTGGAAGAAGCGGTGCGCGCGCTTGTCTTGCGGGAAGTGCAATGCCTCGACCACACACCAGTGAATCGCTTCGGAAAGCCGCTCCCGGACCGGCTTCAGATGTTCGCGCAGACCATAGATTTTGACTTGCGCCATAAGGAACTCCCGCAACCGGTAGTTTCATCCACCCGTGAAAAAGACACGATGCAAAAATTGTCCTGGCAGCAGAGCCAATAGACCGACGATCACCAGCGCAATGAGCAACTGTGCCACCGTGCGGCGATGCGCGCGGAGGTCGCCATGCCGCACCTTGTAGATCGCCAGCGGAACCATGACAAAGACCAGCAGCGCCGCGCCGTGCGCGTAAGTAAAGCGGAATGGCTCAATTGCCATTCCGGTGATCGCCACACCGAACATCACGAATGCCCACACACGGCCTGCCAAGCGGTGGCGAATACCGCCCTTTCGCCTGAACAGAACGTATATGCCAAGTCCCAGCGCACTGAGTGCAGCCACAATATGCGCCAGAACCATTACGCTGGCATGATACAAAGGGGCGAGATCCAGTCTCGCCTGCCAGTCATGCTGGCCGAAGTGCAGACCTCCCGCCAAATAGGCTGCCGTTGGAATGATGACCAATGCGCCGAGCGCCATGGTGGTCAATGAACGTATATCCGCCGCATCGAACCCAAGTGAGTGGCGTGCCCGCGATTCGGTGGTCATGTACGCAGTCCTCCGGTGCTGAGGAGCGGCAACCGCGCTCCCGTTCGGAGCCATTGTTCGCGCACGTCGGGCTCGAACGCATGTCACAGGCGTCATCGTCGTCCCATGACATCCGTCACGGGCAGCAGCTAGAGCCATCCCTTCAGCTTCGCGATCCTCGCTGCATCGACCCGACTATTCGCGGCAAGCTTCGTAATGGCCTGAGAGAGGTGATTGCGCACCGTGCCCTTCGAGAGCCGCAGCATCGTGGCAATTTCTCCGCTGCTCGCGCCTCCCTCCACGAGCTGAAGTACTTGTCGTTCCCGGTTCGTCAGTGGGTCTCGATCGACAAGCGCCTCGGCTGCCAAGCGCGGATTCACGACCTGTTCGCCAGCATGAACGCGCCGGATGGCCGCGGCGAGTTCGCGCGAGGGGCTCTCCTTGAGCAGGTAACCGCTCGCTCCGGCCTCAAGCGCGCGCTGCAGGTATCCGGGGCGTGCGAATGTCGTTAGGATGATGATCTTGGTCGCGACACCGCGCTGCTTGAGCGCCCGTGTGAGATCAATACCGGAAAGTCCTGGCATCTCGATGTCGGCGAGCAGAATATCAGGCCGCTTTTCCATGACGGCACGGATGGCATCGGTGCCGTCGCGCACCTGATCTATGACGTGCATGTCGGGCTCGAGTTGAATGAGCGCGGCGAGGGCCCCCAGTACCATTGCCTGGTCCTCTGCGATGATGACACGCAAGGAAGCGCTCACGGCGCCGTGCGGCTCTGGCCTGCGTTGCCAGTGTGAATCAGAGGAACCTTTATCGTCAGATGCACCCCGTGCTCGACTCGTTGGGTTAGAGTTCCTCCGAATGCCTCGATGCGTTCACGCATGCCGTTTAGGCCAGCGCCAGGACTGTCGCCATTGGGTTTTTCGTGCTCGTCCGGGCGCGCCCCGGTACGCGCGAGCGCGTCAGTTCCGTTATCCTCAATTTCAAGGACGCAGCACTCGTCGATTGTACTGACCGACAGGGCGCAATGTGTCGCGCGGGCATGCCGCAGGATGTTGGTTACGCCCTCGCGAAGCGACAAGCTGAGCGCATTCTCGCGATCCGGATCGAGTGCCGCGGGTTCAAAGCGCGCCGCGACGGTGACGCCGGCCGCCGCCAATGAATGCCGTGCGATCTCGAACTCCTCTTGTAGCCCTCGCCGCCGGTACCCGCGCAACGTTTCGCGTACCTCATCGAGCGTATCGCGAGCGATGCGGTCGAGTTCGGACAGCTCTGTTGTCGCCCGATCCGGATCCTTGTGCACGAGCCGGGCGGCAAGATCAGCCTTCAGAATAATTACAGAAAGGGTGTGCCCGAGCACGTCATGCATGTCGCGAGCAATGCGCTCCCGTTCAGCGTGGCGCGCCACTTCGCGGACGGCGATCGATCTGCGCAGGGTCAACGTGCACATCACCGCAGTGGGGATTCCGACACCTGCGACGACGCCGACGAAGGACCATTGCAAACCGAGGAGCAGCTTTTCGATGAGGATTACCGCGACGATGCCACCAACAATGGACGCGGCCGTCCGAACATCACCGCCCGCGACAACTGTGGAAATCGCCGTGGCCACTACGAAAAAGAGCCATGCGAAGCTGTTGAAAGGTGCGAAGAGCACGCCTATCAGCACGATTCCAAGCGTTGGCCACAGCCCAGACCGACCTCGCCTCCATGCTGTGAGCAAAAGGAGAAACGTTCCGATATAGATCAGGACTCCAGCAACAGTGAGCGCCAGTTCGACGGCACTGGCATGGCGACGCAGCGGGTCGATCAGGGCGGTAAAGCCCGAGAGCGAGAAACAGAGAGCCCACCAAGGATGCCCGAGAGGAAAGCGCTGATTTGTGCCGCGATTCTGGAGCCTGGGCATACAAGGCGAGATTATAGTTCGGATCAGGGCTGTCCCAACGTCGATCAGTTGGAAGAGCATAAGAGCTTGAGCGGCTTACTGAAATCGGAGTTCTGGGGGTGTTAACGATTTCGCCCTCGGAAGGTGTCATCGTGGTCCTGGAACGCGGTT
>JBOHZR010000331.1:0-5398 GCA_050738595.1 Steroidobacteraceae bacterium | reverse complement strand
AACAGGTATCGACCCACTGCTGGCGCCATACGAGGCGGTTGGTCGTCACATCGAGCGCGGCGAAGATGCCGCGGCGCGGCGCCGCGAAGCGCTGCACGACGCTGCCGGAGTACAGCGGACCGGGCTTGATCGGATAGTTCGGATCGCCGCCGACGGCGCCCCAGAGCGAATCGGTCGCGCAGATGAACATGCGATGCAGGCGCGGATCGTACGAGCTCGGCGGCCAGTTGACGGCAGCGAGCGGCTTCCAGACGGCCGGATGCTTCGCAAAGGGTGTGAAGATGCGCCCGTGGTTCACGAGCTTGAATCCCTCCGGCGCAATGTCGATCTCCTGCGGCACGATCGCATCGCCGATCGGGAAGGGCTGCGTGCGCGAGGTGTGCTGCTGCGCGAGCTGCATGACCGCCTTCTCGGGGATGCCGATGAGCGGCTTGCCGGTCTCGCGGTCGAGAATGTAGACCCAGCCGGTCTTCGCCGCCTCCGCGATACCGTGGCGGAGCTTTCCGCCGTAGACGGCATCGAAGAGGATGACCGGATTCGCCGAGTCGTAGTCCCACAGGTCGTGGTGGACCTGCTGGAAGTGCCAGCGGTACTTGCCGGTTCTCACATCGAGCGCGACGATCGAGACGCTGAAGAGATCGTCGCCTGCGCGCACCGCGCCGTTCAGAACCGGACCGGGGTTCGCGGTCGAGAAATAGATGAGGCCGAGCTTCGGGTCGATGGCGGGGGTTTGCCAGATCGCCGCGCCGCCGTATTTCCACACGTCGGAATTCTTCGGCCAGGTGTCGTGGCCGAGCTCGCCGGGTCCGGGCACCGTGTAGAACGTCCAGATGAGCCGCCCGCTCTTCGCGTCGTAGGCTTTGATCCGGCCGCGGGTTCCCATGTCGCTGCCCGCGAAGCCGGTGATCACCCTGCCGTCGTAGTACAGCGGCGCACTCGCGATGACGTAGCCCTGTCTCGGGTCCTCGGCTTGAACGGACCACACGACCTTCCCGGTGTGCTGGTCGAGAGCGATGAGCCGCGCGTCGAGCTCCCCGACGTACACTTTGCCGTCGCCGATCGCGACGCCGCGACCGGGCCACGCGCAGCACGGGCGGACGACCTTCGGGTCGACGTTCGCCTTGAATTCCCAGAGCACCTTCCCCGTCTCGAAGTCGACCGCGAACACATCGCCTTCGCCTGTCGAGATGTAGATCGCGCCCGCGTAGACGATCGGCTGCGCCTGATTGCCGTCGCGCGGGTTGAGGCCCGAGCCGTTGAGCGAAGCCCGCCAGCGCGCCTTCAGCCGTCCGACGTTCGAGCGGTTGATGAGGTCGAGCGGCGAATACCGCTGGTTCGAGAGGCTGCCGCCGTTGGTGTACCAGCCATCGTGCGGATACGCGGCGAGCTCGGCCGCCGTGAAGGCTGGAATCGGCTCGGCGAGCGATTCATCCGCCGACGCCGGTGGCGCCGAGCACGCGTTCGCAGCAAGGAGCAGTACGCCGGCGGCGAGGGCGAGCGTTCGCCACTGGCGGCATCGGCGGAGCCAGGTCGACATGGGCGTCTCGTGTTGATTCGGCAACGGCGCCCGGTGCGCCGCGACCATGTCGCGCTGAGACCACACACGTGTGCCTTGCCGCGGTTACGGGATCAGGGCACACTGTAACAAAAGCGATACAGCGGCTCATGGATCTCGAGCGCTGACCTTTCACTTCAGGGGGTACCATGAGTCATCCGTTCTCGCGCAGCGCGCCCGCAACTGCGGCGCCCATCCTGCAAGCGATCGCTGCCGCTCTTGCCGCAAGCGCCGCTCTCGCAACCGTCCCTGCGCTTGCGCAGGATGCGCCGCAGGGCGCCTCTGGACCGCCGGTGGCGCAGACGACGCCAGGTGCGGGCGCGCAGGCGCAGAGCGTGGGGCAGCTTCAGGAGGTCGTCGTCACCGCCGAGTTTCGCTCCGAGAACCTTCAGTCGACCCCGCTCTCGATCACGGCGATCACCGCGGCGGACCTGCAGCAGCAGCAGCTCGAGAGCGTCACCGACATCGGAAATGTGATCCCGAATGCGTTCTTCCGGCAGCCGGTGAGCAATTTCGGACCGACCGAGACGATCGGATTGAGAGGGTTCAACCAGACCGATTTCGACTTCTCGTTCCAGCCCACGGTCGGGGTCTACGTCGACGACGTCTATCAAGGATCGCTGACCGGCTCCTCGCTCGATCTGGCGGACTTGAGCCGCGTCGAGGTCGCGAACGGACCGCAGGGCACACTGTTCGGCATGAACTCGATCGGCGGCGCGCTGCGGCTCATCACGAACAAGCCCCAGGACACGAATTCCGCCTCGCTCGACGTCGCCTACGGCGAGAAGCACCGCGTCGAGTTCGTGGGCATCGGCAACGCGGTGCTCATTCCGGAGAAACTCTACGCGCGGGTGGTCGCCGTCTCGCGCAGCGAGGGAAGCATCGGGCATTACCTGGACTTCACCTGCGAGATGCAGTCGATCGGTGCTCCGGCTTCGGTGTACGGAACGCTCCCGGAATCGATCAGCCCGCTCACGCACAGCAATTGCGCGATCGGTGGGCTCGGCGGCTTCAACCATCAGGAGATCCGGGGCGAGCTGCGCTACCTGCCCACCTCCCGCATCGAGCTGAACGCCAACGCCTACTACTATCGGCAGTCCGATGAGCAGCCCCTGCAGACGCTGCTCACACCCTACGGCGGCCCGCACGACACTTTCAACAATCTGTACGACTCCGCGGTCGTGTTCCCGAAGTACAACATGCATTACGCGGGCAACTGCGGCGGGGCGTCCTGCAATCCGTATTTCGTCTCCCCGAGTCCCTGGGACAACTACTCGACGTACGGGGACGTGACCACTGGCCAGCAATTCAATCCGACGCAGGTACTCGATGAGTACGGCACCTCCGCCACGCTCGACTGGGGGCTAGCGGACCATCTGCACCTGAAGTACATCTGGGCGTTCCGCAAGTACACGACCAACTGGATGAATGACAGCGATCTGACGCCCTTCGGGCTCACGCAGAGCGAGTACTATCCCCAGGAGCATCGCCAGTTCTCCAACGAGATACGCCTGACGGGCGATGTGTTCAACGACCGGCTCGAATACACCGTCGGCGGATTCGAATACGATGCGCGCGAGCTCGAGATCAGCAGCGTGCAGTTCGGGGCCTACAACGTGCCATTCGGGCCGGCGTTCCCGTACGGCCTGCTGCCGGACTTCGTGAACGTGCAGGGCTTCTCGACCAACAACATCTCGGGCTATGCCCACCTCAATTTCAAGCTGACGGACAAGTGGTCGATCACGGGGGGATGGCGCTACTCGGACCAGTACCAGACGGAGAAGTACGCGCACAACAGCACGGCGCCGGGCTACAGCATCGTGCTTCCGGCACCCGTCGTGCAATCGGGCCGGCGCGGGGAATGGACCGGGAGCATCAACTATCAGCTGACGCCGACGATCTTCCTCTATGGGGAGGCTGCAAGCGGCTCTACGCTGCCGGGCTTCAACGCTCGCATCGAAACCATCGGCCAGCTCGAGGAGCCTGTGCCGGGCCAGGAGGCCGTGAATTACGAGATCGGCGCCAAGACCGACTGGTTCGACCACCGGCTGAGGGTCAACGGCACGCTTTTCTACGAGGATTACAAGTCCTACCTCAATCTCGAGATCGCGGCTCAGTGCAGCGCGGCGACGTCGCTCGATCCCGGCAAGCCTTACTTCCTCTCGGGCGGGCTATGCCCGGCGGGAACCGATCTCGCCGGTACACCGGGCCTGTCGCCATGGTTCTACTACACGGGGATCCCCGCGTACATGCCCGGTGCCGAGCTCGAGGTCTACGCCGAGCCGATCGATCGGCTGCTCTTCAACTTCGAGGGCGGCTGGATCCGTTTCCACGACAAGATCAGCGATCCGACCAGTCCGGGCTATATCGATCCCTCGGTGCGCCTGCAGCCTGAGTGGAGCGCGAGCGCGGGCCTGCAGTACGGGATTGCTTTTCCGAACGGTGCGAGGCTCACGCCGCGGCTCGACTGGGTCTACCAGGGCTACATGACGAATGGGGCCGAGAACATCGATCAGGTCGCCCCGAACTTCATCGTTCCGGGCTACAGCCTGTTCAATGCCTCGCTCACGTACGCGCCGGACGGAGACAAGTGGGACGTGTCGCTGCAGGCGCTGAACGCGTTCAACAAGTTCTACTGGCAGCAGCTCGGCGCCGCGAGCTCGCTCATCAACGCCGGTGCGGCGCCCACGGCCTCGAACTTCTATACGCCGGTCGGCCGTGTGGGCACTCCCGGCTCGCCGCGCGAGTGGATGATCAGGCTTCGCTGGAATCTCTGATCGCCGGAGCGTTCTGCCATGTCAAAGGCCGCGAGCGCGCTCGGAAAAAGTGCGCGCCCGTGGCCACTCGCGGCCGCAGATGCTGCGCCGGGTATCTCGCGTTGAGTTATCATCGGCTGGCGAGCACGATGTGCGAGCCGCCTGCGAGGTACCGAACATGACGTCTTCCGTGGATTTCCGAGGCCATCCGCTCTTCCCGCCGGGATTCAACAGCCCGACCCGCTTCGAAGCCGACGTGTTCGACTGCGAGGTCTGGGGGGCGATCCCCTCCGATATCGAGGGCAACTTCTATCGCATGCAGTGCGATTTCGAGTATCGCCCGCCGATGAACGAGTGGATGACGGGCTTCAACGGCGACGGCCATTTGAGCCGCTTCCGCTTCAAGAACGGCCACGTCGATTACCGCGCGCGCTACGTGAAGACGGCGCGCATCATGGCCGAGCGTCATGCGCGGCGGCGCCTCTTCGGGGTTTACCGCAATCCCTTCACGGACGATCCGAGCGTCAAGCACATCAACCGCTCCGCCGCGAACACGCACATGTACTGGCATGGCGGCAAGCTCTTCTGTTTGAAGGAGGACTCCCTTCCCTACATCGTCGACCCGCAGTCCCTGCAGACGCTCGGCGACTGGAACTTCGACGGCCAGTGGGGCTCGCAGACGATGTCCGCGCATCCGAAGATCGACCCGGTCACGGGCGAGATGTGCGCGTACGGCTATCAGGCGAAGGGACTCCTGACGAAGGACGTGACCGCCTGCATCGTGGACGCCGAGGCGAAGGTAACCCGCCAATGGTGGTTCCAGGCGCCCTACGTCGGCATCATGCACGATCAGGCGATCACGCAGAAGCACATCCTCATTCCGCTCGTCGCGCGCACGACGAGCCTCGCGCGCCTGAAGAAGGGCCTGCCCATGTGGGAGTGGGATGGGAATCTGCCGACGATGATCGCCGTGATCCCGCGCGACGGGGACTCGAAGGACATCCGCTGGTTCAAGGGTCCCGCGCGCAACACGCTGCACTTCCTCAATGCGACCGATCGCGGCAACAAGATCACGATGGAGCTGCCC
>JBOHZR010000330.1:0-1962 GCA_050738595.1 Steroidobacteraceae bacterium | reverse complement strand
GATTCCGGGCAGGGGCCCAAAATCGGTCACCTTCGAGCGGAACGAGCGGTCACGTTCGGCCGGAACGGCCGGTCACGTTCAGACGGAATCAGCGGTCAGGATGGTCCGGAATACGCAATCTCCCCGCGTGTCAAGCGCTCCCCTTCATTGTAGACGGCGATCTGGTGGTTGAACCGGAATGTGCACAGGCGCGCTTCGGTCCAATTATGGCCATGGCCAGTGCGTATACCGAGTCGGTTCAAGATCGACACGATGCTTCGGTCCGGTTGCACTCGTGCAAGCTCACGAACGAGATCGACGACGTTGCTGGGAGTGACGTATCGGTGATAGCCAGCCTTGTTCTTCATGAACTCAAGCGAGGTGTGGTCGCCGCCCTGCCAATGCAGAAGCATCGTCATCTTCTCACCGTCCTTGCTGATAACGATCTCCTGCAACAACGTTCGCACGATGCGCTTCTTGAGTTGGTTTGAGCTCTGCGGGTGGTTCCATTGCGTAATTCGCGCGATGTCGGTCCACAGTTTCGCGGCATGTCGGTCCAGTTCGGGATGCAGGGCAACCACGGCTACCGTGATCTCCTTACCGCAAGCGGGGGAGATCGAACGTGGCCCAAGAGAGGTTGTCCGTGCGCCGGATACGAGAGATTTTGCGGCTGCAAGCCGAAGGGTTCAGCGAGCGGGAGATCGCCCGCAGTGTCGGTTGCGCGCGCTCGAGCGTGCAGATTTGCCTGTGGCGCGCCGAGCGGGCGGGGGTCGGCTGGCCGGTGCCGGCCGAGCTTGATGATGCGGCCCTTGATGCGCGGCTTTATCCACGAACGCAGCCGGGCGTTGCGGTGCAGCCCATACCGGATTTTGAGTGGATCGAGCGGGAACTGCGCCGCAAGCACGTCACCCGCCGGCAGCTCTGGCGCGAGTACCTGGCACAGTACCCCGAGGGGCTGAAGTACACCGCCTTTTGCGTGAAGTTCCAGCAGTGGCGGCGCGGCCGCGGCGTCACGCTCTCCCTCACCCACCTGCCCGGGGACCGGCTGTTCGTCGACTACGCCGGCGATCCGGCGCACTTCACCGATCCGACCATGGGGACGGTGCAGAAAGCATGGTTGTTCGTGGCGGTGTGGCCCTACAGTGCGTGCTTCTACGCCGAAGCCACCCGCACGCAGAGTTCTGCCGACTGGCTGGGCGCGCACGTGCGGGCGCTGGAGGCCTTTGGCGTCGCCCCGCGCGCCATCGTGCCCGACAACTGCGCGACGGCGGTGAAGAAGGCACGCCGGTACGACCCCGAGTTCAACCGCTCCTATGCGGAGTTCGCCGAACGGTATTGCCTGGCGGTGCTCCCAGCGCGCGTGCGCCGGCCCCGCGATAAGGCCGCCGTGGAAAATGGAGTACTGCTGGCCGAGCGAGCGGTGCCCGGGGGCTTGCGCGACCGGCAGTTCTTCTCGCTCGGGGAGCTCAATGCGGCGATCGCGACGATCGTCACCACGATCAACACGGAGCCATTCCAGAAGCGCGAGGGCAGTCGCCAGAGCGTGTTTGAGAGTGAGGAGCGAGGGGCCGCTCAAGCCCTGCCGGCGCGGCGCTATGAATACGCCGAGTGGAAACTCGGCGCGCTCGTGCATCCGGATCATCACATCGAAGTCGCCCGCGCGTATTACTCGGTTCATTACCGCCTGATCGGCCAGCACGTCGATGCTCGGCTCGCCGCCCAGACGGTGGAGGTCTTCCAGCGCGGGGTGCTCATCGCCAGCCATCCTCGTGCCACGCGCCGCTATCAGCGCCTGACCCTCGATGCGCATCGCCCGCCCGAGCACCGCGCCTATCTCGCCCTCGGTATCGACAAGCTCCTTGAGCGTGCCGAACAGGTCGGCCCCGCCACCCGGCAGTGTCTCGAGCGGCTCCTGCGCCGTAAGCGCCATCCCGGAGAGGTCATCCGCGAGAGCCTCGGGGTGTTGCGCCTCGCCCAGGACTT
>JBOHZR010000329.1:0-2477 GCA_050738595.1 Steroidobacteraceae bacterium | reverse complement strand
CCCCACCGGGGAGCGCATCCAGATCGTGCTGCCGCCGGCCACGACCCCGGGGACCGTCGCGATCAGCATCCGGCGGCCATCGGATGCCCTCTGGAGCATCGAGGAGCTCACCGAGCGCGGCATCTTTCGCGCCACCCGGCGCGCGAGTGATGCCCTCGGTGGGACGGAGCACGAGCTGAAGAGACTCCTCGAAGCCCAAGACTACCCGGCGTTCATGCGCTTGGCGGTCCGGTCCCGCAAGAACATCCTGGTCTCAGGGCCCACGGGGTCGGGGAAGACCACCTGGACCAAGGCTTTGATCCGGGAGATCCCGACCGAGGAGCGCCTGATCACGATCGAGGATGCGGCCGAGCTCGTCCTCGATCGACACCCCAATCACGTGCGGCTCTTCTACTCGAAGGACGATCAGGGTGAGGCGCGTGTCACCCCGAAGCAGCTGCTGGAGTCGTGTCTGCGCATGAAGCCCGACCGGATTTTGCTCGCGGAGCTGCGCTCCGAGGAGGCCTTCGACTACCTGCGCAACGTCAACTCCGGGCACCCGGGGACGATCACCAGCATCCATGCGACAAGCGCGGAGCTCGCCTTCGAGCAGCTGGTGCTCCTCATCAAGCAAAGCCGCGGGGGCTGTGATCTCGCCCGCGAGGACATCAAGAGCCTGCTCTATTTACTCATCGATGTGGTCATCCAGTTCGCCGTTCACCGCCAGGAGCGGTTCATTGAGGAGGTGTGGTATGAGCCTGAGCGCAAACACCGCGCGGCTTGAGGTCTCCGTCCCCGCGAGCGCGATCGCCTGGCGCGTACCGCGCGCCGCGAGAGGCTTTCGCGAGCGGCTGGCGAAGGTGGCGACGCTCACGATCGCAAGCCTCCTGCTCGCGCAGTACTTGGGCGGCTTTCTCTTTCTGTGGTGGGTGAAGGCGGACGTCAAGTTAGCCACGCCCCTGACCCTTGCCCGCTATGCCTACTACTACTCCGCGCGCGCCGACATCGCGGTGAGACTCGCGCTCTGCGAAGGCGTGGGGCTCGCGGCCGTGCTGATGGCCGCGAGTGCGGCGTTTATCCCCAAGCGCCGCTCGCTCCACGGGGATGCGCGCCCCGCGCGCTTGAGCGAAGTCCGCGCGGCGGGGCTTTTCGCCGATCACGGGATCCTCCTAGGCAAGCTCGGCTCGCGCTACTTGACGCTCGCCGGCCAGCAGGGGGTCGCGCTTGCCGCACCGCCTCGCTCAGGCAAGGGCACCGGGATCGTCGTCCCGAATCTCCTCAACTGGCCGGGGTCGGTCCTGTGCATCGACATCAAGCGCGAGAACTGGAGAATCACGGCGGGATTCCGGGCGGCGTGCGGGCAGGCCTGCTATCTCTTCGACCCCTTTGCCGAGGATCGTCGCACCGCGCGCTGGAATCCCTTCACCTACGTCTCGGAGGACCCGCCGCGGCGCTTGAATGACCTGCAGCGGATCGCCGAGATGCTGTACCCGGACCCGCCGAACGTCGATCCCTTCTGGACGGCCTCCGCCCGATCGCTCTTCTTGGGGATCGCGCTCTACTTGTTCGAGACGCCGTCCTTGAAGAAGACGATCGGGGAGGTGCTGCGGCAGGGGATGGCGAGTGACGATGAGGGTTTCGGGGCGCACTGGAAGCGCATCATCGAGGGCCGCAAGCGCAGTCCCTTTCCGCTCTCGGGCCAGTGCGTGCGCTCGCTCTATGATGTCATCGACCTCGCACCCGTCACCGCGAGCAGCATCCGCAAGACCTTCACGAGCCGGCTCGACCTGTGGATGAATCCCATTCTCGATGAGGCGACCTCGGCGAGCGACTTCGATCTGCGGGAGCTGCGCTCAAAGCCCATCTCGATCTACGTGGGCGTGAACCCGGATGACCTGCATCGGCTGCGGCCGGTGTTGAGTCTCCTCTGCCAGCAGGCCATCGGGCTTCAGACCCGCGAGCTCCCCGAGCAAAACCCTCATCTTGTCTACCAGGTCATGATGATGCTCGATGAGTTCACGGCGCTCGGGCGCATCCCCATCATCGCCGAGGCGATCTCCTACCTCCCCGGCTACAACGTGCGCACGGTGCTCATCCTGCAGGCGCTCGCACAGCTCCGTGAGGTCTACGGCGCGCACGCTGCGGAGACGATGTTGAAGAGCCTCGCCGCCCGGGTCGTCTTTGCGCCGAAGGACTTCTCCGATGCGCGGGAGATCTCCGATGAGCTCGGCTTCACCACGGTCAAGGTCAGAACCGTGTCCAAGCCCTTCTTCAGCTTCGACTCGCGCACCCGCTCGCGCACGGTCAATGTGAGCGAGCAGCGTCGGGCGCTCCTCCTCCCCCAGGAGGTCAAGGAGCTCGGGACCGAGGAGGCGATCATCTTCTGCGAGGGCCTGCGCGCGATCCGCTGCCGCAAGATCCGCTACTTCTCCGATCGGCTCTTCAAGCGCCGGCTCCTGCCCCCGCCCGAATCCCCGGCGCCGCGCAGGGCCCCAGAC
>JBOHZR010000328.1:0-8895 GCA_050738595.1 Steroidobacteraceae bacterium | reverse complement strand
GCCGTGCGCGCCGCCGCGAGGCATCTGGCGAGCGCGCCTTAAGCCCGCCCCACCCGAACGAGCGACTTGCGAAGGGGAGCACTCTCGGCATGGACATTCGAAAGGTCAAGAAGCTGATCGAGCTGCTGGAGGAATCCGGCATCGCGGAAATCGAGATCAAGGAGGGCGAGGAGGCCGTGCGTATCAGCCGGCTGCCGACTGGGCCGGCGGCGCACCTCCATCAGGCGCCCCCCTATGTCCCGGCCGGTTATGCCCCGGCCGGTTATGTCCCGGCCGGTTATGCCCCGCCGCTCGCCACGAGCCCCGCGATGGCCGCCGCACAGGGCGCAGCGGCAGGAGCCGGCACACGCGAGGAGCCGAGACCGCGCCCCAACGAGCATGTGGTGACGGCCCCGATGGTCGGCACGTTCTACGCGGCGTCGACCCCGGGGGCCAAGCCGTTCATCGAGATCGGCGATGAGGTCACGATGGGCCAGGTGCTCTGCATCATCGAGGCGATGAAGATGATGAACCAGATCGAGGCCGACAAGGCCGGCCGGATCACCTCGATCATGGCGAAGAACGGTGACCCCGTCGAATTCGGCCAACCTTTGTTCGTCATCGAATAACTCCACCAATGCTCGAGAAAGTCGTCATCGCCAATCGCGGCGAGATCGCGCTGCGGATCCTGCGCGCCTGCCGCGAGCTCGGCATCAAGACGGTCGCGGTCCACTCGACCGCGGACTACACCTTGAAGCACGTGCTGCTCGCCGACGAGTCGGTCTGCATCGGACCGCCCCCCGCCTCGCAGAGTTACCTCAACATGCCCGCGATCATCAGCGCGGCCGAGGTCACCGATTCCGTCGCCGTGCATCCCGGCTACGGCTTCCTGTCCGAGAATGCGGACTTCGCCGAGCGTGTCGAGAAGAGCGGCTTCGTCTTCGTGGGGCCGAAGGCCGAGACGATCCGCCTGATGGGCGACAAGGTCTCGGCGATCCGCGTGATGAAGAGCCAGGGCGTGCCGTGCGTGCCCGGCTCCGATGGACCGCTCGCAGAGGAGCCGGAGGAGAGCTTCCGCATCGCGCGCGAGATCGGCTACCCGGTGATCATCAAGGCCTCGGGCGGCGGGGGCGGCCGGGGCATGCGTGTGGTGCACAGCGACGCCTCGCTCCTCAACGCGATCAACATCACCAAGGCCGAGGCGCTCGCGGCCTTCGGCAACGATCAAGTGTACATGGAGAAGTTTCTCGAGCGGCCGCGCCACATCGAGTTCCAGATGCTCGGCGATCATCACGGCAACGTGATCCATCTCGGGGAGCGGGACTGCTCCATGCAGCGCCGGCACCAGAAGGTCATCGAGGAAGCTCCAGCCCCCGGAATCACCGCGCGCCAGCGGCGCACGATGGGCGAGCGCTGCATCGAGGCATGCCGCGCGGTCGGCTATCGCAGCGCCGGCACGCTCGAATTCCTGTACGAGGACGGGGAGTTCTACTTCATCGAGATGAACACGCGCATCCAGGTGGAGCATCCGGTCACGGAGGCAATCACCGGCATCGATCTCGTCAAGACGCAGCTTCTCATCGCAGGAGGCGAGAAGCTCCCTTATGCGCAGAGCGACGTGCAGATCCGCGGACATGCGATCGAGTGCCGCATCAACGCCGAGGACGCCAAGACGTTCACGCCCTCGCCCGGTCCGATCAGGCTGTGGCATGCGCCGGGGGGACCTGGCGTGCGGGTCGACAGTCATGTGTACAGCGGCTACAACGTACCTCCTTATTACGATTCGCTCATCGGCAAGGTCATCACGCACGGCGAGTCGCGCGAGGCGGCGATCGCGCGCATGAAGAATGCGCTCGCGGAGATGGTGATCGAGGGGATCAACACCAACGTCGCGCTGCATCAGGAGATCTTCAATCACGCCGCGTTCCGTGCCGGCGGACAGGACATCCATTATCTCGAGCGGCGCCTCGGGCTGCGCTGAGCTCGCGCGGGCCGCGGGAGCCCACTCGTGCCGCTCCTCGAGCTGACGTTCGAACTCGACCCGCTCTCGAACGAGGCGGAGGAAGCGGCGCTCGAGGCGGCGTGCTTTGCGGCGGGGGCGCTGTCCGTCACGCTGACGGATGCTGCGGATGACCCCGTGCTCGAGCCCCTGCCCGGCGAAGTGCGCCTGTGGCCGAGCACACGAGTCGCTGCGCTCTTCCCGGCGGATGCGCCGCTGCTTGCGGCGAGCCGGGCGGTCGCGGCGGCGCTCGCGCTGCCGGCCGAGCGCATCATCGCGCGCGAAGTGGCCGACCGCCCATGGGAGCGCGAGTGGCTCGCGCACTCTCACGCCATGAGATTCGGGCGGCGGCTGTGGGTTGCGCCGCATCACGAGCGTGTGGCGGAGCCCGGTGCGGTCGTGGTGCAGCTCGACCCCGGGCTCGCCTTCGGTACCGGCACGCATCCGACGACCGCGCTGTGCCTCGAATGGCTCGATGAGCGGCTCGAGCCCGGCGCGCGTGCGATCGATTACGGATGCGGCTCGGGCATCCTCGGGCTCGCCGCCGCGAAGCTCGGCGCAGCCGAGGTCGAATGCTTCGACTTCGATCCCCAGGCGCTCACCGCGGCCGAGACGAACGCCGCCGCGAATGGAGTATCAGACCGCCTGCGTCCGGTCGCGCGGGATTGCGATCTCACCCCCGGCGCCGACGTGCTCCTCGCGAACATACTCGCCGAACCGCTCGTGGCGCTCGCGCCGCGATTCGCCGAGCTCGCGAGAGCCGGCGGCACGCTCGTGCTCGCAGGAATCCTCACGAATCAGGGGGACGAGGTGACAGAGGCCTACCGCGCGTGGTTTGATATGGCTCGCTTTGGCGCGCGCGACGATTGGGTGGGTCTCGCTGGCGTGCGCCGCTCACGCGCTCCGTGACTTCGATGTTCACCACCTGCCCGAAGTGCAGTCTCAAGCTCGTCGTGACCGCGTCCGATCTGCGCGTCGCGCAGGGCTACGTGCGCTGTGGGCGCTGCTCCAACGTGTTCAATGCGCTCGCAGGACTCTCGGACGAGCAGCAGGCGGTGCTCGCGCGCGAGCCGGCGCCGGCGTCCCGAGAGCCGGAGAATCCCGAGCGGCAGAGGATCACGTCCGCGAACCCCGAGCCGGCCGCATCCGCTGAGAGCGAGCCGGGCGCGTCCGCGAATAGCGAGCGCTCCGAGAATCAGCCCATCGCCGACGACGCGCTCGAATTCGACGCCTCTTCGACGGACGTGTCGGAGGTATTCGTCCAGCCAGCGGATGACGACCCGACGGGAACATTCGAGTCGATCGTGCTGCGCAGCGATGAGAGCGAGACGCACGAGTTCGAGGTCGATCTCGAATCGCTGGTCACCATCACCGCCGCGGAGCCTCTGCCGGACGCTGCGAACCAGCACGCGCTCGCGGCTTTGCCCCCGCAGCCGAACGACCCTGTGCCGGCGAGCGCTGCCGCGCCCGCGCCTGATCGGCAGGCCAATGGTGCGCCTGTACCGGCACTCAAATCACCGCCGGCACTTCAATCCTCGCCGGCCCTCGAGTCGACACAGGCACCCGCGCCACCACAGGCACCCGCGTCGCCGCTGGCACCCGCGCCACCGCCAGCACGCGAGTCGCCGCTGGCGCCCAAGCCGCCCCCGCCAGCCTCCCGGCCGCAAGTGCGCTCTCCCCACGAAGCGCATGGGGAAGAGCTTGCGGCCGTGCTCGATCCGCTGTCGCGAGCGCGGATGACCGCTGACGAGGGCGAGAGCGTCGAGCGCGCACACGTCATCACCGGGTGGCCGCTTCGGGTCGGCAGCATCGCGCTGGCGCTGCTCCTCGTTCTGCAAATCGTGAACCACGAACGTGCGGAGCTCGCGGGATTGTCTTGGCTGCGCGCGCCGCTCACCTCGGTGTACGCCGCGCTCGGCATGCCACTCGCGCCGCACTGGAATGTTCACGCCTACGAAGTTCGACAGCTGGGAGCCATCGCCGGACCCCGCGATCCCGGCGCGCTGACCGTGCGGGCGAGCGTGAAGAACACCGCACCGCGCGAGCAGCCGCTGCCGCTGCTTCGCGTGACGATGCAGGATCGTTTCGGGAATCGCATCGCAGCGCGTGACGTGCCGCCGAGCGCGTACCTGCCGGCGGGCAGCTCGAACCGCACCGATCTCGGGGCAGGACAGCGCGTCGACGCCGAGATCGCGTTTGCCGACCCGGGACCGAATGCGGTGGGATTCGAGATCGATGCGTGCCTGGAGCTCGCGCGCGGGCGCATCGCATGCGCGAACGACGCCAGCCCGCAGCGCTGAGCGCGCCGAAGCACGCCGAAGCACGCCGACCCCTGCGGATCGCCGCGTCGGCGCGCGGCGCGCGCGCGCCATATCAAAATGCCCCCACGAACGCCAGAACTGGCGCAGCCTGCCGACGCTCGTATAATCACCGCGGTCGGGAGCCCGCCGATACGGCCGCGAGCCGCATCCGCAGCGCGCGGCGCCACAGGGGGAGCCTCACATGACCGTCAAGCGAAACGGCAAAGCTCGCAGCGAGCCTGCTGCAAAGGTCAACGGCAAGGAACTGCCGCTGCGAACCCACGCGGAGCGCGCCCTCAACGAATATTTCGCGAGCCTGAACGGCCACCGCCCCGCCCGCCTTTACGACCTGGTCTTGCGCGAGGTGGAGGAGCCGCTGCTGCGCGCGGTGCTGTCCTATACCGAGGGCAATCAAGTGCGCGCCGCGGACATTCTCGGTATCAATCGAGGCACGCTACGCAAGAAGCTTCGGCTGCACGGCATCGCGGGCTGAATACCTTGTGACGGATTCCCCATGGATCGGCGTCCAGCGAGCGCTGCTTTCGGTCTCGGATAAGACCGGGCTCATCGATCTCGCACGCGGGCTCGCGAGCCGCGGCGTCGAGATGCTCTCGACCGGCGGCACGGCGCAGCTTCTCGCGGAGCACGGGCTGCCGGTGCGCGAGGTGTCCTCGTACACGGGATTCCCGGAGATCATGGACGGCCGCCTCAAGACGCTGCATCCGCGCATTCACGGCGGCCTCCTGGGGCGCCGCGGAACCGACGATGCGGCGATGGCGCTGCACGGCATCGCACCGATCGATCTGCTCGTCGTCAATCTCTATCCCTTCGCGCAGACCGTCGCCCGGCCGGACTGCCGTCATCGCGAGGCGGTGGAGCACATCGACATCGGGGGCCCCGCGATGATCCGCGCGGCCGCCAAGAATCACGAGAGCGTCGCCGTGGTCGTCGAGCCGGCCGACTACGGCCTCATCGCGCGGGAGCTCGAGGAGCACGGCGGCGCCACAGGCCTCGCACTGCGCTCGCGGCTCGCCGCGAAGGCGTTCGCACACACTGCGCGCTATGACACGATGATCGCGAGCTTCCTCGCCGCGCAGCACCCCGCGAGCGGCGAGCGATTTCCCGCGACTCTTGCGCTCCTCTGGGAGAAGGTGCAGGACCTGCGCTACGGTGAGAATCCGCATCAGCTCGCGGCGTTCTACCGCGGTCCGGCGCTGCGCGGCGCGAGCATCGCGAACGCGCGCGTACTGCAGGGCAAGGAGCTCTCGTTCAACAACATCGCGGACGCGGACACCGCCGTCGAATGTGTGCGCCAGCTCGAGGAGCCGGCGTGCGTCATCGTCAAGCACGCCAACCCTTGCGGTGCGGCCGTCGGCTCCACCCCGCTCGCCGCATACGAGGCGGCGTACCATACCGATCCGACTTCCGCCTTCGGCGGCGTCATCGCGTTCAATCGCGAGCTCGATGCGCCCACCGCCGAAGCAATTCTCGCGCGCCAGTTCGCCGAGGTGATCGCCGCGCCGGCGATCTCGAGCGACGCGCTCGGCATTCTCGCCGACAAGCCGGGCATGCGCGTGCTCGCGCTCGGCGACCTGCGCAATCATCCGAGGAGCGATCTGGAATTTCGCAGCGTGACCGGCGGCCTGCTCGCACAGACGCGCGATGTGGACACGGTGACCGCCGGGACGCTGACGGTCGCATCCCGGCGTGCGCCGACGCGCGCGCAGATCGGTGACCTGCTGTTCGCGTGGCGCGTATGCCAGTTCGTCAAATCGAATGCGATCGTGTACGCGCGCAGCGGCGCAACGGTCGGGATCGGGGCCGGACAGGCGAGTCGGGTGCATTCCTGCCGGATCGCCGCGCTGAAGGCATTCGATGCGAAGCTCGAGACGGCGGGCGCAGTCATGGCATCGGATGCTTTCTTCCCGTTCCGCGACAGCATCGACCTCGCCGCCGAGCACGGCGTCGGCGCGGTCATTCAACCGGGCGGCTCGCGCCGCGACGATGAGGTGATCGGCGCCGCGAACGAGCACGGCATGGCGATGGTGCTCACCGGCATTCGCCACTTCCGGCACTGACGGTGCAATGAAGCTCCTCGTCGTCGGATCGGGCGGGCGCGAGCACGCGCTCCTCTGGAAGCTCGCTCAATCGGAGCACGCATCCCGGATCATCTGCGCGCCGGGCAATGCCGGCATCGCGGCCGAGTGCCTCGCGAGCAACGGTGCGCGCGTCGAGTGCATGAGCATCGCCGCGGAGGATATCCTCGGACTCGCGGAGCTCGCGCGCGCGGAGCGGATCGACCTCACCGTGGTGGGCCCCGACAATCCGCTCGCTCTCGGCATCGTCGATCTGTTTCAGAGCGAGGGTCTCAGAATCTGGGGACCGAGCCGCAGCGCAGCGCGCTTCGAGGCCTCGAAGGCCTTCGCACAAGCCTTCATGGAGCGGCACGGCATTCCCACGGCGGCCGCCGGTACGTTCGACGATCCGTCCGAGGCGAAACGCTTCGCCGCGCAGCTCGGCGGACGCTGCGTGGTCAAGGCGGACGGGCTTGCGCTCGGCAAGGGCGTGCTGCTCTGTGGCACCACGACGGAGGCCGAGCGCGCGATCGACCGGATCATGGTCGAACGGGCATTCGGCACGGCCGGCGCCCGCGCCGTCGTGCAGGAATTCCTCGAAGGAATAGAAGTCTCCCTGCACGCGCTCTGCGACGGACGCATTGCGCGGGTCTTTCCCACCTCGCAGGATCACAAGCGCGCGCTGGACGGCGATCATGGCCCCAATACGGGCGGCATGGGCGCCTACAGTCCAACGCCATTGCTCACCGCGTCCCAGCTCGCCGCGACGGCGGCCGCCATTTTCGATCCGTTTCTTCGCGGATGCGCGGCAGAGGGCATCGATTATCGCGGTATTCTCTATCCCGGCGTCATGTTGACGCGATCCGGCCCGCGGGTGCTCGAGTTCAACGCGCGGTTCGGCGACCCCGAGGCACAAGTCTACGTGACCCGCCTCGAGAGCGACCTCCTCGAGCTGCTCGAGGCGAGCACCGACGGCACACTCGAGCGGATCGAGCCCGCCTGGAGTCCGCTCACGAGCGTGTGCGTCGTGATGGCAAGCGGCGGATACCCTGGCGATTACGCCCGCGGCAGGCCCGTGAGCGGGCTCGAGGCGGCGGCCGCGCTGCCCCGCACGAAGGTCTTTCACGCCGGGACGGCGCTCAGCGACGGCGAGGTGGTCACGAGCGGCGGGCGGGTGCTCGGCGTCACGGCGCTCGGTGAGGATCTCCCCGCAGCGCGCGCGGCGGCCTATGCCGCGGTGGAGCGCATCCACTTCGACGGCGCACACTACCGGTGCGATATCGCGCAGCGGGCGCTCGCAAGCGCCGGCTGATCACCGGTGCCGGCTGATCAGAAGCTCACGCGCACGAAGAGCTCGGGTCCCGCAAGGGACAGCACGAAACGGCCCGGGGTCCCCTCGTGTGAGACGGACTGGAAGCTCGCGCGCGTATACGAATATCCGATGCCGATCGCGAGCGGCGACCGCCAACGGTATTGAAAGTCCCCGTGGTATTCGCCGAAAGAGCCGCTGAAGACGCCCGCTGTCGCGCCGAAGTACTGTCCGCGGCCGGTGAATGCGAAACGGCTCGATATGCGCCACATCATATCGAGAGCGACGCTCGGGAAAGCGCCCGCCTCCGAGGTCTGGTGGCTTTGATAGAGGGCCGGCACCGAGCCGGTCGCATCGGCCGAGATCAGATGCACGCCGAGTCCAGCACCCGCCTCGAAGCTGCGCGTCTGCACGAACGCGTACGTGTCCGTGAAGCCCATCGTCTTCCAGTTCAGTGAGCTCGCCGCCTCCCCGTTCGCGAGGAATGTCTGGTTGCCGAAGATGATCGTGCGGTTGAGCAGCGCATCGCCCGTGCGGTCGAGCTGCAGATAATCGACCCGCAGCCGATTGCGCTCCCCCATTCTCACCATGAGCTCGACCCGTCCATCGGGATTCGAGCTCGGCAATCCGAGATCGCGCTCGCCCGAGACCGTGGTGCCACCATTCGGAACGCCCGAGGGGTCGACCCTCAGAGTCGTGTGTGCGGTGGCCTGCGTATAGCTGATACGCAACGCGACACGGTCCGTGATGGGATTTCCCGTCTCGCGAGTGTGCGGCACATAGGCATCGCTCCCCGAGAGGCCGTCGGCCGCGATGGCCTCACCTGGCGCGCCGAGCGAGCAGATGAGCGCAGTGGAAACAGGCGCAGCGATGATGAGCGCGGCCGCGAGGTGTGCCGGCAGCGCGCGGAGCGTTTCAAACGGCATGCGCGTCCGATCGGTGGAAGAGCCGGCGCTATCTTCTTACAGCTCAAGCGGCGCCGCCACCGTCGCGGCCAAGCGACGCATCTGCCGCGTGAACTGCGTCACTGAATTACGGCACGCGCGCTAGCGCTTCATCGCCTCGAAGAATTCAGAGTTCGACTTGGTGTCCTTCATCTTGTCGAGCAGGAACTCGATCGATGCGAGCTCGTCCATCGGGTGCAGGAGCTTGCGCAGGATCCACATCTTCGCGAGCTCGCCCTGATCGGTGATGAGCTCCTCCTTGCGAGTGCCCGAGCGATTGATGTTGACC
>JBOHZR010000327.1:0-7058 GCA_050738595.1 Steroidobacteraceae bacterium | reverse complement strand
ATGTCTACCTGTGGGCCTATGAGCGCTCGGTACGCAGATACAAGACAGTGCGCGACTCGCTTCCGGAGCCAGATGCGTTCCGCCTCAAGTATCGCAGCGAGATCATCGATGTCGTGCGCCATGCAGTGAGCGAAAAGATTCGGCCCACCGAGGCAGCGCTTGCGCGGCTGGCGAAATCCAGGGTCTCGCCTGAAGACCTCGATCGCTTTACGAGCATCGCTCTCGCAGAGCTTACAGAGCTGCACGAGGGGAACATCGCACGATTTCGGCTGCGGCCGTCCGAATTCAAGCAATGGAAGGAAGGATGAGATCCTCGACACTTCGACGCCGCTTCCTCGCACCCGTCCCAGGCCAGCGGTATTCTGAACCGTTGGTTTAACCTCGCGCAGCAAGCGCCCGAGATTCTTTAGCGAACGTCGCTGATCGGGCCATGTGCGGACGTTGGGCGCTCGATCGGAGCGCTGCTCCGGCCTTTCGTTACCGGCCGAGCACGAATGCCCGTTTTGCCTCGTTGACGGCACGCTCGGAACTGGCCTCGGGGTCACGAAGAAACGGCCGTCTCGAAGCCGGGCCCCTCGAGGACGCCCGAGCCGGCTGCGCCGTAGGCGCCTTGCGCAGCTCGCTGTGCGCGGACTCGCCGCTGCTGCTCGAGCTTTGCCTGGTCGGCGATCTCTCGCAGAGCCGTCGCCACGACGCCGGTGGGGTCGATGACGGCGACATCGCCCGCGACACGGAAATCCCTCTGGGTCATCAGCCTGGGCAGCGCGAATATGAGCAGTGCCATCAGCGCCGGCGTGAGGAGCGACCCGATGATGAAGCCGCGGGCCATGACCGTCGAAAGGAACTCGCGCGAGGCGACACTCAGAATCTTCCTCATCGAAGTCCTCCCGCGCCGCGGGGGCGCTCGCTGCTCACGCGAGCTGGATCCCCGCCGCCCGTGACGCCGGCTCCCGGAGCCTCAACGGTCCGGACACCATGCGCACGAAGATGTCCTCGAGCGTGGGCCGGGCCAGCTCGATGCGGCTGCAGAATGGCAAGCCGCCGAACGTCATGTCCACATCGATTCCCGAGGCGTTGTGTCTGAGCAGAAGGACGCGGGTGCGATGAGCAAACTCCAATGCGCCGTCGATTACTGAGCTCGACACATTCCGGGCACAAACCCTTATCGGAGACCCTAGTCATTACCGAGTATCAAGCGCGGTTTGCGCGGCTCACCCGGGCGCATAGATCGATGCAGTAGCTCGCCCGATTGATTCAATTCCGCGATCATCCGCTCGCGGATCACGAACTTCTGAACCTTTCCCGAGACAGTGAGCGGGAATTCCTCCACGAAGCGGATGTAGCGCGGGATCTTGTAGTGTGCAATGCGGTCCTGACAGAACGCGCGGATCTCATCCTCGGTGCACGTCACACCCACACGCAGGCGGATCCAGGCACAGAGTTCCTCTCCCATCTGCCGGTCGGGCACGCCGACCACCTGCGCGTCCGCCACTTTGGGGTGAGCGTGAAGAAAATCCTCAACCTCGCGCGGATAGACGTTCTCGCCACCCCGAATCACCATGTCCTTGATCCGTCCGACAATGTTCCCGTAGCCTTCCTCATCGAGCACGCCAAGGTCACCCGTGTGCATCCAACCCTCGGAGTCGATCGCCTCCGCCGTGCGCTCAGGCTCTTCCCAATAGCCCAACATCACTGAATAGCCGCGCGTGCAGATCTCACCCGGAACACCGCGGGGGGTGGTTCGACCTTCCTTATCGATCACCTTCACTTCGAGGTGCGGTTGGACTCGCCCGACTGTGGAGACGCGTTTCTCGATTGGATCATCGACCGCGCTCTGGAAGCTGACTGGGCTCGTCTCGGTCATGCCGTACGCGATGGTCACGCCTCTCATGTGCATCTTATCGATGACCTGCTTCATCACCTCGATCGGGCAGGGCGAGCCGGCCATGATGCCCGTACGGAGCGATGTGAGATCGAACTGGTCGAACTCAGGGTGCCCGAGCTCGGCGATGAACATCGTGGGCACGCCGTATAACGCAGTGCAGCGCTCCTGCTCGATCGCCCTGAGGGTCGCTGCCGCGTCGAACCCAGCCGACGGATAAACGATCGTCGCACCGCAGGTCACGCCGGTCAGGTTTCCGATCACCATGCCAAAACAGTGATAGAGGGGAACGGGGACGCAGATGCGGTCATCGACGGTGAGCTGCTGAGCGCGACCGACGAACCAGGCGTTGTTGAGGATGTTGCGATGAGAGAGGGTCGCGCCCTTCGGCCGGCCCGTGGTACCGCTCGTGAACTGGATATTGATCGCTTCGCGGCCGTCGAGGCAGCCCCCGAGCTCGCGGACACGGTCCACCTCGGTCCCGGAGGCCAGGGCGGCCACATCATCGAGCATGAGCCAGCCTGCGCGCGGCGGCCCGCCGATTTTGATCTTGTGTTCGAGCCGAGGAAGATGAGCCGATTCCAGCATCGCGACATAGTCGCTGGTCTTGAATTTCTCCGCAGAGATCAGCGCCCTCATGCCGACCTTGTTTACGGTGAACTCGAGCTCCGTACTTCGGTAGGCAGGATTGATGGTCGCCAAAATCAGACCGATTTTCGCAGCCGCGAACTGCGCAAGCGCCCATTCGGCGCAGTTCGGCGACCAGATCCCGATCCGGTCGCCGGGCTCGAGCCCCAGAGCAAGAAAGCCAGCCGCTATCGCCTCGGCGCGTTGCGCGAGCTCGCCCCAACTCCAACGAATCCCCTGTGCAGCCGACACCAATGCGTCGCGCTCGCCCCAGCGCTGCGCGGCACGATCGAGCGCCTGCCCGAGGGTCATCTCGAGCAGCGCCGGCTCACTGCCGCCCTTCACCCAGCTTAAGTTGCCGTCAATGTCCCCCTCCCCCCCGCGAGCCATACGTCCGACTCGCGTTGGAGCCACATTACGCGCTCCGGTATCGAAGCTCTCGAGCTATCGCGAACATGTCTTGATCGGCACGGCCCTTCGTGGCCGCGCTATTGACCCGTCTGAGGAGCCGGCCCCGGCGTTCAGCCGATACTCGCTCGGCGAGCGGCCGAAACGGCACCGGAACGCGCGACTGAAGTAGCTCAGATCGCTGAAACCACATTGCAAAGCCACATCCGTGACGCTGCACGGCCCATCGAGCTGCCTGAGAAGCCCCGCTGCCGCCTCGAGTCTCCTCTCGATCAAAAACCGCGATGGGGTTATCCCGATCTCAGCAAACACACGTTGGAGGTAACGCGCGCTGACCCCCAAGGCTTCCGCAACCGAGGTACTGCAGAAGGCGGGATCGGATAGCTCACCGTCCACGAGGGCCTTCGCCTTGCACCGCAGATCCTCAGCGCGCCCACGGCTGATCCCGTAGCCCGTCTCGCCGCTCAAAATGGACGTCAACAGATCCCAGAGCACCTCGGCGGCTGAGTCGGGCCAGTCCCCTTTCCCGCCTTCCACGATGTGCTCCCAAGCCGAGCGAATGAAGGCGGACAGCACGGCACCCGGACCCCGGATCACATCGATCCGCCGCCCGGCTACGGCCTCGAGTTTTTCTGCGTAACCTTTGAAGCGCGGCCAGGGTAGCGACAAGACGAGTCCATGGACCGGCACCTGGAAAGCCAGCTCGTAGTGCTTGCTGCCGTTCACGATCATGAGGTCTCCCACTCCGGCGAGGGTCTCGGTGTTCGCGTGGCGCAGGCGGCAGCGGCCCGCGCACACCACTTGCAGAGTGAAGGTCTTCTCGTCTGCGCGGGCGACCGTCGTGCTCGTGCCCGTGCGCGCGATCAGCGGCGTCGATTTGACCGAGGTGATCTCGAGCTCATCGGCGCACAGTCGTGTCAGCACACCTTCGAAGCCCTCAGGCTCGGCATCGACCACGATGGGCCGCTCCGCATGGGCCCAGAGATCGTTCCAGAATGCCAAGCGCGCCGAAGGAGCCACAGCCGCTGTCGATAGTCGCTGGATGCTCGCCAAGGCCATCTCCTCTCGCGCCCTAAGGCCCAGGGAGATTCTATGCACGAGCGGCTGCGACATGCACCCGGATCAGCACCTGCGCGCCTCAACGCTAGGGCCACGCCCGAACCATCGCCACGTGGGGTGTCCAGGTGGCGATGCTATGGCTCAACGCATCGGTAGCTCTGGGCCTGCGCGGGATCAGCGCCTGGATTGAGCGAGGCATGCCGCGGATAGGCGCAGATCAGGCCTGTTCGGACCCGTTGGCCTCCGTTAGGCCTTTCAGTCGGGCTGGGGCCTCGTGCGGCGACCGGCCCGGGTGTCTGACGCGCGATAACCTGGTTCGGCGTGCGACCTCGTTCAACCCAGGCTTCGAGCGCGGCCGCGAGATCGGTCTCAGGATTCCGGTTCGCCGCGGAGACGCCGTTCTGACCGAAATCGCTCGCACCCGTGCCGCCGCCGCAGTGGTGCATGCCCGGCACCATGAAGAGTCTCATGAAGGATGCTGCTCGGGCGGCCCCCAGGATGTGCGTGACCCGGTCGCGGTAGGCGATCGTCCCCTGGGGCGGAATGGCCGCGTCCGACCAGCCTTGGAACAGAATCAGCTTTCCTCCGTGCGATGCGAAGCGGGAAAGGTCCGGGTTGGTGGCATCAAGGACCACCGACATCTTCGCTCTCAGCGAATCGAAGTCCCGATCGAAATCGAAATCAGCGGGCGTCCAGTTCTCGGGCGCACCGACGAAGTCCTTCATGAAGTTGCTGGCGAAAGCGTACTGAATGCTGGTGCGGGGCGCCGAGCCGAAGATCCACAGGTCCCAGCCCGCTGATCCGGGCGCGGCCTCGCCCCCTGGCAGGAAGCCGAAGTCGATGCGTTGGCCGTCGGACTTGTGTGGCCCCTCGTAGATGGCGCGAAGTGCCCCAATCTGCGGATTCGTCAGACAGGCGGCCGAGACTTTCCCTGAACACTTGAGCTTCTCCGGATCGAAGCGGCATTGGCGCGGGTCGCTCAGCAGTCCGTCGGCGAGCCCATCCCGCTTATCGCAGCTGGCCAGCACCGCCGCCGCAATCGCCGGCGTCTTCGCCGCCGGGACCCAGGCTCCAGGTCTCGACAGCGCCTGAGCATTCCACACGAAATCCGTGAAGAGCCCAGTCCAGTTGTACGCGGGCGCGCCTGCGATGATGCCGTCGTAGTCGTCCGGGAATCGCTGCGCTTCCATGAGTCCCTGACGCCCCCCGTTGGAGCACGACATGAAATAGGAGCGATGCGGGCGAGCGCCGTAGAAGGCTCTGGTGAGCGCCTTTCCGATGACGGCGGTCAGGTGCACGGCGCGCCAGCCAAAGTCGACGATCTTCTCCGGGTGTCCCTTCGCCCAACTCGCATCCGTCCCGAATGCTTTGTGGCCCGTGTCCGTCGCTGCGGCCGCATCGCTGTCTTGCAGCGCTGTGGCTAGCGCAGAATAGCTGATTGATCCGGCGAACCCGCCGTTGCCAATACCCTGGAACCGACCGTTCCAGTCCGATGCCGGCAACCACACTTCGAAGGCGATCTCCGAATCCGAGGTGGGGCGGAGGACGCCTTGGACTCGACAAAAGGCCGGAAGCTGCACCGTGCGGGCAGGACCCAGCTCGGCAGGAAGCACGAATGGACCGGCGGCCGTAAGGTGAGCGCCGGTGATCTTGGCGCCGGGGAACGCTGTCTGCTTAAGCGCCGCACAATTGCCCGCCTTGGCAAGTCCCGGGGCGAGAAGCGCGAAGGCCACCGTGCCGTAGAGCCAAACCAAGTTTCTTGCTTTCATCCGATCTGAGCTCCCCACAAGGAGGTGTGGCCGAGGCCGCTCAGCGACCTCGCACGCCCGAATCATTGCGCCGCGCGCACGCAAAATAGCGATCCGCGACCGGGACGGCTTGGACTGGAACGCACCATTTTGACTGCGAACGAACCGATGAGCTTAGCGCAGCCGGCTCGATCAACTCCGGGAAGTTCGCAGCGCCACCAGCTCGTCGAACTCCTCGAGCATGTCGGGCGTGCTCATCGCGGTCGCAAACTCCCGTATCCAGCGGCGAGCCTCCGAAATGTCGGCCTGCGGGTGGGCAGCGAGCAGTCCCCTGATATCCTCGCGGTCCTTGGGCCGGCGAGCGATCGCCTTCATCACCAGCAGATCCTCGACCCGTGGAAGCCGCACTTGCGCACCCCCGATGTCGTGCGCCACGCTCCTCTCGACCGCTGCCCGCTCGAATGGCAAGCCGCCGAACGTCATGTCCACATCGATTCCCGAGGCGTTGTGTCTGAGCAGAAGGACGCGGCTGCGATGAGCAAACTCCAATGCGCCGTCGATTCGAGGAACGATCCCGAATCGAGCCGCGCTCTGAAGGACGCTGTTCCAATTCGTCTCGGGCACGATCGCCAGCGCATCGATATCTCGGGTCAGCCGTGGGCGCCCGAGTGCCGACGCAGCGATCCCGCCGATGATCATTGCCGGGATGCACGCGATCTCCAGCCACTTCGCGAGATCTCCGAGAGCGGCCTGCAGTGAGGCGGGAGAGGGTTCAGCCACTCAACGCCTGCCGCAGGCGGGCCCACCTGTCCCGGACCTCGCGAATCTGCGCATCGCGATCCGGCTCGGGTCCGAAAAGGTCACGCGAGGCCATCAGTGCGCCGAGCTGGCGCAGCTTGACTTCCACGGACGTACGCCGAAGCTCGGCCGCTTCGGCGTCGCGAACCCATTCCCACCGTTCGAAGTAGGCTCGGGCTTCCTCGGGAGTCAGGGCAGCCATGGGACATTTTACAGGCCCGAGCCCGCGAAAGTCCCGGTCGCGCTGCGCGCTACTCTGGCTCAGTGGCACCTGAGCCGGGTGCCGCTCAGCACGCAGCCATCCTGCGGCCCGTACTGCCTCCAGTAGTCGATCAGCCGCAGCCGCTCCACCAGCCCCTGGAAGCGCGGATCCAGGCGGAACGGGCGCATCTCTGGCAGCCACAAATCAGCCAGATAAATGCGGCTGCCGACCATTCCGGCTGCGGCGCTCGGCAAAACTAGACCAGTCGCGCTCGGCAAAAGTAGACCAGACGGGTTACGGGATTACGCGCATGGTGGGTGAGTGCTGAGGGAGT
>JBOHZR010000326.1:0-5688 GCA_050738595.1 Steroidobacteraceae bacterium | reverse complement strand
ACTGCGGACATCTCACACCAACCCCAGAAGGTGAAGCCAAGCTCCTCCGCTGCCTCCAAGTCCTCGGCCAGATGCTCGATACAGCTCAGAAATAGCAAGATTTCGTTTCAAACGACTAAAGTGACACCCCTGTCCTTGTCTGGATTCACGGCGGCGGATACACGAACGGCTCGGCATCGATGCCCCTTTACTGGGGCGATCATCTCGCCCGTGATGGCATCATCGTCGTCACCGTCGGCTACCGCCTCGGACCGTTCGGCTTCTTGGCCTACCCGGCGCTTGCCCGCGAATCTTCTCATCACTCCTCGGGGAACTATGGCCTGATGGACCAGATCGCCGCTCTCAAATGGGTGCGGCGGAACATTTCGGCATTCGGAGGCGATCCGAGACGTGTGGCGGTTGCGGGACAATCAGCGGGCGCGATGTGCGTGAGCATCCTGATGGCCTCGCCGCTGGCGCATGGGCTATTCCAGAGGGCCATCGGGGAGAGCGGTGGATTGTTCGAGCCGCTCGAGCTCTTCCCCTCCTATCGGCTCGCGAACGCTGAACGCCAGGGCGAGCGCTACGCCGCCGCGCTTGGCGCCGGGACTCTCTCGGAATTGCGCGCTCTTCCGGCTGCCGATCTGCTGAGGGGGAATGTCACGGCGGTGAGCCACCCGATCATCGAGCCGTACGTGCTGCCGATGTCACCGTATCACGCGTTCGCGGCCGGTCGCCAGAACGGTGTTCCGATTCTGGTCGGGTCGAACGCCGAGGAGGCGCGTGCATTGATGAACCCAAGCAACGTGACGGCACAGAATTTCACGCCCTTCATCGCCGGTAATCTGGGCGCGCCTGCGGCCCTTATCCGGGCTCTCGGCACGGCATACCCGCATCACACGACTGCCGAGGCGCGACAAAGCGCTATCGAACTTGAGACCGATCTACGGTTCGGCTGGGATATGTGGACATGGGCGCGGCTCCAGGCCCGCACGGGTCGGTTCCCGGTTTACTATTACCGCTTCACACACCGCCCACCCTTTCCGAAAGGGTCGCCTTACTATGGGTGGGGTGCCAGCCACTTCGCAGAGCTCTGGTATGTCTTCGACCACCTCGATCAGGAGCGCTGGAATTGGACGCGCGACGATCGACGCCTCGCGCACGATGTCTCAAGCTTTTGGGTCAACTTCGTGAAATCCGGGGACCCAAATGGGCCCGGGTTACCACGCTGGCCAGTCTACGAAACCGGCAGCGCAACCGTCATGAATCTGGGTAGCTTTCCGCAGCCAGGTCCGCTTGCCCACCTCGCGCAGCTCCGGGCAATCAGCTCGATTTACCGCGGTTACCGCGGAGCCGGTGCTCAAGAGCATTTCAACTCGACGGCTCCTGGCATATCACCTACCCACCGCTGAGCGTGTTCTCCGAATTCTCTGCCTGCGAGTGGACAAGAGTCTTCAATGGCAGATGCTTCGAGTCGGGGCGCGCGGCAGGTGCTGTCGGCCACGAGCGGTCCTACGCGAGGGTATCCTGAGCTTCTCGATAGCGGACGTAGCAATCCGGCAAGCGCAGCTCAGCGCGTCAAACAGCCCCGCGACCGCAAGTTCAGCTACTGGCAGTCGCTCGTTCTAGCCTTGGCCGCCATCACCGCTGCCGAGCTGTCGGGTAACTGTTTTCTGGGGCAACGGCTAGTCGGGAACGAAAAGAGCATAAACTTCAACGCCTTAACGTTTGGAGTTGTGGTGCGGACAACGGAGAAAGTGATGCGATCACCCACCGCGAAGCGGGTCGTCGCGAAGGCATCTTCGATGGCAATTGGGGTATTGTGCCAATTGACCAGGCGACCTTCCCAGCACCGACCTCACGCAGCGACAGGTAGGCTTCGTTCTCCCACGCAAGCAGCACGTCCCCGATGCCCCGCTGCACGAACGTGTTCGTTGCGCCCCGGGCGCCCGCGTCCATGACGGGCACATTGTGGTACATCCGACGGACGAACTCGCGCGCGCTCGCGGCCGTTCCGCCAGGCTGGCGAAGTGCCCACCCCCAGGCCGCCATGTAGTTCCAGCGCGCCCCGCCAGAGGTTTTGGGATTCGGCGTAACGACCGAGACCCCTGGCTTTACCAGATCCCCCCAATCGAGGATACCCTTCGGATTCCCCACCCGGACCAGAAAGACGATTGTCGAGGTATATGGGGCGCTGTTGTCCGGGAGCCGATTCTGCCAGTTCCTGGGCAGCAGGTGTGCGCGCTTGGCGATCGCATCGATGTCTGCGGCAAGCGCCAAGGTCACCACATCGGCCTGCAAGCCATCGATCACCGCGCGAGCCTGACTGCCCGAGCCGCCGTGGGACATCTCGACCGTGAGAGCCTTGCCGCCCTTTGCCCGCCAGTAGGTATTGAACGCCGGGTTGTACTCCGCATACAGCTCCCGGGTGGGGTCGTAGGACACGTTGAGGATCCGCAGTCCGCGGGCGGCTCCCTGCCCGCTGCAACCTGCGGCGGCCGCCGCGGTAAGGAGAATGGCCTCACGCCGGCTCATCGTCTGTCGGGACAACGCCATGTGCTCTCGCCTTCCGAAATGTGTTCCCAGGGTTCAAAATGCCAGCTGTGTCCGCAGGAAGAGCGCCTTCTCGTCCGGACGGCTCGAGTAACCCGGTCCACCCCCTTCGAAGTGCGTCTGATCGTAATCGAGGGACCACCTCACATTCGCATTCCAGTACCAGTTGAGTGCCACTCCGATATCGCGAGCAACGCGGGCGCTGGTTGCGGGGTTTGCGAAGGAGTCGCTGCCCCCGGCAAACGCCGCGGGATCTATCGAGAGCTCGTCCACTCGAGCGGCAAGCTCGAATGCTCCCCATCCGGGTCGGCCGACTGCGAAAGTGGAGCGAGGCGCGAAGCCACGGTAGGACTCCCGCTCCCCGGTGATGAACCAGGATAGCTGCGCCTGCCAGCCTGTGTTGACAAGCAACGCCGAACGCGGGGTCGTGCGAATCGTCCGCGCGACGCCCTCGGAGACGTGTACGTACTCGCCGAGCAACGCGAGATTCCGGAACGCGTAGTACAGCTGCGGCGTCCACCGCAGTCGCTCGCCGCTCGCATAGGTACCATTGGTCGTCGCTGGCGTCGTCGCCGTCGCGGCAGCGTTGCTCCGATAGCTGAAGAACGTCTGCTGGCCAACCGTCTTGTACGCTGCGAGAAGCGGCGTCGTCGGGCTGCCTGTGAAGCTCGTATAGGTTCCAGCGATGCCAAATCCAAGCCCCTGCAGAACGCTGTCGCGGTCTCGCAAGAGCGGCTGCAGAAATAGACGTGCTGCAACATCACCCTTGCCCGTGGAACCGAAGTCCGGCGTGGGATTGCTGTCGCTGCTGTTGCCGTCCGTGACGCCGTTGAAATACTCGACCGCGTAGCCGAGGCGCCCGGCCGCAAGCTCACCCCCAATTCGCACGCCCACGTCCCGATTCGGCACGAGATCCGAAGGCAATCCGCGCTCGAGGAACCGGATCTCCGCGGGCGACTGCAGCTGCTCGAGCCCTACCGGAACTTTGAACTTGCCAACCGTGAGCGCGGCGGCGGGCGCGAAGCGCACCGCCACGTATCCGTCCTGAAGGATCGTCTTTCCACCGCCGAAATCCGGCATGATCCGGAAGTCAAAGATTCCGTCGAGGGTTCCTTCGAGAATGGGCCGCACGCGACGCAGCAGCCAGGTATTCGCGCTTGCGGGCGTGGCATCGTCAGCAAAGTAGCGACCGTCGGCCTGTATCAGACCACCGAAGCGCAGCACGTTCAGTCCATCAGTAGACTCGATTGAGAAGCGATTGGGGTTCACGCTTCCGACGCTCGCCGGTTGCCCCGGGTGCTGCACCGCCCTCTCTTGGTGCGCGACTTCTTGCTCGAGCTGGCGGAGCTTGCGCGCCTGGCGGTCGAGTTCCTCACGCAAGGCGGCGATCTCGGCGCTCTCGGCAAAGAGCCCCGCGGGAGGTTTTCCGCCGTCGGATGGCGAATCGGATGAAGACGATGCAGCACGATTGCCCGACGGAGAGGAACTCTGTGCCTGGACACTTCTCATTGCGGCGCACGCGACCAAGGCAGCGGCAACAGTGACCCGAAACGCGTTCACTCGGCTCTGATTCGACATCCTGCTCTTCCTTCTTGCGCTAACCCAGTCCGGTGCCGGACCACGGTCAAGCTAAGCGAGTGCAGGTGATGCAGTCAGTCGAGAAACGGTGACAAAGCGGTTAGGACGATGTGATCGGGCGATCCGATCGATGCTGCGTCCCGGCTGCAGGCGCCTGCCGGACTCGTGCGACCGAAATCACACTCATTCGGAACCGACTCGTGACCGCGGTCCCGCTAGGTTGGCTCCTGACCGTTCGCGTCCTGCGCCTGGCCAAGAAGGAGCTTTCCGAATGAGTCTGCACGGCACTTCGATCGCTGAATCGCGTCGATCGTTCATGAGCCCTGAAAGCGAGTGTTCGGGAGCGAGGCGCTCCGTGCACAAAATCATCATCGTTGGGGGCGGATTCAGCGGCACCTGCCTTGCCGTCAATCTGCTGCGCGGGTTCAGTTCCGGGTCGCTCGAGATTGTTCTTGTGGAAAGCGGAACGGTCGGGCGGGGAGTCGCCTACAAGAAACAGCCCTATCCCCGTCTTCTGAATGTCCCGGCGGGCAGAATGTCGGCGAGTTCGATGTATCCGGACGAATTTCTCACGTTCGCACGGCGGTCGCACCCTCATGCTTCGGCGGATGACTTTCTGCCGCGCCCGCTCTACGGAGAGTATCTCGAGTCTCTGCTGACCTCGGCTGGGACAGCAGCTCCTGCGCGAGTAAATGTGCGGCGCGTGTGCGCGCGAGCGGTTCGGGTCGAGGCGCGATACGGCGCCCCAACGGGTGTCTGGCTTGATGACGGGGGATTCGTTTCGGGCGACGTCGTGGTGCTTGCCCTCGGCAATCCTGCGCCTGCGGAAATCCCGGCGCTTCGGAGCGTCCGGAGCGATGCGCGGTACATCGCCGATCCGTGGCACACGCCGGTGGGTTTCAGGCCGGGCGAGAACGTTCTGATTCTAGGCAGCGGACTCACCATGGCGGACATCGTGCTTGCGGGAATGCATGAAGCGAACGGACGAGCAACGGTTCAGGCCATCTCACGGCGCGGGCTCATGCCAATGGCGCAGAGCGCTTTCCACCCACCGTCCGCAGGGGAAGATCCCGCTGTGCTCTTGTGCGGTTCGGATTCGACTCGCCGCATGCTTCGCGCCGTGCGCACACTGGCCAATGAGGTTCAGCTTAACGGAGGCGACTGGCGCGAAGCCGTCACCTCGGTGCGCAGCGTGGCAGGCGAGCCGTGGGGGCGGCTCTCCGCCCCGGAGCGGAAGCGCTTTCTCCGGCACGTGCTCCCTTACTGGGACGTCCACCGGCATAGGCTCCCTCAGCCGACCGTCTCGGCTCTCGAAAGCCTGCACGGCGAAGGGAGGCTTTTCGTTCGTGCGGGTCGCGTGATTGCCGCCGAGAGCACGTCAGATGACATCCGGGTGCACTGGCGAGCGCGCGGGGAGTGCGATGCGCGTGTGCTCTCAATCAACCGGATCATCAATTGCACCGGACCAGATTACGACATCCGCCGCTCCACGGACCCTCTGCTGCGATCCCTACAGTGTCAAGGACTGATCGCCGCCGACGATCTGGGCCTCGGAATTCGCACGAGCCGGTATGGAGC
>JBOHZR010000325.1:0-6425 GCA_050738595.1 Steroidobacteraceae bacterium | reverse complement strand
CTGTTCCGCAATCCGCACTCCTTCGTCAAGGTCGAGGCGCGCGACAAGGACGGACACATGCAGCTCTGGTCGGTCGAGTGGGGCGGCGGCGCGCAGCTCTCGCAGTCGCACGTCACCCGCTTCACGCTCAAGCCCGGCGACAAGGTCATCGTCTCGGGCAATCCCGGCCGTGACCCGCACGAGCACCGGATCCGGCTGCACAAGATCGTGCGTCCCGCCGACGGATGGAAGTGGGAGGGCGTCATCCGATGATGCGTCCGACCGTGCTGCTGCTGCTCGGCCTGGTCGCGGCGGCGCCGGTACTCGCACAGCGCCCGTCTTCCTCCGCACAGCGCTCCCCGGCGCGGGCTGCCGCTCCCGCCGACGCGCGTGCGATGGCGCCGCTCGAGCTCACCGGATACTGGGTTTCCATCGTCACCGAGGACTGGCGATTCCGCATGCTCACGCCCGACAAGGGCGACTTCCCGGGTGTACCGCTCAACCCGGCGGGCATCGCGCTCGCGAACCGCTGGGATCCGGCACACGATGAGGCGACCGGCGAGCAATGCAGGTCCTATGGCGCCGCGGCGATCATGCGTGTGCCCACGCGGCTGCACATCGGCTGGGTGGACGCGAACACGCTCCGCATCGACACCGATGCGGGCGCGCAGACTCGCATCTTGCACTTCGTCTCCTCACCGCGCGGCGAGCCGTCCCCGGATTGGGCATCGAGCTCTCTCGCGAGCCGCATTCCGCCGGCGAGCCCGAGCTGGCAGGGTTACTCGATCGCCGACTGGGAAGGACTCAGGCAGCGCGGCGGCTTCGTCACCGTGGTGCGCGGCGTCGGCAGCACGCGCGCGCACGAGCCCGAGGGCTATCTGCGCGTCCTCACGACGCACTTGAAGCCCGGATATCTGCGCAAGAACGGTGTGCCCTATGGCCCGGAGACGACCGTCGAGGAGTACTTCGACGGCTTCAAGGAGCCCAATGGCGACCAGTGGCTCGTCGTGACGACGATCGTGAGCGACCCGGAGTATCTCACCCAGCCGTTCGTCACGAGCTCGCAGTTCAAAAAGGAGCGCGACGGCTCGCACTGGCGGCCGACACCCTGCGAGGCGCGATGATCGTCGGCGTCCTTCAGTGGCTGCACGACACTCCGTTCAGCATGCTGATGCGCGATTCGATCTGGGCGGAGCCGATCGTCGAGACCGTGCACGTCCTGACGCTCGCGCTCTTCCTGGGCTTCGTGCTGCTGCTCGATCTGCGCTTGCTCGACTTCACGATGCGCGAGCGGCGCGTCTCGGAGATGTTCGAGCAGCTCAATCCAGGACTCTTCGGCGGCTTCGCCGTGATGCTCGTGACCGGGCTACTGCTTTTCTCCGGTGACCCCGTCTCGTTCTACAGCACCTGGTTCTTCAAGGCGAAGATGGTCATGCTCCTGCTGGCAGGCCTCAACGTGCTGGTCTTCAATGCGACGGTTGGGAGGCGCCTCGCGCAGTGGGACGCAGCGCCGCGGACGCCGTGGGGAGCGAAGGCGGTGGGCCTCGCATCGCTCGTCCTCTGGGTCTCAATCGTCGCCGCCGGCCGCGGGATCGCCTACGTGCTGCCGCCGCCCTGAAAGCGCGCATGCACTCCATCCCTCAGGTACTGCTCGCGTTCTGCCGCTGGTGCGATGCGTCCTTCTTCGGCGACGGCATCCGCAACTCCGTCTGGCTGTTCCCGTTCGTCGAGATCTTCCACCTGCTCGCGCTCGGGCTGCTCGGCGGCACGCTCATCCTGGTGAATCTGAGCCTGCTCGGCGTGCGCTTTCGCGGCGAGCCCGTTGCGCGGCTCGCGCGCGATTTGCAGCCGCTTTTCAACGCGAGCCTCGCGGTCATGCTGATCTCCGGCTTTCTGCTCTTCTCGACCGAGGCCGTGAAGATGTACGGGAGCCCGGCCTTTCAGTTCAAGATGGTGAGCCTCGCGCTCGCGGTACTGTTCACGTACACGCTGCATTTTCGCATCGCACGCGGCGACGGCGCGTTCGCTCCGGGGTGGCGCAAGCTCGCCGCGATCGCCTCCTTCACGCTCTGGGCCGGCGTTGCCCTCGGAGGCCGCGCGATCGGCTACGTGATGTCCAATCCCCCTGCGGGCGGCGGCAGCTGACGAGCATTTGAGGTAACCCGCCGCTTGCGCCGCTCAGAACCGTCCTACCCGAGCTCGATCTCGAGCCGGTTCTTCGATCCCATCCGCTCGATGACCGCGGCCCGCGCGAGAAGCGCCGCACCGGCTCGATAAGGATTCGCTTCGGTGCTGAACGGCAGGGTCGTGCCGTTGAGCTCGATGCGCCGAACGCCGCAGCCGGTACGACCGACCCGGTAGCGCACCTCGAGCGGCCACCCCGCGAGATCGATCTCCGCGAGCAGGCCATCGAGCGCTGCCGGGATGACCGGATCGACCCTGAGGACGTCCGCCTCCGCCGCGACACCGAGGAAACGCCGCACGATCAGCCCGAGCGCGATGCCGGCCCCGCTCGAGTACACGCGCCATCCTCCGTCAAGACCGATCGTGCCGCGCGCCACCCGATCGTATTCGGCGCTTGCCTGGTAGCGATCCTCGAATGCGGCATCCGAGCTCGAGTAATAGCAGTTGGCCTGGCGGAGCGTCGCGGTGGGCACGATCTGCCTCAAGCCGATGGGATTCGCCTGGCAAAGCGCACGGAAGAAGCGGTCCGCCTCGCCCATGTGCGCGAGGGCCTGCGCGTAGCGCAGGTGCGCATGCATGTACATGAGCCCGATCTCCCGTCCGAAGAAGGTCGCGCTCTCCGCCCGCTGGAACAGGCGCTCCGGGCCGCCGTGGTATGGCATCGGCCGATCGAAAAGCCGCATGCCGTCGGGACCCGCGAGATGCGCTTCGATGAGCGCGACGTGCTCGCGGGCCTCGGCGGGCGTCAGAAGGTCCTCCAGGATCGCGTGAACCATTGCGAGCGAGCTCAAGCGGACGCCCGTCACCTCATCGCGCGGATGCAGTAGATAGCGCACTGCGCCGCCTTCATCAAACAGCGCGTACCCCGCCAGCACCCCATCCGCGATGAGGAAGCGCCGGAAATCACTCCGCACGGCGGCGGCCGAGGCGTCGAGCCGGCTCGCCGGCTCGCTGCGACCCGCACGGCGCAGCGCACGCGCGAGCATGGTCAGCGCCTGGTAGTGCAGGGTCGCGGTCCAGGCGCTGCACAGGCGCTCGCGCAGCGCCGGATTCGCCGGCTGCAGCGAATCATTCCAATCCCCGTGTCCGTACGCTGCGAGCGCGGTCCCGCCAATGACGCGCCGCTCTATCAGCGCGAGTGCGCGCTGCGCATGCTCCCATACGCTCGCAAGCTCGCCTGCGCCCGGTCCACTCCGGTCGAAGAACGGCACCCACTCCTCGAGCACTCGCGCATCGCCCGACGCATCGAGATATTGTGCGAGCACCACGAGCGGCCAGAACACGATGTCGCCGTGCGAGTCGCCCGCGCGAATGTCGCGCTCGCGGTCGAAGAACATGAACCACTGCGGCCAGTCGCCGTCGGGGTTCTGCGCGCGCATCAGCCGCAGCAGCACATCGCGGATAGGCTCCGTCCGGCCGAGCGCGAGCAGCAACTCGACGGGTCCCTGGCTGACATCGCGCGTGCCCCAGCCTCCACCGGAGTACTGCTCGAGTCCGCGCGGCGAGAGATAGTGAATCAGCGCGTCGTGCGCGAACCAGGGCGCGATATCGGCGAGGCGCGCGACGGCGGGCGCGAGCGGGCTCGATGGCGGGGCACGAAGAGACAGGTGGGGCGCGAGTCCCGAGCGGGACGCGCTCGCCTCGGCCGTCGATCCGACGGTCTCCCGTACGCCCTGCGCCGCGCGGATCAAATCGCCGCGAATATCGACGCCCGCGAGGCGCGTCGGCCCCGCGATGATGCACAGATAGGGCTGCCCGCGCGACAGTCCGTCCGCGAACAGCAGCTCGTCACCGCCGACCTGCTCCCAGCGGGTGCCAGGGAGCGGTGCGAGGAGGAATCGCCCATCGGGGAAACGCCGGCCGAGCTCGGTACCCGGCGAGGGCGCGGCGCAGACGCCCTCCCCGTTGCGCCACCACCGCGGATGGCTCGGCCCGCTGCCATCGTCTCCGTCGAGTGCGAGATGATTCGCGATGAGAAATCGCGCTGGTGTGCCCGAGCGGACTTCGATCGCGAGTGTCAGACGATGGGGCTCTGCATGCGCCTCGCTGCGCACTTCGATGATCCCGGCGGCGTGACGATAGATCCAGCGCCCGCCCTGCGGGATCATCTCGAACGCCGAGGGCACATCGAGCAGTTGCCAGGCTCCCTCGGACTCGACGAAGACCCGCTGACCGTGCGAGCGGAAGAGGCCGAGGTAGCTGTGCACGGTCGAGAGCAGCCGGTTGATACTGACGTGCCCCTGCGTGAGCATCGAGTGGAACACACCGCGCATCCAGATCGTCGAGGTCAGGGCCGACTCATCGGGCGTCAGGTGCCGTCCGGTGTGCAGCAGCTGCCCATGGGGGCGCAGCACGCTGAGCTCTTTGGCGCGCAGCACGACGTGCCGATCGTCGCCATGGAAGAAAGAAAGCAGAGCGCTCCGCTCGTCGCGCTCCTCGTGCCGCCACGGCGGCGGAAACGCATCGCGCAGCGCCTCCGGCTCGAGCTCGAGAGCCTCGAGCAGGGAGCGAGCGCTGAACAGCGTCGCCGCGCGCTGCGGCGGCGCGCTCTGCAATGCCGAGGGTGTTTCCTGCGCAAGCCCCGCGGGCAAGTGCCCGCGAGCGCTCTCTTCGATCTGCGCGGTCGCCTCCGGGAGTGAACGGATGGCGTTCAACCGGCTCAGATCCGCGACTGAGGTGGCCTCGGGATGATCGGCGACGTGCAATCCGAAGAAGCCAGCGGCCGCGTGCGAGCCCGGCTCGATGGTGAGCGGCGCATCGCGGATCGCGACCATCGAATGCTCGTGCTGCAGCCGCTTCCCGGGCAGCTCGCCCGTCATCACGGCGGGCGCTTGCCCAGCGCGGACCGCAAGCCCATGGAACTGCAGCGCATCCGTCGCGTAAGACACGGCGGCGCGAAGGGAGCCGATCAGGCACCACGGATGCCGGCCTTCGACGGCGAGATTCTGCCGCGACGCGACCACATGCCCGTGCACCGAGTCGCGCAGCGGCGTGTGATCGATGTACTGGCTGACGTAGTACTCGTTCAGTCGCACCGCCCAGTACTGCGCGAGCGCGAGATCCTGAACCATCGTGAGATCGAGCTCGTGAGCGGTCGAGGTCGTGTTCCGAATACGCACGTGCCAGAACCAGGCGGAGACCTCGCGCGCGAGCACGAGCGCGATCGAATATTGCAGGCCGAGCCACTCGCCGGCTCCGATCAGCCGGTCGCCCGCTGCGCTCGCCGCGAAGCGGGTGGGGCTCCTCGGGCCAAGCAGCGCGGTCCATTCGGCGGCCGCCGAGCGGCGTCGCAAATAGAGGTTCGCCGGCCCCCCTTCGAGTTCGTTGCCGAGGTACAGCGAGAGCGTGAGCCCGCCGCACTCGAGGCGGCGCAGCGATCCGTTCGCGTTGATTTCGGCGCGCAGACCCGATGGGCTCGCGAGGCGCATGCCGGGGGGAACGATGTGCGCTTCAGCCATCGTGCGTCTCCTTGCCAGAGCCACCGCGTGCGATCAGTCCGGCCGCACCATCACTTTGCACTGTGAAGTGCGCTGGCGCAGCGCCTCGAATACGTCCGGCATCTCGCTGAGGGAGACGGTGCCGGTCACCATGGCCTTCGCCGTGGAGCGCCCGCCATCGAGCACATCGAGCGCCGCGCGATACTCGCCCATGTTGAAGAATGCCGAAGTGAGGATGCGCACTTCCTTCGACACCGCCTGGAACGGCACGAAGCTGTCCGGCGCCGTGCAGAGACCGAGCATGACGATGAGCCCGCGCGGCCGCACGTGCTCGAGGGCGCGCGCGAGAATTCCCGGCCGGCCGACGCACTCGAAGACGACATCCGGCGCCCCGCCGAGCGCTCCATCGACCGTTCGTACCGCCTCCTCGTCCGCTTTGATGAAGGCCGTCGCGCCCATTTCCATCGCGCGGTCAGCCTGCAGCAGCGTGAGATCGGTGACGGCCACACCCGTCGCGCCGAGCCGCCGAGCCCAGTACGCCACGCCGAGGCCGATCGGGCCCGCGCCCATCACCATCACCTTCGCCCCCGGAGTCAGGCCGGCGAGCATGACACCGTGCAGCGCAACTGCGAGCGGCTCGACCAGCGCACCGTCCTCCACGGCCGTGGTCGCGGGCAGCCGCAGGCACTGGCGGTCCTTCGCGACCGCGAACTCAGCGTAGCCGCCGCCCTGCAACATCAGCTGCTTGCACCATGCGGGTTCGCCCGCGAGACAGGACGGGCAGCGGCCGCAACCGCGCACCGGTGCGACTGCGACGCGATCGCC
>JBOHZR010000324.1:0-6251 GCA_050738595.1 Steroidobacteraceae bacterium | reverse complement strand
TGGTGGTGTGCGATGAGCCGACGGGGGATCTCGATCGCGGGAGCGCGGAGGAGATTCTGGGGCTGCTGGAGATTTTGAATCGCAAGCAGGGCAAGACGATCGTCATGGTCACGCACGATCCGCTGGCCGCTGCGCACGCCTCGCGCCGTCTGCACGTCGACAAGGGCCGGCTCATCGAGGCCGACGAAAGGGCCGTGGCGTAGAGCTCGCAGCGCGCCCGATCGCCTGAGCCCACCGCCGGCGCCCGGGCGGATCTCGTGAAGTACGTTCCGCTCATCTGGGCAGCCCTGCGCCGGCGCAAGGGGCGCACGATCCTCACGTTCCTGTCGATCGTGACCGCCTTCCTCCTGTTCGGGGTACTGCAGGGGGTGAACATCGGCATCAAACAGGCCGTGAGCCGCACGAGTGCCGCGCGGCTCGTCGTGTTCAGCCGCGTGTTGGGCCACCCCATGCCCATCGCGGACGCCGCACGCATCGCCGCCGTGCCGGGCGTTGCCGCCGTCAGCGGAATGGCGTTTCTCGCGGGAACGTACCAGCGACCCTCGGACGTGCAGGTCGTCATGGGCACCGATCTCGCCTCGTATTTCACGATCGAGCCCGAGATGAAAGTTCCCCCCGCTGAGCTCGCCGCAGCTCTGCGCACTCGCACGGGCGTGATCGTCGGCAGGGCACTCGCGAAGAAGGAGGGGTGGAAAATCGGCGACCGCATTCCCCTTCATGCGCTCGGTCTCGTGAAGAAGGACGGCTCCTCCGCCTGGGTCTTCGATATCGACGGGCTGTACGACATGGACGATCCGGACTCGGCCACGCAGATTTTCGGCAACTACGACTACATCAACGAGGCGCGGGCCGCCGACAAGAACACGTCAATTCAATTCACGGTCGGCGTGAAGGATCCGCGCCGGGTGGACCGCATCGCGCAGCGGATCGATGACCTCTTCGCGAACTCGCCGAACCAGACCCGCACGCAGAGCGAGCGCGAATTCCTCGAATCCGTCCTGCGTCAGGTCGGGGATATCAATTATCTCGTGAACGCGATCGTCGGCGCGGTGCTCTTCACGCTGCTGTTTCTCGTCGCAAATACGATGGCGCAGTCGGTCCGCGAGCGCATTCCCGAGCTCGCAGTGCTCAAGACCCTCGGATTCAGCGATTCGACCGTGCAGTGGCTCGTGCTCGCCGAGGCCCTCCTGCTGAGTGTCGTTGCGGCGATGGTCGGCGTCGGCCTCGCCGCTGTCGTGATCCCTGCCGCGCGCGTGACGGTTGGAGCCGGCCGGATGCACGTTCCGCACGTGGTGTTCGCGGCCGCCGCCGGCGTCGCGATGCTGCTCGCGCTCGCAAGCGGAGTACCTCCCGCCCTGCGCGCCCGCCGCCTGCACGTGGCGGCCGCCCTCGCGGCGCACTGACCGGGGCCGGTAATGAGCGCCTTTCGACAAATCGCGGCCGTCGTCGTCTTCGATCTGCGGACCCTCCCGCAGCGCGCGCGGACATCCTTCGTCATCGTGATCGGCATCGCGGGAGTGGTGGCGGTGCTCATCTCGGTGCTCTCGCTCTCGACCGGGCTCGTACACGCGCTGACTGCGACCGGCAGACCCGACCGCGCCATCGTGCTCCACAAAGAGGCGAGCAACGAGGTGAGCAGCAGCCTGCCGCGGCAAACCGTATTCACGCTTCTCGAGGAGCCAGGCATCGCCCGCGATGCGGCCGGCAAGCCCATCGCGTCCGCTGAGACGCTCGCGTCTATCAATATTCCCCGCCGGGACTCCGGTGCGGTCGGCGCGCTGACGCTCAGAGGGATTTCGCCGCAAGCGTTCGAGCTCCGCCCGGAGATCCGGCTGACGGCCGGTAGAGCCTTCAAGCCGGGGCTGCGAGAGCTCATCGCAGGGAGCGCCGCGCAGGAGCGCTATCGCGGTCTCGCGGTGGGCAGCCGCATCCGCTTCGACGAGAACGAGTGGACGGTGGTCGGCGCCTTCACGAGCGGCGGCGGCATGCACGACTCGGAGCTGCTCGCAGATGCCGATACGGTGCTCGCCGCATATCACCGTACGGTCTTCAACTCCGTCACCGTGAAGCTCGACGGGCCGGGCGCGCTCACGGCCCTCAACAGGGCCCTCTCGACGGACTCGACCCTGCAGGTGAGCGCGCGCACAGAGACGCAGTATTACGAGCAGGAGTCGAAATTGTTCGGGAGGCTGCTGGCATTCATCTCCTACTTCGTCGGCGCGATCATGGCCGTTGGCGCGGTCTTCGCCGCGCTCAACACGATGTACTCGGCCGTGAGTGCCCGGACGACGGAGATCGCAACGCTGCGGGCGATCGGCTTCGGCGCAGCTGCCGTGGTCGCATCGGTGCTCGTCGAGGCGCTGCTCCTCGCTTTGTTCGGAGCACTGATCGGTGCGGCCGCCGCCTGGATTGGCTTCGACGGCAATACCGTGGGAACGCTCAGCGGAGGCAACGACGATCTTGCCCAGGTCATCTTCCATCTGCGGATCGGACCCGGGCTCATCGCGATCGGCATTCTCTGCGCATGCATCGTCGGATTGATCGGCGGGCTGCTGCCCGCGCTGCGCGCGGCGCGCGTTCCAGTTGCGATGGCACTGCAAGCATGATCGGCACGGTTGAGCTGCGGCGCATCGCGCGGCGGGCGATGCTCGAGCGCGGGCTGCTGCCGGATTTCTCGCCGGAGGCGATGAGGCAGGCCGCCGCGATCCGGCCGGCGCACGCGCCGCCCGCGTCGCCGTCGTCCGGCAGCGGCGGCACCGCTGCGCACGGTGATGGGGCCGCCGTCCGCGACCGGCGGGGGCTTCTCTGGTCATCCATCGACAACGACGACTCGCGCGATCTCGATCAGATCGAGGTCGTCGAGCCGCTCACAGGCGGAGCGGCGCGCGTGCTGATCGGCATCGCGGACGTGGACGCACTCGTCGGGCGGGACTCCCCGATCGACGCGCATGCGCGCCAGAACACCACCTCCGTCTACACGGCCGCTCAGATCTTCCCGATGCTCCCGGAGAGCCTCTCGACGGACCTCACCTCCCTCGCGCCGGATGCGGACCGCCTCGCGCTGGTCGTCGAGCTGACCGTGAGCGCCGAGGGCGCCGTGACGGATGCTGAGGTATACCCCGCCTGGGTGCGCAATCACGCACAGCTCGCCTACGACAGCGTCGGCGCCTGGCTCGCGGGGGGCAGTGCACCGCCCCCGCGCGTCGCCTCCGTGCCGGGTCTCGCCGAGCAGCTGCGCCGGCAGGACGAGATCGCGTCGAGACTCAAGAGTCTGCGCCGCACGCACGGCGCACTCGATCTCGAGACCGGGGAAGCGCGCGCGGTGTTCGAGGGCGGCGTGCTGACCGATCTGCGTCCCGAGCAGAAGAACCGCGCGAAGGAGATCATCGAGGATTTCATGATCGCGGCGAACGGCGCGATCGCGCGCTTCCTGGGCACCAGCGGCTTTCCGTCGCTGCGGCGCGTGCTGCGGGCGCCCGAACGCTGGAGCCGCATCGCCGCGCTCGCCGCTTCACTCGGACAGAGCCTGCCGGACACGCCCGATGCGCTCGCGCTCGATGCCTTCTTGCGGAGTCGGCGAGCAGCCGATCCCGCGCGCTTTGCCGACCTGTCGCTCGCCGTCGTGAAGCTGCTCGGCCGGGGAGAATACGTCGCGGAGCGCCCGAGCGCGCGCGGTCCCGGGCATTTCGCGCTCGCCGTGCTCGATTACGCCCACTCCACCGCGCCCAATCGGCGCTTTCCGGATCTCATCACCCACCGCCTCCTCAAGGCGGCGCTCGCCGGTCGCCCCCCGCCGTATCGGCCTGAGGAGCTCGAGGCACTCGCTGCGCACTGCACGGAGCAGGAGGCCAACGCCGCCAAGGTCGAGCGCCGCGTGCGCAAATCCGCCGCCGCCTTGCTGCTCACGCCGCGCATCGGGGAGCGCTTCCAAGCGGTGGTGAGCGGAGTCAACGAAGACGGCGTCTGGGTGCGCATCGCGCGGCCGATGGCCGAGGGCAAGCTCGTGCGCGGCTCCGAGGCGCTCGATGTGGGCGACTGCATCGAGGTCGAGCTCGTCCAAGCGGACGTCGAGCGCGGCTTCGTCGATTTCGCGCGTTCGCGGTGAGCGCGCCCGAACCGTGCGCGCCCAAACGGAGCGCGCCCGAGGTGAATCCATGCCACTCAGCGATCGCCCCCGCCACCCGCTCGCCTACCTCGACGAGTCGTTCATCACGAGCGATGCGGCGAGGCCGCTGCGCATCCTGGCGGAGTACATCGAGCCGCTCGAGCGTTTCCGCCGCCTGCGCGTGCGCGACACCATCGTGTTCTTCGGCTCGGCGCGGATTGCGCCGGACGGTCCGCTCGGGCGCTACTACGATGAAGCGCGGGAGCTTGCGCGGCTGATCACACTGTGGTCCAAGGGGCTGCCCACCCACGAGCACCGGTACGTCATCTGCTCGGGCGGCGGCGGCGGCATCATGGAGGCGGCGAACCGCGGCGCCTCGGAGGCCGGCGGCCGCACGGTCGGCCTCAACATCAGCCTGCCGCGCGAGCAGCGGCCGAATGCGTACATCACGCGGGAGCTGTCGTTCGAGTTTCACTATTTCTTCATGCGCAAGCTCTGGTTCGCGCACCTCGCGCGGGCGCTCGTGGTCTTTCCCGGCGGATTCGGTACGCTCGATGAGCTCACCGAGTTCCTGACGCTGGCGCAGACACGCAAGCTCGATCGGCACCTGCCGGTCCTTCTGTACGGACGCTCGTACTGGAGCGAGGTGATCAACTTCGATGCGCTCGTCCGCCACGGCACGATCGCCCATGAAGACCTCGAGCTCTTTGCGTTCGCGGACGCACCCGCCGAGGCGCTCGCGATTCTTCAGTCGCGGCTCGGTTCCGACACCGATGTGAGCGACCAGGGCTTCGCGCACTCTCGTACTTGCGCCACGCCCGAAAGTTGAGACGCCCTCAAAGCTCGGCTGCCGGCGCAAAGCGTTTCAGCGGCACGATCAGCAGGGCGAAGGCGAGGGCGCCGAGCAGCGCGAGCGAGGTGCACACCGCGGAGATGGCGTAGCCGGTCGCGGCCGCGCCCGTGAAAAAGTGCTGCGAGACGAGCACCACGAGCACCGGGCCGAGCGACAGGCCGAGAATTCCCGTGAGCATGAAGTTGATCGCCGAGACGCTCGCCATCGCCGAGGATGGGGTCACCATGGAGAGGGCGAGCAGCGAAAACGGGAAATAGATGTGCACGAGGAAGATGTACAGGCCGATCATTGCCCAGGTGAGCTCCGCTCCCGGCATTCTGAACATGGCGGCCGCGATCACTGCCAGGATGCCGAAGACGACTGTCCCGACGATCGCAATCGCGTGCTGCCGGCCCCGCCGGGTGAATCGGTCGACGAGCCAGCCCGCGAGGAATATGCCGATTCCCGACAGCACGATGATCATCAGGCCGAGATGCACGCCGATCGACTGCCCGCTCACGTGCCAAGTCCGCTCCATTGCCGCGGGGACCCACGGATAGAAAGCGTAGGCCATCAGCGAGGCGAGCACGTTCGTGAGGTAGATGAGGACGTAGAGCGGCCAGTGCCGCCCGAGATGACGCAGCACGAGCGCGACATGTGGCCCGGACGCGCGCACGAGGCGCGCCGGCTCGCGCACCGCAATCATCGCGGCGATGATCGGAATCCCGGTGAGCGCCACGACGAGCAGCGTGACCTGCCAGGCCTCGAGCGTTCCGAGGATCGGCAGGCGCAGCTCTCGGCTCGACATCGCGGCGATCACACCGGCTCCGAGGAGCGAGGCGGTGCCCGCACCGAAGGTGGTGCCGAGCGAGAACACGCCGAATGCGCGTCCGCGGGAGGAGGGCGGGAAGGCGTCCGAGATCATCGAGGCCGCCGCCGGAGCCAACACCGCTTCACCGATCCCGACGCCGATACGCCCGACGAAGAGCTGCACCGCGCTGCCGGCGAGCGCGCTCACGAGCGTTGCGACGGACCAGCACGAGACCCCGGCGATCACGAGGCGGCGCCGGTTCGAGCGGTCGGCGAGCAATCCAAGCGGTATTCCGAGCACCGAGTACAGCAGCCCGAACGCAAACCCGAGCAGCAGTCCCATCTCGAGATCGGTGAGGTGCAGGTCATGCTCGATCGGCACGACGAACAGGCTCAAAGACTGGCGGTCGAGAAAGGCGAGGAAGTAGGCGGCTGCGAGCACTCCGACCAGGTAGGCCGCGTGGGCGGCGCGGGCCTGCGGCGCAGCGGCGGCCGGCGCCGGCC
>JBOHZR010000323.1:0-8351 GCA_050738595.1 Steroidobacteraceae bacterium | reverse complement strand
GTCACCGTGAACGACATCATGATCCCGCGGCAGGAGATCGGCGGCATCGATCTCGCCGAGAGCTGGGAAGACATCCTCGAGACGCTGCGCGTGACGCCGCACACACGGCTGCCGGTCTACGACGGAGAGCTCGACAATCTGGTCGGCATACTGCACATGAAGCGCGTCGCCCAGGAGCTCGCCCGCGGCACGCTCTCGCGCGAGCGGCTGGTCGAGATCGCCGGAAGCCGCGAGCCGTATTTCGTGCCGGAGGGCACGCCCCTCGCGGTGCAGCTCGCGAATTTCCAGCGCAACCGGCGGCGGCATGCGTTCGTCGTGAACGAATATGGCGACATCGAGGGACTCGTGACGCTCGAGGACATCCTCGAGGAGATCGTCGGGGAGTTCACCACCGATCCAGCGACGATCGTACACAAGGACGTCCACACGGAGCGGCCCGGCGTCTTCATCGTGAATGCGAGCGCGACGATCCGCGCGCTCAATCGCGCGCTGCAGTGGCACCTGCCAACCGACGGACCGAAGACCGTCAACGGCCTGCTGCTCGAGCAGCTCGAGACGATCCCGGAGCCCGGAACGACCGTGCGGGTCGGGGAATACCTGTTCGAGGTTTTGCAGATCGCGGACAACGCGGTACGCACCGTCCGTGTGCAGACGCACGCTGCAGCGGCGTAGGCAAACGCGGCGCCTCATCGGTGGGCGGTGCGCCGCGGCCTCGGCAACCCGCCAGCCGCCGTTGCCTCGCGCGGGGAGACTACGCCATGGCGGCCGCCAGCGCGTCGGCCACGCGTGCGACGGCGTGTACCGCGAGCCCCTCGAGCGGACGGCGCGGCGCGTTGTCGCGCGCAATGATCGCGCGGCGGAAGCCCTGCTTCTGCGCTTCGCGCAGCCGCTCCTCGCCGTAGGCGACCGGCCGCACTTCCCCCGTCAGGCCGATCTCGCCGAACGCGACGAGCGGGCGCTCGAGCGTGCGATCTTTCAAGCTCGAGGCGAGCGCGAGCACGACCGGCAGGTCGGAGGACGTCTCGACGATCTGCATGCCACCGACGACGTTGACGAAGACATCGTGCTCCTGCAGCGAGAGACCGGCGTGGCGATGCATCACCGCGAGCAGCATCGCGACGCGATTCGCATCGAGACCCTGCGCAATGCGGCGCGGAGCGCCGAAGCGCATTCGATCGACGAGCGCCTGCAGCTCGATGAGGAGCGCTCGGCCGCCCTCGCGCGCCACCGTCACGATGCTGCCGGCGGCGGGCTCCGGCCCGCGCGCAAGAAAGATCGCCGCCGGATTGCGCACCTCCCGCAAACCCATCTCGGACATGGCGAAGAAGCCGAGCTCGCCCGCGGACCCGAACCGGTTCTTCGTCGCGCGCACGATCCGGTATCGGCTGCTCACCTCGCTCTCGAAGTACAGAACTGTATCGACGAGATGCTCGAGCACGCGGGGACCTGCGATCGTGCCCTCCTTCGTCACGTGCCCGACGATCACGACGGCGGTCCCGGTCGACTTCGCAAATCGCACGAGCTCGGCCGTGCACTCGCGCAGCTGCGAGACGGCGCCGGCGCTCGATGCCGATGCGCTCGTCTGCATCGTCTGGATCGAATCGACGATGAGCACGGCCGCATCCTGCGCGGCCGCCTGAGCCGTCACGGCCTCGAGGTCGGTCTCGGCGATCAGCCTCAGCCGCTCCGCGGCGAGCCCGAGCCGCCGGGCCCTAAGCCCGATTTGGGGTACCGACTCCTCCCCGCTCGCGTAGAGGACATTGCAGCCTGCGGAGCCGCTGAACCCGTGCGCCGCCGCATGGGCGGCCACTTGCAGCAGGAGCGTCGATTTCCCGATCCCGGGGTCCCCGCCGAGCAGACTCACGGAGCCTTTGACGAGCCCCCCGCCGAGGACCCTGTCGAGCTCGGCCTGTCCGGTGTTCAGGCGCTCGGTGACCTCGGCGACGCCTTCCCCGAGAGCTCGGGGCGGCGCGCCCGGCGCCACTTTCACGCGCGAGCCCCCGTGGCGTGCAAGCGCCTTGCGCTCGCCCAGCGTGTTCCACGCATCGCAATGCGGGCACTGGCCTTGCCATTTCGGCGTCTCGCCACCGCAGACGTTACAGATGAAGACGGACATCGGGGAGCGGCTCGCCATCTGCGGCATTACGTGTTTGTGACCAGACGCTCGGACAGGGATGGCGGCCATGTTAGCTTAGGCGCCCAAGAAAGGGGGCGCCGGCCATCGAGCGCCGGACGGACCTTGTGACCGGGGAGCACTGCTTGCAAGAGCTTCGGAGCCGAGTCGCGCTGCTGGGCGAGGATGTCTCGTACCGACGGCCGGCACTCGTTCGAACGTGATGCGTGTCACACTTCCCCGCGGCCCGGCGGAAACCACTCGATGAGCCTGCACGGCAAGCTGAACTTCGTCGGCGAGACCGACAACGGTAAGGTGCGGGAGCACAACGAGGACACGATCGCCTTCGACCCCGACATCGGCCTGCTGGTGCTCGCCGATGGCATGGGCGGCTACACCGCGGGCGAGGTCGCGAGCGGCATCGCCGTGAAGACGATCGTCAACCTCGTGCGCGAGTCGGTCGAGCGCGAGGATCTGCGGGTCAACGACCCCGCAACGGGTATGTCGCGCCCGAGCATCATCCTGCGCGATGCCATTCATCGGGCCAACAAGATCATCTATCAGACCGCGCGGACGCAGCCGCAGTGCGAAGGCATGGGCACGACCGTGGTGAGCGCATTGTTCTTCGACGACCGCATGGCCGTCGCGCATGTCGGGGACTCGCGCCTGTATCGTCTGCGGGGCGAGAAGTTCGACCAGGTGACGCTCGATCATTCATTGCTGCAGGAGCTGGTCGATCGCGGGTTCTACTCGGTGGAGGAAGCGCAGCGGGCGACGAACAAGAACTACGTCACACGCGCGCTCGGGGTCGAGCCCAACGTCGAGGTCGAGGTGCAGGACGTGCCGGTTCAGAAGGGCGATTTCTATGTGCTGTGCTCGGACGGCCTGTCGGACATGGTGGAAGATGACGATATTCACTTAACGATCAGTACCTTTGGTGCTAACCTCGACATGGTCGCCAAACAACTGATTCAACTGTCGAACGACAACGGGGGTCGTGACAACATCTCGGTCGTCATGGCTCATGTCCTCGAGGCCTTTCCCGCCAAGGGTGGAATCCTCGAGAAGATTCTGGGCTGGTTGGGATGAGTGGCCGTTTCGGCTGGGAGCTTAAGGCGCATGGCTAGGTTGATACTGAGCCTGGACGGCCAAGTGATGGCCGAGTACAACATGAACAAGGAGCGCTACACGGTCGGGCGGCTTCCGGACAACGACATCCGCATCGACAATGCGGCCGTGAGCGGCCATCACTCCCTCATCATCAATATCCTCAACGACTCGTTCCTCGAGGATTTGAACAGCACCAACGGCACCTATGTCAACGGCAAGCTCATCAAGAAGCACGCCCTGCAACATAGCGATGTGATCACCGTCGGACATCATCAGCTGCGCTTCGTCGAGGACGATGAGGCGCAGGACGAGTTCGAGAAGACGATGGTGATCCAGCCCTCGGCGAGGCCCGTCGAGAAGCTGCGCACGGTCCGCGAGGCCGTGGACCAGGCAGGCGCGCCAGGCCCGTCCGCCTCGATGGGAATGGGGGCCTCCGGGGTGCGCGCCGCACTCGACGGACACGCGGCCGTCAGAAAGGCGAAACTGCAGGTGCTCTCCGGCGCATTCGCCGGCCGCGAGTTGGAGCTCAACAAGGCCCTCACGACGCTCGGCCGCCCCGGCATCCAGGTCGCCGCCATCACCCGCCGCTCGGACGGCTACTTCATCGTGCACGTCGACAGCGAGAAGGCGAACAACTTCCCGCTCGTCAACGGCGCCCCGATCGGCGCGCAGGCGCGCCGTCTCGCCGACAACGACGTGATCCAGCTCGCGGGCGTGAAGATGGGGTTCTTCGAGGGCTGACGGGCGCGGCGACGGCGGCGCCGTCTTGAGTGCGTGCGGGCACCGGCTTACCGCCGACGGTCCCGATGAGCGTGCCGCTCCGTCGTGAACCATACGACCACATCCCACGCGTTGTGGATGCCAATGCTCAGAAGCACAAGCGTCGCGATGGCGACGATGTCGAGCGATGGCGGCGGATACCGCGCGATGAGCAAGGCTGCGGCAAGCAGACAGAGATAGGCGAGCGCAGGCAGGACGAGGTTCCAGATCCAGTCCGCCACGAACGGGCGGTAATCTGCGCGCATTGCCGCCATCAAGCGCAGCACACGCACACTGTAGAGGATCCCCGCGACGCTCGTCACACCGATGCAGATCGCCGCGCTGAGGGCGGTGTGGCCGGGGATGCACAGGAGCGCCGAGATCCACAGTGCCGAACCGAAATGAACAGCCGTGGGCGTGATGAACGCACGCAGGCCCGTGAGGCGCGTGGCCGCGGAACCCACGCCCGTGCCGGGATCGCCCGAGAGTGTGATCACGACGAACGTCAATCCCGTCAGAGCGCCGGCCGAGGTGCCGATCAGGACATAGAAGTTGGCCCACTCGGCGAGCGGCAAGAGCTGATGGAGCGCCAGCGTGGACATGGATGTACCTCAGCTCGAGCTCGCCACCGTCGAGTCAGATCGCCTCGCGCGGTACGCGCGCGCGCACACCGCACAGGAGCTCGTAGGCGATGGTTTGCGCGTGAGCTGCAATCTCGGTCACCTCGAGACCGCGGCCCCAGAGCACGCACCGCGTCCCCACGTCCACCTCCGGGAGCTCCGTCACGTCCGCCGCGATCATATCCATCGCGACGCGCCCCACGAGCGGCGCACGCCGCCCGTTGACGAGCACGGGCGTGCCGATCGCGAGACTGCGCAACAGACCATCCCCGTACCCGCCCGCGAGGATTGCAATACGCGAGTCGCGCTCGGCCGACCATACGCCCCCATAACCTACCGTCTCCCCGCGAGGCACACGCCGTACGGTGATGACCGTTGAGGCGAGCGTCATCGCCGGGATCAGTCCGAACTGCGCGCTCGATTCGCCGGCGAAAGGCGAGATGCCGTAGAGCGCGAGTCCGGGTCGCACCCAATCCCCGCAGCCACCCTCCCAGCCGAGAATACCGGCGGAGTTGCCGATGCTGCGCGCGAGCCCGAGCCTCGCGGTGAGTGCGGCGAAGCGATCGATCTGACGGCGGGTCATGTCGCAGTTGCGCTCGTCCGCTCGCGCGAGATGGGTCATGACGCGCATCTCGGCGGGCCGAGTCGCGAGCGCCTGCACGCGCGCCAGCACCGCGGGGAACTGCTCTGCGCGGAAGCCGAGGCGGTTCATACCGGTGTCGATCTTCAACCACACGACGAAGCGGTGCACGCCACCATAGCGCTCGAGGAGCGCCACTTGCAGAGGATCGTGGACGACGATATCGAAGCGGTGCTCGGCCGCCTCTGCGAGCTGCTCGGCGCTGAAGACACCCTCGAGCAGGATGATCGTCTGACGAATGCCCGCCTCGCGCAGCGCAATGCCCTCCTCGACCCGCGCGACGGCGAAGGCATCGGCCTCGGCCAACGCGAGCGCCGTCGGTACGAGGCCGTGGCCATAGGCGTTCGCTTTGACGACGGCCATCACGCGCGAGCGCGGCGCGCGGGCTTTGATCTGGCGGAGGTTGCTGCGCAGCGCGCTCGTGTCGATGATCGCGCGGATGAGCTGCATCAGCGCAGGATGCCTTCGGCGTACGAGTCGGGCGCGTGATTTACGAAGCGCGTGTACTGGCCCTGGAAGGTCAGATAGAACATGCCGATTTCGCCGTTGCGGTGCTTGGCGACGTCGATCTCCGCGATGCCTTTCTTGGTCGTGTCCTTGTTGTAGACCTCGTCGCGGTAGATGAGCAGGATCATGTCCGCATCCTGCTCGATTGCACCGCTTTCGCGAAGGTCAGACATCACGGGCTTCTTGTGCTCGCGCTGCTCGACGCTGCGATTGAGCTGCGAGAGTGCGATCACGGGAACCTGCAGCTCCTTCGCCAGAACCTTCAGACCGCGGGAGATCTCCGCGATCTCCGTCGCACGATTCTCCTTGGTACCCGGCACCTGCATCAGCTGCAGGTAGTCCACGACGATCAGACCGAGCCCGTGCTCGCGCTTGAGTCTGCGCGCCCGCGCGCGCAGCTCGGTCGGCGTGAGCGCCGGAGTCTCATCCACGAAGATCTTCGCCTCCGAGAGCTGGCTCGTCGCGCCCGTGATGCGCACCCAGTCCTCGTCCGAGATGCGTCCGCTGCGCAGGCTCCCGAGCGGCACACTCCCAATCGAGGCGAGCATGCGCGTGACGATCTGGTCGGACGGCATCTCCATGCTGAAGATCGCGACAGAGGCGCGGATGCTGGGATTGATGGCCGCGTACTCCGCCATGTTCACCGCCAGCGTCGACTTGCCCATCGACGGACGGCCCGCGATCACGACCAGATCACCGGGGCGAAGCCCGCCCGTGATCTTGTCGAAATCCGCGAATCCCGTGGCAAGTCCCCGTATCTTGTCCGGGTTGGTGTGCCACTCATCGATCTGGTCGATGATGCCCGGCAGAAGCGATCGTACGGCGACAGCACCCTCGCGTCCGCGGAAACCCGCCTCCGCGATCGCAAATACGCCCTGCTCCGCCCGGTCGACGAGATCGCGCGCGCTCGCGCCCTCGCTGCCGAACACCGATGTGGCGATCTCCGTGCCGACCGTGATGAGCCGCCGCAGCAGCGAACGCTCGCGGACGATGTCGCCATAGGCCCGGACGTTGGCCGCGGTCGGTGTGTCGCGCGCGAGAGTGCCGAGATAGGCGAGTCCGCCCGCATCCGTGAGCTTGCCCGTGCGCTCGAGATGCTCCGAGACCGTCACCACGTCGCACGGCTTGCCGCTCGAGGCGAGCACGCCGATGCTCTCGAAGATCAGGCGATGATCGGGACGGTAGAAGTCCTCCGCCCGGACCACGTCGGCAACGTGATCCCAGGCGGAAGCGTCGATCAGCAATCCGCCGAGCACCGCCTGCTCCGCCTCGACGGAGTGCGGCGGTGTGCGGACGTCGATGACGGAGCTGTCGGGGCTGCGGTGCGCTTTGGCTGGACCGGCCACGGACGCTTCAGTGCGCGCGGTGTGGATGCCGGGAGATGCCGCCGGCGCGCCGAGCGGCGCCGGCTACTCCTCGGCGATGATGGTGACCGGCAGCTGCGCGTCGATGTCAGCGTGCAGGTGCAGAGTGACCGCGTGCTCGCCGACCGTGCGCAGTGGGCCGGCGGGCAGCCGCACCTCGCTGCGGCTGATCGGGTGGCCCGCCCGAGTGCACGCCTCGGCGATGTCGCTGGTGCCGATCGAGCCGAACAGCTTCCCCTCCGTGCCGGCCTTCGCGGTGATCGTGAGGCGGAAATCCTTCAGATCTTCGCAGCGGCGCTGTGCGCTCTCGAGCTGCTCGTGCGCGGTGCGCTCGAGCTCGGCGCGGCGCGCCTCGAATTTCGCGACGTTCTCCGCGGTCGCCAGCGTCGCCTTGCCGTGCGGCAGCAGGAAGTTGCGCCCGAAGCCCGAGCGCACCTTCACGCGATCCCCGATGTTGCCGAGATTCGCGACCTTCTCGAGAAGAATGACGTCCATCGCGAGTGCCTCAATGCTGATCGGTATAGGGCAGCAGCGCGAGGAAGCGTGCGCGCTTGATGGCCGTTGCGAGCTGGCGCTGATAGAAGGACTTCGTGCCCGTGATGCGGCTCGGCACGATCTTGCCGGTCTCGGTGACATAGCTCTTGAGCGTGCCGAGATCCTTGTAATCGATGTACTTCACACCCTCGGCCGTGAAGCGGCAGAATTTCTTGCGGCGGGAAAAACGGCTCATGATGCGCTCTCCGGCTGGATGCTCTCGTCCTCGTCGGCCAACGGGGCGGCCTCCTCACGCGGGCGCTCGCGGCGTCCGCCTCCGCCTTCGTCCTCATCGAGTTTCGCCATCGGGGAAGGCTCGGTAACGGCTGCGTCCATCTTCACGACCAGATGGCGGACCACCGCATCACTGAACCGGAAGGCGCCGGTGAGCTCGTTCAGCGTCTTGCCTTCGCATTCGATGTTCATGAGCACATAGTGCGCCTTGTGAACCTTGGCAATGGGATAAGTGAGCTGTCGGCGCCCCCAATCCTCGAGGCGATGCACGCGGCCATTGCCCGCGGCGATCATCGACTTGTAGCGCTCGATCATCGCCGGGACCTGCTCGCTCTGATCCGGATGGACCAGAAAGACGATCTCATAATGCCTCATGGTTCCTCCTTCCGGGGGTTATGCCGCCCACGCGAGGCGCTGCGCGGTGCGGCAAGGAGCGCATGCAGCGGCCGATCAATCGACCGCAACTGCGG
>JBOHZR010000322.1:0-2582 GCA_050738595.1 Steroidobacteraceae bacterium | reverse complement strand
GGGCTGCGCGGGCGAGCCGCCGCAGCCGCAGGCGCCGCAGCGCGAGCGCCGGCACCCCAGGCCGCGCGGCGAGCTCGGGCTCGACGCCCTTCATGTCCGCGAGCCGCTCCAAGTCCGCGGGAGTCGGTGTCGCGAGGGAGGTGTCCTCCTCCCGCGGCCGTACCCACATCTCGCACCACTCCCGATAGGCCGCGCGCGAGCTCGCCAGATCGGCGTGCGCGAGCGCGGAGCAGATGTGCGGCAGGGCCAGCGCGAGCGGCGCGGCCTCCGCGAAACGCTGCTCGCGCAGCAAGTACTCGATATCGCCGAGGTAGTTCTCGAGCATTCGCGAGCTGCGGCGGGGGCCCGCGTGCGTGCCAAGGGCAGGCGTGATCACCGGCGAGTCTGATTGCGAGCGGACTTCGATCGACATCGTGGGCGACCCTTCGCTGCTGCCAGCCTTGCTTGGAGCTGAGCCCGCGTGAGCGGCCCTGGGAGGAGCTCTTCTTCACGCGCCGGGGGATCTTAACACGCGCGCCGCGGGTGCCGGTTCCGCGCTGGAGGCATTGACTTTTCTCGCGCGCTAGTGCCGAGCCTCGCTGCTGCTTTGCAGCGAGGCACGAGCTCGGCTAGCGTAGCCAGCGCCGGCCGATGCGACTCCCGGCAGCGGCAAGCATGAGCCTGAAGAGCATGCGTTTCGCGAGCGGCACGCGGCGCGGCGGCAGCGCCGCATAGAACGCGGCGGAGGCGTCGCGATGCACGAACGATCGCCGCGACTCGAGACGCCACTCGCGTCCGGGCGTGACGATGCGGCACGATCCCCCGTCGAGCCATTCAACGGTTCCCACGTCGAGTCGCGGCGGAAGATCGGCCGGCGCTGCGACGGCGAGCGTGAGATACGCGCGCTCGCCGTGCTCGGCCCGCGCGCTGAGCGTGACGCATGCCGAGGCCGTGCAGCAGCACTCGATCGGCCCTTCGAATCTCATCGCGCCATTGTACGCGGGGGTACCACCAGCGATTTGCCGGTCTGCGGCATCGAAATCGTGTCGCGCCGCCCCGCGTGAGGGCGCTCACGCGCGCCGTATATCATGCCGATGCTCGGCTCAAACGCGGCGCTCGAGCTCCCAGAGGACGAGCGGCGCTCCACGCCGCAGCCACAAGCCCGCGCCGACCTCGCGGAAGGCGCGGCGCAGCCGCGAGCGGTACCACTCTCCGCTCCTCATGAGCACGTCGCGATCCGTGCGCCGCCGGTCGCAGTTCTCGCGCCAGTCGGCGAGCGTGAGCGCGCTGAAGTACAGTGCGCCGCGCGTGAGGGCAGCGAGATTCGCAAGCGCGCGGGCCGCGGCCGCCTCCTCGAGGTACTGCAGTACGTCGTAGCAGATGACGAGGTCGAAGCGCTCGGGCGAGCGATAGTCCTCCACACCGCAGCGCTCCCAGCCGTAGCGCCGGCAGAGGTATTCGCTCACCTCGAGACCCACGTATTCGGCACGCGGGAAGCGCTCGAGGAGCGGCCTTCTCAGCCGTCCCATCCCGCAGCCGGCATCGAGGATGCGGCCGACGGGAAGCCCCGCGAGATCCGCAAATGCCGCGATGAGCCGCGCACGAGCGCGCCCCTCGAAAGGCGAGGTGACGGCGGTGCGCGGATCGAGGTAGTAGCGCCGGTAGTACTCGCGGTCGAAGCGGTCGCTCCGATCGCTCCGGTCGCTCCGGTCGCTCCGGCCGCCACGGGTCAAATCTCGCGCAGGTAGCCCCAAGTGTGCAGTTTGTCGTGGTCCTCGAACCATCGCTCGCCGATGTCGTCGCGGTAGTACATGTCCGGGATCATGATGTTGCGGACGCGCGAGTAGGCTTGCGCCTGCGCCTGCCGCATCGTCTGGCCGAGTCCGCATACGATCAGGACGACCCCGGAAGTGCCCGCGACGTACCACTGGCCGTTAACCTGCTTCACGTCCTCGATGTGCACTTCCTCGGGAATGCCCTTCTTGAACAGGATCGCGGCGTTCTTGGAAACCGAGAGGAACGTCGCGTCGTCGTCGAACGGGAACGGCGAGACGACGATTCGCACGCCGATCTGAAAGCCGCTCTTGACCTTGAGCTTCGGGCTCATGCCCGAGGCGAGGTCGTACATGAAGTGGCCGATCGGGGTCGTCATGCCCTCCTGCTGAATGCTGATCGTCGGATAGCCGAAGCGCGCGGTGAACTCGAGCGGATAGATGCCGTTGCCGTTCACGATGCAGTTCAGATCGATGTAGCCGACGTAGCCCTCCTCGGCGAGGCGGGCCTCCATTTTTTTCAGCGTCTGATTGAAGAGCCGATTCGGGCCGCTCCAGAACATCGAAGTGCCCATCTCCCCGGTCGACGGTCCGATGTTCCCTGGAAAGAGCTTCTTGTGCTCGAAGTTGACGTTGATCGGGTAAATGAACTCTTTGCCGCTGAAGAAAGCGCCGACCGCGACCTCGACACCCGTCACGCGCCGCTGCAGCTGGAAGCACTTGATCTCATCGGGAAAGGATTTCTTGTACGCCTCGAGCATCCGGATCACGTCCTCGCCGTCCTCCTCGTCCCCGACGAAGAGCCGCCGCTTGACGTTGCCCGCGGCGCCC